>NZ_BDEO01000004.1:0-82809 GCF_001662285.1 Halomonas caseinilytica
CTGTATCACCACGCTCGTGAAGTCTTTCGCCCCGATGCCCAGGGCGTAGCTTAGCGAGTGATCGAGTCGCGGTATCGAGCTTTTTGCCGATGCCGCTGGATGAAAAAAGAGCCACCCGGCATGCCGGGTGGCTCTTTTTGTCGGGCTGCCCTTTCGGGGGAGCGATCAGGGCAGTTCTTCTTCGGCTTCTGCGTCTTCCTTCTGTGCCGGCATCAGGTCCGCGCGTTGCAGCTTGAGGGGCAGCAGCAAAGCGGCGGAGACATAGATGGACGAGAAGGTCCCGACCGTGATGCCGATGAACAGTGCCACGGCGAAGAAGTGAATCATGTCGCCGCCAAGAATCATCAGGGCCAGCACCACCAGAAGCGTGGTACCGGATGTCGCGAGGGTCCGCGACAGGGTCTGGTTGATGGATTCGTTGAAGATGGCGGGCATGTCGTCGATGCGCGACTTGCGAATGTTCTCGCGGATGCGATCGTAGACCACGATGGTGTCGTTGAGCGAGTAACCGATCACCGCCAGCACCGCTGCCAACACCGTCAGGTCGAACTCGAAGCCGAACAGCGCAAAGACGCCAAGCACGATGAAGACATCGTGGCCCAGGGCCAGCAGGGCGCCGATGGCGAACTTGTACTGGAAGCGGAAGGCCACGTAGAGCACGACGACGCCCAGGGCCACCAGCATGCCCATGCCGCTCTGGTCGCGTAGCTGGTCACCGACCTGGGCGCCGACGAACTCGGCACGCACCAGATCCACGCTGTTGCCGCCCTGGCGGAGCAGGTCGACGACCTGGTCGCCGACACCGGCATCGAAGGCTTGCTGCAGACGAATCAACACCTCGGTGGAGGCGCCGAAGGTCTGCACCGCCACGTCCTTGAAGCCGGCGGCCTCCAGGGTCTCGCGCACCGCACTGAGCGCCGGTGCCGTGGCATAGCGGACTTCGACCAGGGTACCGCCGGTGAAATCGAGTCCCAGGTTGAGGCCCTGGACCAGTATCGCGACCACCGATATCAGCAGCGTTGCCACCGAGATGATGAAGGCATAGCGGCGCTTGCCCATGAAGTCGAATTGTCGATTGATGAGGGATTGCATGGCCACCTCTTATATCCAGAGCTTCTTGACCGGCTTGCCGCCGTAGCACAGATTGACCATGGCGCGGGTCACCATCAGCGCGGTGAACAGCGAGGTCAAAATGCCCAGTGACAGCGTCACGGCGAAGCCCTTGACCGGCCCGGTGCCGATCGAGAACAGGATCAACGCCACCAGCAGGGTGGTGATGTTGGCGTCGACGATCGACGAGAAGGCGCGCTCGTAACCGGCGTGAATGGCTTGCTGGACCGAGAGCCCGTTGCGCAGTTCCTCGCGGATGCGCTCGAAGATCAACACATTGGCGTCCACGGCCATCCCCAGGGTGAGCACGATACCGGCAATGCCCGGCAGGGTCAGGGTGGCGCCGAGCATCGACATGACAGCGACGAGCAGGGTCAGGTTGAGTGCCAGGGCAATATTGGCGAAGACCCCGAACACCCGGTAGCGCACCAGCATGAACAGCACCACCAGCAGCAGGCCGATCTGAACGGACTGGATGCCGCGCTCGATGTTTTTGGCACCGAGGCTGGGTCCGATGGTGCGCTCCTGCGCGAAGTACATCGGCGCGGCCAGCGAGCCGGAACGCAGCAACAGTGCCAGGTCGGCCGCCTCGGTGGGCGACTCCAGGCCGGTGATGCGGAAGCTGTTACCCAGCGCGCTCTGGATGGTGGCCAGGCTGATGATGCCGCGTTCGGTGCTCTGCGTGCGGACGGTGGTCTCCTCACCGTTCTCCATCACCGTGCGCTCGCGGGAGTTGTGCTCGATGAACAGCACCGCCATGTTGCGCCCGATGTTGGTTCGGGTCGCGCGGTTCATCAGGGTGCCGCCGGTACCGTCGAGGTCGATGTTGACCTGGGGACGGCCATTTTCATCGAAGCTGCGGTTGGCGTTCGAGACCCGGTCGCCAGTAATGATCACGTCACGCATCAGGGTCGCGGTACGTGCTTCATTGTTGCGGAACGGGAAGGTCTCGGTTTCGGCATCCGGGGTGTCGGGCCGCGCCTCGAGGCGGAACTCCAGATTGGCCGTGGCGCCGATGATGCGCTTGGCGGCTGCGGTATCCTGGACGCCGGGCAGTTCGACGACGATACGGTTCGGCCCCTGGCGCTGTACCAGCGGCTCGGAGACGCCCAGTTCGTTGACGCGGTTGCGCAGCGTGGTCAGGTTCTGGTTGACCGCGTAATCCTGGATCTCGTCGACGGCCGTGTCGGTCAGGGTCATCTTCAGGCCGGCGCCTCGCGCCCGTTCGACATTGCTGTAGTCGAACTCGGGATACTCGGGGGCGATCAACTGTCGCGCTTCGTCACGGTCTTCGGCGTTCATGAAGTCCATGCTGATCGAACGCTCGCCGAGCTTGGTGTTGCGATAGCGCAGTCGCTCGTCGCGCAGGGTGGTGCGCATGGCGCTGGCGTCCGACTCCAGGCGCTGGGTGATGGCGGCATCCATGTCGACTTCGAGCAAAAAGTGCACGCCGCCGCGCAGGTCGAGGCCGAGCGTCATGGGCGAGGCAGCCAGCGACTCCAGCCAGGACGGCGTGGATTCGGCCAGGTTCAGTGCCACGACGTAGTCTTCGCCGAGAGAATCGCTGAGCAGGTCGCGTGCTCTGATCTGGTCGTCGGCGTGACGGAGCCGGATCAGGACGCTCTGGGGCTGATTCTCGACGGACTTGATGGCGATATCCGATTCTTCGAGGGAGGTCTCGAGGCGGTCGAGCTGTCGTTCGTCGAGCGTGAATTCGCCGCGATCACTGCTGATCTGTACTGCCGGGTCCTCGGGGAAGAGGTTGGGAAGGGCATAGATCAGGCCGACGACGAGGACGAGGAGTATCAGTAGATACTTCCACAGGGGGTAACGGTTAAGCATGGGGGCCCTGCCCTCAGGTTGCTGATGATGGAGACGGGCGTTGCGTCATCACGAGCACCGGGCGGAGCCGGTTGGCCTGGCCCCGCCTCGGTGGTCGCAGGGCAGCCCGCACCGCATGGCGGCGCGGGCATGTCCGATCAGATGGACTTGAGCGTGCCCTTGGGCAGGACGGTGGCCACGGCGTTCTTCTGCACGCTGACCTCGGTGCCCTCGGCGATTTCCATGGACAGGAATTCGCTGTCCTCGCTGACCTTGGTGATACGACCCAGCATGCCGCCGCCGATGACGATCTCGTCGCCCTTGGAGAGGCCGGCGATCAGCTTTTTGTGCTGCTTGGCTCGCTTGGCCTGGGGGCGCCACAGCAGGAAGTAGAAGATCAGCACGAAGCCGACCAGCATCACGATCTGGGCGATGCCTCCGCCCGGCGCGCCCCCGGCGTCCTGGGCCAGGGCCGGGGAAATGAAGAAGTCCAACATTTACGACAATCTCCTGAGTCGTGGTAAACAAAGCGGCACCATGCGGCGCCTGGCGGCTGGCCTCCTGAGTTGGCCAGCCTTCAATTCGGTACGGGAGGAACCGGCAGGCCACGCTGCGCGTAGAACCCTTCCACGAAGTGGGCCAATGTACCCGCTTCGATGGCACCGCGCAAACCAGCCATCAGGCGCTGATAATGGCGAAGGTTGTGGACGGTATTGAGCATCGAGCCGAGCATCTCGCCGCAGCGATCCAGATGATGCAGATAGGCACGCGAGAAGTTCCGGCACGTGTAGCAATCGCACCCTTCCTCCAGCGGGCCGGTGTCGTGGCGATGCCTGGCGTTGCGGATCTTGACGGTGCCCTCGGCAGTGAAGAGGTGGCCGTTGCGAGCGTTGCGGGTCGGCATCACGCAGTCGAACATGTCGACCCCGCGGCGCACGCCCTCGACCAGGTCTTCCGGCTTGCCCACGCCCATCAGATAGCGCGGTTTGTCGTCCGGCATCCACTCGGGCAGGTAGTCGAGCACCTCGAGCATTTCCTCCTTGGGCTCGCCCACCGACAGGCCGCCGATGGCGTAGCCATCGAAGCCGATCTCGCCGAGTCCTTTCAGGGAGGCCTCGCGCAGTGCCGGATACATGCCGCCCTGGATGATGCCGAACAGCGCCGAGGGGGACGCACCGTGCGCATCGCGCGAGCGTTGTGCCCAGCGCAATGACATTTCCATGGAGCGTCGGGCCTCGTCGAAGGTCGCAGGGTAGGGCGTGCATTCGTCGAAGATCATCACGATGTCGGAGCCCAGCGCACGCTGCACCGCCATGGATTCCTCGGGGCCCATGAAGACCTTGGCGCCGTCCACCGGCGAGCGGAAATGCACGCCCTGTTCGGTGATCTTGCGCATCTCGCCGAGCGAGAAGACCTGGAAACCGCCGGAGTCGGTGAGGATCGGCTTGTCCCACTGGGCGAAGTCGTGCAGATCGCCGTGGGCCTCGATGACCTCGGTTCCCGGCCGCAGCCACAGGTGGAAGGTGTTGCCGAGAATGATCTCGGCGCCGATTTCCTGCACCGACTGGGGCGTCATGCCCTTGACGGTGCCATAGGTTCCGACCGGCATGAAGGCAGGGGTTTCGACCGTCCCTCGGGGAAAGGTCAGTCTACCGCGGCGCGCCCGGCCGTCGCTGGCCAGGCGCTCGAAGGTCATGAAGCATTCGTTACGCATCGGAGGTCTCGATATCGGCGCGTCTTGCGGATGGAGCATGGTGGCGGGTCAAGAACATGGCGTCGCCGTAGCTGAAGAAGGCATAGCCTTCCTGGACCGCTTCCCGATACGCCGCCATGACCGTATCGTGACCGGCGAATGAGGACACCAGCATCAGCAGGGTCGACTCCGGCAGGTGGAAGTTGGTGACCAGGGCATCGACACAGCGCCACTCGTAGCCGGGATAGATGAAAATATCGGTATCGCCGGAGAATGGCGCAATCTCGCCCGAGGCACTGGCCGTTTCCAGGCAACGCACGCTGGTGGTGCCCACGGCGATGACTCGCTTGCCGGCCTGCTGTGCGGCGCGCACCTTGGCACAGGTATCTTCACCGACGTCGATCCACTCACTGTGCATGTGATGCTCGCGAATGTCCTCTGCACGTACCGGCTGAAAGGTTCCGGCACCGACATGCAGAGTCACGAACGTCGATTCGACCCCTTTGGCGGCCAGGCGTTCGAGCAACGGTTGGTCGAAGTGCAATCCGGCGGTCGGGGCGGCCACCGCACCATCGCGGCGGGCATAGACCGTCTGATAACGCTCGCGGTCCGAAAGTTCGTCGTCGCGGGTGATATAGGGCGGCAGCGGCATGTGGCCATGCTGCTCGAGCAGCGCGATCATCGGTGTCTCGCCGAGGAAGCGCAGCTCGAACAGCGCGTCCTGACGTCCCTCGACCACCGCCTGGATCCCGCCTTCGAAGTTCAGTTCGGTGCCGGGGGACGGTGACTTGCTGGCGCGCAGGTGGACCAGCCCACGATGGGCATCCAGCGGGCGTTCCAGAAGCATCTCGACCTTGCCGCCGCTGGCCTTGTGGCCGTGCAGGCGCGCGGGAATGACGCGAGTATCGTTGAAAACCAGCAGGTCGCCGGGTTCCAGCATGTCCACGAGGTCGGGAAAGTGGTGGTGGCTGAACTGGCCGCTGTCGCCATCGACGCACAGCAGGCGACAGTCGCTGCGTACTTCCGAAGGGTAGCGAGCGATCAACTCTTGCGGAAGATCAAAATGGAAATCGGCTCTTTGCATGTGGGCTCTTGAATGACAGACGCAACAACGATCAACAGGTGAGTGACCCGCCGAAGCCGCGGTGGGTCGAAGGGATGACGCGTGACGGCGGTGCACAAGGATAGCGTTTCCTGACTGTCACGTCAGGAAACGCGGGCAGATTCATGAGAAATGGTGCGTGACGATTACCACAGCAACAGGATCAGCGCGTAGGCCATCAGGGTTACCAGGACGGTGCCTGCGAGGTTGAGGGCAAAGCCGGCGCGAATCATGGACTGAATGCTCATATGCCCGGAGCCGAAGACGATCGCGTTGGGCGGCGTGGCCACCGGCATCATGAAGGCGCAGCTGGCGGCGATCGCGGCGGGAGCCGTGATGACCAGCACCGGAATGTCCAGTGACATGGCCATGGCGCCGAGCAGCGGCAGGAAGGCCGCCGCGGTAGCGGTGTTCGAGGTCACTTCCGTGAGGAAGATGATCACCAGTACCACGCCGGCAATGACGGCCAGGGTCGGCAGCGCGCCGAGCACGGAGAGCTGGTTGGCGATCCACTCGGCGAGTCCCGACGAGCTGATGGCCCCGGCCAGCGCCAGGCCGCCACCGAACAGCAGCAGGATGCCCCAGGGCAGCTTGACCGCTTCCTCCCAGTTCATCAGGGATTCGCCACGGTGGCGACCGCTGGGGATCAGGAACAGTGCCATGCCGGCGAGAATGGCGATCGAGGTATCCGACAGCCAGTCGACGCCGAGATTATTGAGCAGGGGACGGACGATCCAGGCCGCTGCCGCCAGCAGAAAGACCATGCCGACGCGCTTTTCGGCCGCGCTCATCGGTCCCATCTCGGCCAGTTCGCGATGAATCATGTCGGCGCTCTCGCTGCCGCCAGTGGCGAGTTGAAAGTCGCCACGGCACAGCCACCACCAGGCAACCACCATCATCGCGATGCTGATCGGCAGCCCGATCAGCATCCACTGGGCAAAGCCGAGATCAATGTTCATCGAGTCCGACAGGTAGCCGGCCAGCAGGGCGTTGGGAGGCGTGCCGATCAGGGTGGCCACGCCCCCGATGCTTGCTGAATAGGCGATGCCCAGCAGCAGGGCGGTTGCGAAGCGGTTCAGTTCCTTGGGATCCGAATGCTCGAGCAGGCTCAGTACCGAGAGGCCGATCGGCAGCATCATGATCGCCGTGGCGGTGTTGGAGACCCACATGCTGATGAAGCCGGTGGCGATCATGAACCCCGCAATCTGGCGTTTCGGCTCACTGCCGACCACCCGCAGTACCTGCAGCGCCACACGGCGATGGAGGTTCCAGACCTGCATCGCGATACCCAGGAGAAAGCCGCCGAGGAACAGATAGATGATCGGATTGGCATAGCTGGCCGCCGTCTCCTTGATACCCTCAATGCCCAGCGCCGGGGCGAGCACCATCGGCACCAGTGAGGTGACCGGAATCGGAATCGCCTCGGTGGACCACCAGCTGGCCATCAGCAATGCCATGCCGACACAGTGCCAGGCGACGGGCGACATGCCGCTCGGTGCTGGGATGATCAGGGTCAACAGCAGGAATACCAGGCCGAGCACCAGCCCGGTGCGTGCTGCGACGGATGGAGAGGGTGGGGTGTCGTTGCGTGATTGCGCCATGGAGGACTCCTGATACGGGAACGACCGTCGGCGGAGGCGCCGAGTCAAGGTGGGCGCGATGATAGCAATCTACTGATGATGCCCGCGAGAATGACGTGAAATCATTGACCTGGCCGTCGGCCCACGTATAATTCTGGGCCGTTGCCGGTGTGGCGGAATTGGTAGACGCAGCGGATTCAAAATCCGCCGCTGTAACAGGCGTGTCGGTTCGAGTCCGACCACCGGCACCACTTGAAAATCAAGTGGTTAGCGGCATCACCCTCTCCTCGTAGCACCCCTCCTTCAATGCTTGGTCGCATTTTGGTCGCAGATGGCCGCATTTAAACTCGGCAGCCTCGTTGCAATATCATCCAGCCCCGCATCGAACATGTGCGCGTAGCGGCTGGTGACGATCAGGCTTGAGTGCCCCAGCAAATCCCGCACCGTTGTCATGCTCTCGCCGGCCTGGGCCAGCATACTGGCGTAGCTGTGGTGCAGGTCATGGAAGCGCAGGTCCTTGCGACCGACTGCCTCCCTGGCTTTTTCCCATGCCCACCGCAACCTCGGGTATGTGGTAGCGAAGGGCAGGTCCTCCAGCCATGGGCGCGCATCTTCCGGTACCGGCACCACTCGCGCCTTGCCGCTCTTCGTCTGGTCTGGTCGCAGCAGGATGCGACCACCGTGGACGTTCGAAGCATCGAGACTGAGCAACTCCCCTTGGCGTAACCCGGTGAGCGCCGCCAGCGCGATGACCTTCTTCTCTACGGCGTTCCGGTCAGGGATGGCTTGCAGCAACTCGCCGAGCTCCTGGGTGCTGAGATAGACATGCCGCTCGTTCTTCGGCGACTTCTTCTTCAGCTTGTCCCCCAGCGGCTGCTCGAGCCACCCCCGCTCGCGGTAGGCGAGGTTGAGCACGCGCTTCACCACCTGAAGGTGGTTGTTGATTGCGTCCTGCTCAACATCACCACCCGCGGCCAGGACGACAACGGTCACACCGAAGCCCCGGTCAAACTCGTCACCCCCTTCCAGGCCGGACAGATCCGGCAGCTGATTGCCTCCTGCCCTCCGACGACCCAAGAGTGGTTCGTCGGTGAGTACGGCGACGCCTGGCAGGTGCCGCGTGGCGACTTCGACAAGCTGCGCGGCTCGGCATCGTCATGTCCGAGCTGAAGACCCTGCTGGTCACAGGCGAGAGGCCGGGAGGCTTCGGTGTTGGTGCGATGAGCTATATACACCAGCTGATCGGCGCGCGAACCACCGGCGAGCCCTACGGATACCTTCTAGGGCAATGCCCACACCCAGCGCGGCCATGAGCTGGAACCCGTGGTCCGGGAGCTTTATCACGAGGCCGTTGCCCTTTCCAGTCTGGAGCAGGTTGGCATCATCCTCAATCACGATGTGGGCTACTCGTCGGCTTGCCTGGTGGATAGCAACGGCTTGGTCGAGATCAAGACCAAGCTGCCCAAACCCCAGATCGAGTTGCTGCTGGCCGACGAGCTGCCCTAGGAGCACGTGGCGCAGTGCCAGGGCGGACTGTGGGTCAGTGAGCGGGAGTGGATCGACTTCGTCAGCTACTGGCCGGGGATGCTGCTGTTCATGAAGCGCATCGGGACGAGGCACTGATCCGCACCATCGCCGAGCGCGTCGAGGCCTTCTACGGGGAGCTGGAGCGCCGTATGACCATGGTCATGGTGGCCTGAGGAGAAACACCATGTGCCACCGCAAGCTGAGTGCTAGTGAGACAGCCGGCACCTATCGCCCCAGTAATAGAAGCGGAACTCTTGAGCATTGCCAAGGCCTTCGCTCGTCGCCAGAGCTGGCCAGAGGGCGGAAGATCACCCAGCCAGCTCTGGCGTTCGAGTACCTATAAATTCTGCTGCTTAACTACGAGTACGAGGTGTTCAGCGCCGTCTTCCTCGACAGCCAGCACCGCGTGATCAGCTTCGAGGAACTGTTCCATGGCACTATCGACTCAGCCAGCGTCTACCCCCACGAGGTGGTAAAGCAGGCCTTGGCCAACAACGCTGCTGCCGTAGTTCTGGTCCACAACCATCCCAGCGGTGGCCCCGAGCCCAGCGACGCCGACCGGCGCATCATCCCGCGACTCAAGGACGCCTTGACACTGATCGAGGTGCGGGTTATCGACCATATCGTGGTCGGCATTGATAGCTGCGTAATCGCGGGCAGATCAGGGAGACCTATAGTGGCTTCTGCCTGGTAGGGCGCTACCCGTAGGTTGCGTCATAGTGTCGGTGCTGCCCTCAGGGGGCACCGGACTTTGACGGGTAAGCTTTTTTGATCGCAGGGTGACAACAGCAGTAGATGCGTCGCCAATGTGCCTGCTTGGTAGGCCATGACGTCGTCGTGCGATATTTTATTGGCCACGCGCCGACACTACCAGAGACTTGGCTGGTCGACGCCGCAGAGCTTTTTCCGAACTCTACATGCAACATTGCATCATTGGGCGATTGTACACATGGCTCTCCGAACCGCTGGAGTACCTGCTGGTGAATGTGGCCTTGGCGTTGCTGCTGTAGCCAGATTCTGTCTCACGGCATCTGGCTGGCCCTTGGTGGTCGGTGACGCGTCACACTCGGTGGGGGGACATGTTCACATCGGCCGAGGTCGAGTGGTTCTGGTCGGCGCGGTGTCGGTGCGTGCTACCCGGCAACGAGCGCTTCCGGATGCGGGCAGTGGGTGTGGGAGCTGATCATCGCAGGGCTGCTGGTGATGGCGAGCGCAGCCTAAACTTGCTACTGGTATTGCGATGAGAAGCGCTACCAAGCGGCGGAACGCCAGGCGCGGCAGGCAGGGAAAGGGGGCTGAGCCGGGCAGCGGCCGTGGGAGTGGCGTTCACGTTGATGCATCGTGATTGTAGTCCACTCTGGATCTTTCGCTACCTTGCCAGTGGCCCGAACCGTGTTTAAGTTGGTTTCATTATAACTAAAGGCGGTCAACCGAAGACCTCGTGTCTTCGTCATTGATGCACCACGACAGGAAGAGTTGGAGCATGTCGAACAGACAGGTCGAAAGGCACGCGGAGCAGATCCGGGAGAAGCTGCCAAGGTATGGTTCCGTCGAGAGGGCTGCCGAGGAAGTCATCCGGGACTTCGAGGAAGTAATGGGAGAGTTGCCCGACTCTGTCTCGCGCAACATTGCAAAGGCTTCCGAGCTTGTACGTTCCTCTCTCGAGGAAGTGGAGATCCTTCGCCCCTCATCGATCATCAAGCCGAGGAATGACTGGTACCAGGGGCCGCAGCCGCGCGACAGGCACTGGCCTGCTCTTGATGGGTACCTGCGACACATCAAGAGGTGGGAAGACGACGCTGTTGACTCCATTGATGAGACTTCCAGCGAGGTCGTGTCCCTGCTCGGCAATCCTGCAAGAAGATCCTTCTGCTGCCGTGGGCTGGTGGTTGGTTACGTCCAGTCCGGCAAGACGGCCAACATGACAGCCGTCATCGCCAAGGCCGTCGATGCTGGCTACAACCTCGTTGTGCTTCTCGGAGGTATGACCAACAAGCTGCGGTCACAGACTCAGCTCAGGCTTGACAGCGATATCGTTGATCGTCATCGAGAACTCTGGGAGCTATACACCAAGTCCGAGGAGGACGGTGATTTTATCATCCCCAGGAACGGTGCCTTTACCATGCCCGTGCCTGGCAGAGCACAACTCGCCGTCCTGAAGAAGGTGTCATCGCGTCTCAAGCAGTTCCTGCGGACCATCGAGCGAACGCAGCCGAAGATACTTCGAGAGCTAAAGGTTCTCATTATTGACGATGAGTGTGATCAGGCGTCAGTCAACTCTGCTAAGAGCGAGTTCGACATGACCACGATCAACGAGCTTATTCGCCGGATCATCCGTAGTCTGCCTTCAGTGTCATATGTGGGCTATACGGCAACCCCTTTCGCAAACGTCTTCATCAACCCGTATCCAGCGGGCAAGGAAGAACTCGATGACCTCTATCCCGAAGACTTCATCACGGCCCTGCCCAAGCCAGATGCCTACTTCGGTACCCGAGAAGTGTTCGGCGACGAACCCGATGACCCAGGTGAGGAAGTCGAATCAGGGCATGACATGATCCGCCTGATCGAGGATGAAAATGAGCTCGACAGGTTGCGCCCCGTAAAGGCAGCTGACAATGATAACTTTCAGCCTGTCATCACCGAGAACCTAGAGCATGCCATATTGTGGTTCATAGGCAGCTGCGCTGTACGCCGCCGTCGTGGCCATGCCGGCCGCCACATGTCGATGCTCGTCCATACTTCTCCCCGGATTCTCCAGCATGACCGAATGGCTGATGCCATCGATGCCTGGCTTGATCGCCATGCCGACGACCTGCGTACAGGTACCGGTCCTGCCTTCGAGGCACTGTCGCGCGTAATGGAGCAGGAATACGAGCGAGTCGAGCCATATCGCGAGCAGCATGAGTCCAGGCCTCCAGCAGCTGAACTCCTCACGGAGCTGAACAAGGTACTCGAAGCGCTTCAGGTTGTCGTCGAGAATGGCGAAAGTGAACGCCGTCTCGACTACACCGGCGACGAGAAGACCTACATCGTGGTAGGGGGCGCCGTTCTGGCCCGCGGTCTCACCCTTGAGGGGCTGTCTGTCTCCTTCTTCCTCCGGACCTCCAGTCAGTATGATTCGCTTCTTCAGATGGGCAGGTGGTTTGGCTATCGGCAAGGGTACGAGGACCTTCCGCGTCTCTGGACCACACCGGATCTGGCCGATCGTTTCCGACAGCTTGCGCGTATCGAAGAGGAGGTCCGGGAAGATATCCAAAATTATCGAACGCATGATCTGACACCTACAGACTTCGCTGTGAAGGTCAGATCAATACCAGGGATGGCCATCACGTCGGCTGGCAAGATGAGACACGCCTATCGCACGTCAATCAGTTTTGCCGGGCGGCATGTGCAAACGATCCGGTTCGACCACCGTGATGATGAAGTTGTCCGCGGCAACTGGAAAGCCGCCAGTCGCCTGATCGATACCATCGGCAGCTCGAGGTTCGTGGGAGTCACCAGCCATCTGGCCACAGAGGTGGAGGTCGAAAAGGTGCGCCAGTTCTTGGTGGCCTACGATATCTGTGATTCGCATCTGAACCTCAAGAAAAAGCTGCTGCTCGAGTACATCGACAAGCAGCGTGATTACCTGAGTACATGGAATGTCGGTGTCATCCTCTCCGAGAAGGGCGAGTTATCGCACCATGATCTCGGTGGACTGGGCAAGGTGACCACAGTAAATCGTTCGCGGCTTAGGGAGCCGAAGAAAAAGTATGCCGACATCAAGGCGCTCATGTCGCGTAGTGATGTTCTTATCGATGCAGATGACCAGCCAAAATCCGTCAAGGGAAAGAAGTGGGAAGATTTAAAGGAGCTAAGACCCGAAGGCCGGCCTCTGTTACTGCTATACCCTATTAACTCAGAGTCTTCGCCTAACCCGCGCAGGAAAGGTGAGCCTTCCAAGACCCGAGAGCCTCTCGATGCAGTGGATGACTTGATGGGCGTTGCCATCGTCTTCCCGGGCGAAGCAAGTTCCGGCGGCAGTTATTATTCTGTCGAACTTGACGTGCCGGCGTCCGAGGATCTCGATGATGAGGATTTCGTCGAGATGGCTGATGAAATGGACGAGGCGGAGCTGATTAATGAGTGACTTTAACCGTGATTTGTGGGGGCAGCTCAAGGCTTCAGGCAAGGGAGATGGTCGGCTCGAGATACCCAGTCTCGCAACGGATGTCGATACCGGCTATGGCCGGGTTCGCTATTCCCTAGGCGAGGGCGGTGAACGTCGCCTCTTGATTCCGCTGGGTGACAGTCGCTTCCCCGGAAAACTTGATGAGACAGGAAGTCTCAGGGTCAGTTTTCCGCGTCTGGTTCTCGCTGGCAAGCATCAGAGGTTCATCGACCTTCTCTGTTTGGATTCCACCTTGGACCCTGTCTTCCAAGAGCTGGTCGATGAGATATTGGCTCGCATCGCAGACGGGGCGGAACCGGTCTCTGCGGTCAAGGGGACGTTCGAGGACTTCAGAGCCCTCCTCTTTCCCAGGCGCACTACCGAGGTTCCCACGGAAACGCTGATTGGCCTCCTGGGAGAGATGCATGTGCTCTACCAGCTCTGTGAACGAAGTCCTGACGCAGTGAACAGCTGGGTAGGCCCTCATGAAATGCGCCATGATTTCAGAACTGAGGCCCATGCCATTGAGGTCAAGGCATCTCGAAGCACGTCGTCCAGCGAGGTCATGATTCATGGTATCGACCAGCTGCTGCCACCGGCTGGCGGCAACCTATTGCTCGTAAAAGTGACGCTCGAACCCACGCCAGATGGTGCAGTATTTCTCTCCGAGCTCTACCGGTCACTGCTTTACCTTGGCGTGTCACGCCAGGCCCTGCTGGAGCGTCTCGCCAGCCTCGGCTGCGCGGACCCGATGGATCCGGCATGGAATGATCGAGCCTTTACCCTAGAGGCCATCCAGGCATGGACGGTGCAGAAAGGCTTTCCGAGGCTGACCAGCAACGATATCTACGGCAGTTCGCTGCCACCCGGGGTTACAAGGATTCAATACGCTCTGGATATGGCTTTCGCAGGGGAGTACCTGATTGACGAAAGGCAGACTGCCGCCTGGCTAGACGAGATGATGACATGACTCATATGGAGCTTTTCAGCGAGCCGTTTGCCAGCACCGGCAACATTGCAGGCGAGGGCTTCGGCAACCTCCTTGGCCGGCCGACGCTTGGCATGATTCAGACTGTGATCCGCGAGTCCATCCAGAACAGTATCGATGCAGCGCGCGTTGGTGTGGGTCCCTCGGTCCTTATGCGGGTTAGGACACTGAAACCGGCAGAGCTTGCCGCACTTCGTGATAGGGTCACTACCCAGCTGCCGTCGGAGTGCGACTCGAGAGACAGGCTTAGCAAGTCCTTGGGCAAGGCAACTCTCAGGGTCATGGAAATCAGTGACTTCAGCACGACCGGCCTTGGCGGACCCCTGAGCGCAGATGAGCCTGCGCACGAGGAGTCACCGGACTTCGTAAATTTCGTGCGCAACGTGGGTGCTGCTCGGGATACGGATCAAGGAGGAGGGACTTATGGTTACGGCAAGACTGTCTTCTACAGAATGAGCCGTTGCTCGACCATCCTGCTTGATACTATGGCTACGGACAAGGGCAACAAGCAAAGGCGTTTTATCGGCTGTCATCTCGGTACTGCCTTCGATGGAGAGGATACGGAAGGCAGTAAACGCCGCTACACGGGCCGTCACTGGTGGGGTAATCGCTCGAGTCCAGATACGATCGATCCGCTGCTTGATGAATTTGCTGAGGTTATGGCCGGGCAGCTCGGTATGCCACCAAGAAGCGGAGAAGACACTGGCACCACGGTAATGATCCTCGATCCCCTCTTCGACTCGGACAATGATCATGATGTCTTCGATGAGCTGGCTGAAACCCTGCTCTGGAATTTCTGGCCCCGCATGATCCACTCCACACCCGGGGCGCGCAGGCTAAGGGTATCCATCGAGATCGAAGGGAAGGAGTGGCCACTGCCGGCACCCGAGGATTTTCCTCCGCTGGATCACTTTGCCGAGGCGCTGGATGTCATTCATGATTCACCGGCAGCCGCAGAGGAAGTATGGTCACGAAGACCAAAGGCAATGCTGGGTCATCTGGCCTTCTCGAAGGGGTATCGACTGGAGAGGACTGGGCCTGCGACACGCAATGACCCGTTGACCCCGAAACGCAGCGCCCATATCGCACTCATGCGGCCGGTCGAGCTGGTGGTACGCTACCTAGAAGGAACACCGTTTCCCGACGAGCGCTTCGAGTGGGCCGGCGTATTCGTCTGTAGCGACGAGCAGGAGGTCGAGGAGGCCTTTGCCAGAGCAGAACCTCCAGCACATGACGACTGGCTGTACGAGAATCTTCCTAGGGGCCGCCAGAAGACCTTCGTAAAGGTAGGCCTAGAACGCCTCAAGAGGAGAGCTGTGGACTACGCGTCGCCAAGGTCTTCAGTGGATGATGATGATGAAGGCCCTTCCCTAGCCAAGACCGCAACTATTCTGGGCAAGATGCTGGGAAGTGGAGAAGGCCAGAGTCCGGGCCACCCGCGCAGGGTTGGCACTCCCTCCCGCAGGAAGAAAAGTCCCCCCGGTGTCTCCTCTCCCGTCTTCGAGTGTCTGGAGCAGGACAGTGAATCGGAGGTCTGTGCGGTCTTCAGCGCGACCTTGAGCGGCATCGAGCCTGGTC
Source organism: Halomonas caseinilytica (assembly GCF_001662285.1). NCBI lineage: Bacteria > Pseudomonadati > Pseudomonadota > Gammaproteobacteria > Oceanospirillales > Halomonadaceae > Halomonas > Halomonas caseinilytica. The sequence goes on from NZ_BDEO01000004.1 coordinate 15,550, forward strand.
AGCATGTTCATGCCGATCCCTATCTGGTCATGGATGGAGGACAGGCGCCGGCCGTAGGTCTGGGCCAAGACTATGCAGTGACGGTGATTGACATGACAATAGCTGAGAGTGGCAGGACCGTCACTGGTGATTTCATTAACCCCGAGAAGGTGGATGGCACTCTCAAGATCCGTGTTGCCATGCCCCCAAGCGCTGCAGTGGGCCTCAGGCTGACCCTATCCGGAGGGGGCTCATGAGTCGCCGTATTGCTTTCCCCTTCCTCACGGTGGTAGATCATGCAGTCAGCCAGGGGGACTGGATGATCGGTACTGCAGGAGAACCGCTATTTCCAGGCAGCACTATTCTCGAGTTCTGGGACTATGATCGGGACCTTGAGGTCAGGCACGAATTGTCCGTTGACCTAGTGCAGGCAGCCGATTCCGTTGATCTCTCGCCTGACGACTTGGATGTGGTGGCCGTGCTGAAGGTCGGCACGGGGAGCGGCATCACCCCTCGGACCATACGCCACACGGTCGAGTCACCAGTCGATAGGACGGATGGCCGCGCCGTCTTGGGGATCAGCCTTGAATCTTCATGCTTGTCTTCCAGGCTATGGCTTGAGGCCTCTCTGGTGCTTGCTTCGGCCCCCTCTTCTCCTGGTCCCCTGAGTCCACGTCAGACCGGCTCGAGGCTGTGGAGCTCGTCGATCGATATCCTTCTCGAGGATGGGGGTAATTCACGCCTTCCCATAGAGTCCATGTCGTTTTCCAAGGCATTTCCCGGAAAACGTTTCGAGGATGCGTTTTGGCTCGTCGACTGGCGCCCTCATGCTTGGGAGTCGGACTTCGCCGGCAGCGTGCGCCTGTACCTGAACCGGGACCGAGAGCGCTTCTTCAAGAGTGTGCTGGAGGATAATCCTCTTGCCCTTCACATGATCATGTCTGATCTGATGGCTCAAGTTGTCTCGGCCTATCTTATGTCGAGTGCCAGTGAAGCACCTGAGGAGCATCACGACGGATCACTTGCCAGGCAGGCACACGATTGGCTGTCACTGGCCTTCCCAGGCCTCGACGTGTCGGGGGCCAAGACGCTGCTGGATGAAAAGCCCGGAGAGTTCAGGTCCGCCATTCAAGTAGCCGCCGAAGTCGAGGTGGAAGCATGACTCGAGTCCACCTGCTGCCCCGGATGAAGAAGCGCCATGTGCATGATCAGCTCGAGCACATGCGGGTCGAGGGTTTCAAGCCTGCCTATCAAGGTGTTCGGGATGACCCTGCCATGTACTATGCCACCAGTGGCGGCAGTCTTGATGCCGCTCGTATCGAAGATCTTGTAAAGCGGATCAGAGAAGAGGCGAGACAGCTTGGTTTTCCTGCCAGCATCGGTCGCAAGGTAGGCGATTTCGACACTCGGGTGACGATCCTGCTTGCACAGGAAGAATGGCTCAATACGGGCGAGGCGCTGCGTGATGATGTCTGGAGCTACATCGCGACTATGATGCTTCCCGATGTGGTGGTATGGCGCTTCCCTTCTGCCAATGACGAGCGATTCCTTGGAGGGGTTCGCAATACCTTCCAGCGCCTTTGGACCCGAGGTGTGGTGCTTGACAGGGGGGAGCTCTCAGATGATCGTTGGGCGCTCATTGAACGCCTTGGCGAGGAAACACTGGTGCAAATTTTCGAGCGCAGTGGTCTGTCCAACAACCCGGTGCTGGCAAGACATTTTGCCGAAGGCTATCTCTCCTGGGTTGACAATGTCGACCAGGCGAACATGCAGCGCACGATGCGCGACGCAATGATGATTCTGCTTTTGCGCAACAAGATAATTGATCTTTCGTTGCTGTCGGAAGAAAGGATGCATCAAGAGGTGTGGCTGGCATTTCGGACGGCCTGGGAGAAAAGAGGCTGCCATCATGATGACACGGAGCAGGATATTGAGAGGAGCCGAAAGGGGTTCCTGAAAGGCCTTATGTTCTGGAGGCGCTGACGCCTGAGGCGATCACTCTGCCGGCTCATATGACCGGCAGGTCATTTTCAGGTACCTACGTCCCGTATGCCTTCCACTTGCCAGGCCGTGAGGACTTCTACTACCTTTTCCGCGATCTTTCTGGCAAGCAGGGGAGGCACCGCGTTGCCGACCTGGACGAATTGCTCGGTACGATTACCCTCGAAGTAGTAATCATCAGGGAAGGTCTGCAGGCGTGCCGACTCGCGGACGGTGAGGCTCCTGCACTGCTTGGGATCGTAGTGAATGAAGTAGTGACCATCCTTGGAAATGTGGCTGGTGATCGTCTTGGAAGGCTGGTCCCTGAGAGCCACCTTGAATCTGTCCGCGAATTTGCCGGACTTCCAGTTGGCATGCATGGGGGCAAGGTAGTCGAGGTAGATCTCCTTGGTGCCGATTGGGGAGTACCCCATGATCTTGGCAAAGGTTGCACAGTAGAGGTACCTGGCAAGGTCCTCCTCCATGTGGCTCCTAGCCTCATGGTTGTACCACAGGCCGTTGATGTTCGGGTCCTGAGCTCCGTGGTACCAGCGCTCGAGTGTTTCTGTCGGGCCGACGGGTCTGTACTCCTTCCTTGGTTCGTGGCGCCTTGGCAGTTCTTCGTGCTGTGCTTCCGCGATCGCGTTAAGCTCTGCAGCGATACGCGTTCTGTCTGCATACTGGAGATGCTTGCTCGGGTGAATAAGCAGCTCATTTGCTACTTTGGTAGCTACCCGCTTGATGGCCGCTTGCCATGCCTCATAGGAGTCATCACGGCTCAGGCCGCTGCGTAGTGGCGGAAGTCCGACGAAGGCTTGCTCGACCGTTCGCTTCTCATCAGTGCTCACCATCTTCAGGCTGGAGGCTATTGTCTGAGCGCCAATGCTGTTTACGATGTCGTTTCGGACGCCGACTAGGATGACCCGGTGGCGAGCCTGAGGTATGCCGTGCTCTTCCGCCTTGATCACGAAGGAGTTGTACTCGTCTTCCTCGAGTGGATCTGGATTATCGAAAAGCCCTTTTGTTCTCGGGAAGTAGGTGCGATCGTCCTCGAGGGAGAATATCGTGTATCCACTTGCAGAGCAGCAGCCCTTTGGGCCTTCATGACCGGTTGCTTTGGTCGGGTCTCGCAGGTCCTCCAGAATCTGGCCGAAGATCCTCTCCTTGCCGACTCGTGACGTCAGGATGCCCCTCACGTTCTCCATGACAAAAACAGCTGGCCGAAACCTGGCGATCACGTCCAGATACTCGCGATACAGGAAGTGTCGCTTGTCCTCTTCAGGGCGGTAGTCCTTGTTACCGCGGTTGCGGACACGCCCGACAACGGAGTAGGCCTGGCAGGGCGGACCGCCGATGAGAACCCAGTCACGGTTATGGTCCAGACCCTTCTGCAGTCGCTCGTCCAGGGCATGGGTGCCAGTTTCACCGCCAAGCTCCAGGCGCAGTGCTTCCTGCTCAGCTTTCAGCCACAGATCCTTGACATCGTCCCGGTTGCTCGGGTGTTCTCCACCCTGCAGGTATTCGAAATAGGCATCCATGCCACGATCGCTGTCGAGCAGGTGGCGATAGAACGCACGCAAGGTCAGGGTGCGATGGGCCGGTGCTTCCTTCTCGACCGACACCAGCGTCTTGAACTGACGGCTGCGATCCGGTCTCCTGATAGAGTTGAATCCTTCGCCAAGGCCCCCAGGGCCCGCGAACAGATCTACTAGTTGAACCGGCTTCGTCATTGTTGAGAACCTGCAATATGTTCATGGTCAGGAGGTTGGCGTGAACGACGTCGTTGACAGCACGACCCGCTCACGCATGATGCAAAGCATCAGAGGCCGTGATACCAAACCAGAGCTGTTCTTGCGCAGGTACCTTCATTCCTTGGGGTACCGCTTTCGCCTTCATCGCAAGGACCTTCCTGGCTCCCCCGACTTGGTGCTGCCTCGCTACAAGTTGGCTATTTTCGTGCATGGCTGCTTCTGGCACCGGCATCCTAGTTGCTTCTATGCCACAACACCTGGCACCAAGGCGTCATTCTGGGAGGCCAAGTTCGCAGCAAATGTTCGGCGTGACCGAGAAGCATGCAAGAATCTTCAGCAACAGGGTTGGCGTGTCCTCGTAGTCTGGGAGTGCGGTTTCAAGCACTGTCGTGAGCATTTGCCTGACATTCCGGATCTGATCCAAGCTGGCAGTTTGTATCACGAGTGGCCAGCCAGCCCGCCAAGGCTCCGTGATGTTTAATCCTGCTTTCAGGCGTGTTGGTGGTGCACCCGAATGGCCAAAGCTGACCCCCGACGATGTATGATACCAAGTTATCCTCATGGGGCTAGGATTACCAGGTCTGAAATCGGCACATTCAAGCTGAAGGTTACAGCACTCCACGGTTGTCCCGATTTACATGCCTGCAGAGTCGCGGGGACAGGAGGTTGACTATCAGAGTGGTTGCTTTGCATCGTTGCACGTGCGCTCCGGCGACCCTCCCACGTTGTAAGGGGCCTGGGTGCCGCGCAACAATATCGCGCCGGACACCTAGATCACCGGTACACTCCGCTATGCGCCTGACGGTGCCCCGATGCTCGATGCACAGTGGTGGGGCTACCGCCCTCACTGGGCGGGGTAGGATGGGCTTGAGTCGACCAACTCCCGCCCCGAGCGCCGGTTCGGCGTGGTATCGGCTAGGGGCGCAGCAGGGCGAGCTCTTGAGCCCAGCGATCTTCTAGGTCAGCCAGGCCTCCCTCGAGGAACTGACGTTCATCGCCCCTTCCTCCCAAGCGAGCCGTGATCACCAGTCCAGCAGCGTGGTTGCACGCGTAGGGCGCGTTGCTACTCCTCGGGGTACAGATGCCCCATACCGCCGAAACCAAGATCAGCAAGTAGCGCTGGAGGAGCATGTATCTTGTTCAGGTCGGGACGTCGGTCGTCCAGCCAGGTGACGTCATGGCCGTTAGAAATGCCTGCGATATGCACCGTCACCTATACAGCGGACGACCATCCGCTGCAGTGGCTGGCGACTATCTGGTCGCAGGTCATGTGCGACCATGATGGTGGGTGTGATGTGGGCTTTAAATGGCTGATCTATAACAGAAGACCTATAGCAAGTGCTGCCGTGGATGATTGAACAACGGATTCAGGAATCGCCGCTGTAGCAGGCGTGTCGGTTCGAGTCCGACCACCGGCACCACTTTTAAATCAAGTGGTTAGCGGCATTCCCTTCTTTTTGCAGTGCCCTCCTCAGTAGGACAAGCCATCGATGATGGCATCACAGAGCTTCCCGTGGGTTGCGCGATCAAAGGCGGCAAACATCGGCTGCGTGTTGACCTCGAGGAAATGCAGGGTTCCTTCCTCGTCTGCCATGAAATCTGCTGCCGCAAAGTCGAGCTCGAGGTGATCCAGCAGCCGTATCAGGTCATTGCCGATGGTGTGCGGAACCGCAGTGCGGACGATCTCGACATCCTGCGTGCGACGGTAGTCGAGTTCGGAGGAATACAGCCAGAACGCCATCAGGGCAGGTCCAATACGGTAAATCCTCATCTCGGGACGCTGCAGGCGTGGCTGGATGAAGCGAGGGTAGTCGAGGGCGGGTGATTGACATAACTCGCTGACCAGCCCCGTGTATTCTCCGCCGGCAACCGGCTTGTGCACCATGGCCTCTGCTGAGGCATCAAGGTTGGAGAGGTCGTTGACGACGACCGTGTCGGGAATCGAGAGCCCATGCGCCTGTGCAAGGAGCAGGTTCTGTACCTTGTTGTTCTCACGAAGGTAAGAGTGTCGGTTGAATACCCGGACACTTGGCTGGCTGACGGCCCAGCCACGAACGGCCTGGAACCAATTAAGAGCACTGGTTTGCGCCCTTTTTCTATCGGAGGCCTGATGAAGGAAGACATCGTGTCTGATGAAACAGGCCGTGGGTGATATTTCGCTATCATTCACTTCAAGGCGGTTGCCCTGAATGTCGATGCGTAAATTCGGTGTCTGATTCGGGCCAACCAGGAGACTGCAGAATGGAATGTCTCGATAGCTTAGTCGTTCATGCAGCGCTCTGAGATTGACATCGAACTGACCGCCGGCGACTAAAATCATGACGTCTAGAGACCTGTGTTGTCAGCGATTGTTGTGTATCGGATGGCGGGGTAGTGGTCAGAAGAAGAGGCGTTCGGGTTGTCAAACCAGGTATAGGGCGGTCACCAGGAGCTGCAAGAGAGCGCGTCGTGTCCTGGTGACCTGGCGTATCTATTCGGACTTGGCTGACGCACCAATGTGCAGTTCGATATCGAGCGCTACAGAGGCGTTATGCCAGGGCTCTTCCTCACCGACTGCCATGGTCGTAGCCCATCCTCCGCCGAGCTCGTCGAGTGAAAGCGTGGCGCTCTGATCGTTTACGCCACCGTTCACGAATACGTATTCGTGCTCTTGTAGGGGCCTGATGCCTGTGGGGGATGGGAGGCTTGTGGTGGCATTATGCTTGTCGACCATTGGTATGCCCTCCTGTGTCTCCTGGTATGCAATCTCTTGCCGGCTTCCAAGTGATGCCTGCCAATGGGAGGCGTCGTCTCAAGGAAGGTCGCTGATCCCTTGAGAAACGGGTGCCTTGGGAGCTTGGCGTGAGTATAGATGCCCATATCGAGGGGTGTGGGTAGCGTTGTTGTGAGGTTTTGTTATCGCCTGTTGCCGATGATGTGTCATGCCCCTCGCCTAGGGAACATGCGCGCCAGGCGGCTTGATATCGGCAAGGCGGGCGCACGGGGGATCATGGGGCCTGTCTTTCCTCGTGGTGATGTCGTATGGTGGCTTCGTGGACAGTCCTTCTCCCGCTAACGGGTGGAGGGCTGTTTTTATTGGTTATCCCCGTACGCCACGTCTGGCAAGGAGGCTCATATGGCGGTGCGTCCCCCTTTGATCATCAATCGGCTCGATGCTGAACGGTTACAGCGGCTCATCGACGCGGCTGGCGAGGATACCGTGGCGCTATCCCTGGAAGAAGAACTGGAGCGTGGTGAGGTGCTGGAGCCCGAACAGATTCCAGCGGATGTGATCAGCATGAACAGCCAGGTGCGTTTTACCGATCTGACGCATGAGCGTGAGATCGTGAGAACCTTGGTCTACCCTCATGCGCTGGAATCCACCGACGATGGTGTCTCGGTGATGGCGCCGGTCGGTGCGGCACTGCTCGGCTTGCATGTGGGTGATGTCATCGAATGGCCCCTGCCCGGAGGAAGGCAGGCGACGCTGCGTGTCGACGCTATCCTCTGGCAGCCGGAACGCGAAGGGCAGTTCCACCGCTAGGCACGGTTTCTCTGCCATACCTTTCGCTCGTCGACGGACCGGGTGGCGCCCGGTCGATCATGTGTCACTGGAGAATGCTCATGCCTTTTTCCCTCTGGTTGTCGTTGGCGGCTATCTGTGCCATGGGGGCCATGTCGCCTGGACCCAGCCTGGCGCTGGTGCTGCGCCACACCCTCGGGGGTGGACGCACGCCGGGCGTGGTGGCGGCCTTGTCCCATGCGCTGGGGGTGGGGCTCTATGCGCTGCTCACCGTCTGGGGGCTAGGAGCGCTGATCGAGCGTTTCCCATCGCTGTTCCAGGCGATCACCTGGGCGGGTGCCGCCTATTTGGCCTGGCTGGGCATCAAGGCCTTGCGGGCCGGGCGATCGGGGGCGCTAAACGCGGACGCCATGGTCACCTCTGGCATGCAGGCGGCGCGCGAGGGAATGCTGGTGGCGCTCGCCAATCCCAAGCTCATCCTGTTCTTCGTTGCCTTGCTCAGTCAGTTCGTGACGCCGGACATGAGCCTGGCGGCGCGCGCGATCATCGTGTGCACAGCCATGCTCATCGATGGTGGCTGGTACGTGCTGGTCGCCGTCGGGCTGTCCCACTCTCGGGTGCTGCCCTGGCTGCAGGCCCGTGCCCATTGGATCAACCGGGCTACCGGCGTGCTGCTTCTGGCGTTGGCGTTACGGGTAGCCTTGGGCCCCATCGGCGGCTGACATCGCCCATCCGGCGGCATGGGCGGGTTGCCTGGCACTCGGCCTGGCCAAGGCGGAGAGGGGGAAGTCGGCGCCTCAAACGCCATGCAGCACGGCATCGCGCTTGAGGCGCCACATGGTCACCACATTGGTGAGGAAGATCAGGGTCTCGGCGATAGTGCCGCCGATGGAGCCGGCCAGCAGGTTGCTGATGATCCAGCAGAAAGCGGCACTGGCCAGCAGGGCGCGCATGGCGATGCCTCGCAGCATGAACATGCCATAGGTGCCCAGTAATCCCGCCGCCAGGGCGGGGATGTCCTCCGGCCCGCTCCAGGTCAGGGCGGCAATGGCCAGGGTAGCGATCAGTACCGTCGCCATGATGCCGGTATGGCGAGGGTAACGTCGGGCCAGGACGATACGCAGCACGATCAGCGCGGAGATGCCGGAAGCCACCCAGCTCTGGAAGAGCGCGAACTGTGCGGCGAAGGCAACATTGGCGAAAACGAGGATCACGAACAGTCGGTCATCGCGCTTGCTGGAAAAGGCGACGATGCACAGCGCCAGAGCGGTGAAGCTGACGGCCTGTCCGAGGAGCCATCTGAGGGTCAAGTCTTCCATGAGCGGCTCAGTTTGGCAGGCGTGCCAGAATTGCATCTTCAGGCGCATCCGCAGGCAGGATGCCGAAGACGGGGCCAGGGTCGATAAGCCGCGAGCGACAGAAGGTCTCGCCTATTTCGGCGGGAGCGTGGCGCAGCAGCAGGGCGCCCTGCAGGCACTGGGCCAGGCGCTGTGTCAGCCAGCGGGCCTGCCGCTCCAGAGTCTCCGGCGGCGCTTCGAGACGCGTGACGAGCTCCTGGATGGCTGCATCCAGAGCTGGAGATATGCCGCGAACGGCGTTGAGTTCCTGACGAAGTGCCGCCAGGGCGTCGGGGTGGCGTTCGAACACCCGCAGCACATCGAGGCAGATGACATTGCCTGAGCCTTCCCAGATGGAGTTCACCGGCGCTTCGCGATAGAGCCGCGCCATTGGGGATTCCTCCACGTAGCCGATGCCACCCAGGCATTCCATGGCCTCGGCCAGGAAACCAGGAGCCCGCTTGTTGTGCCAGTACTTGGCCAGCGCCGGCAACAGCCGTGCCAGGGCGGTTTCGTGGGCGTCGCCTCGCGCGGCGCCGTCGAAGGCTCGGGCGGTGCGCAGGGTCAGGGCGACGCCGGCTTCGACTTCCAGGGCCATGTCGGCGAGCAGAGTGCGCATCAAGGGCTGCTCGGACAGGCGTTGGCCGAAGGCGTGGCGTGTTCGCACATGTCGCCAGGCTTCGGAGAGCGCCTGCCGCATCATCGCCACCGGCGCGGTGGCGGCATCGAGCCGGGTCTGCTGGACCATCGACAGTATGGTGGCGATGCCACGCCCGGGTTCGCCTAGTGGCTCGGCCCAGGCGTCGCGGTACTCGATTTCGGCCGAGGCGTTGGCTCGATTGCCGCATTTGTCCTTGAGTCGCTGCAGCTCGATGGCGTTGCGCTCGCCATCCGGAGTGAAGCGCGGCACCAGAAAGCAGCCGAGGCCGTCGTCGGTCTGTGCCAGTGTCAGGAAGGCGTCCGACATGGGGGCGCTGCAGAACCACTTGTGGCCATTCAGTCGCCAACCGTCCTCAGTGGGGAGCGCTCGGGTGGTGTTGGCACGCACGTCGCTGCCGCCTTGTTTCTCGGTCATGGCCATGCCGAAGGTCAGCGCCGTCTTGCGTTCGGCGGGGAGTGCTCGAGGGTCGTAGTCCCAGCTCAGCAGGCCGGGCGACCAGCGCTCATGCAGGGACGACGAATGGCGAAGCGCCGGCATGGCGGCATGGGTCATGGTCACCGGGCAGCAGAAGCCGGGTTCCGCCTGGGTGAGCAGGTACAGGGCGGCCACGTGCGCCTGGTGTCCGCCGTGGCCTTCCTCCTGCCAGGCGACCGCGTGCCAGCCGTTGTCCAGGGCCAGGTGCATCAGCGCATGGTAGGCCGGGTGATAGTCGACGGCATCCAGACGGCGCCCGTAGCGGTCGAACAAGCGCAGCTCGGGCGGATGACGGTTGGCCGCCTCGCCCAGGGCGCGGACACGTTCGCTGCCGACTTCGCGTCCCAGCGGGGCGAGACGCTCGGTCACCCAGTCGGGAGCGTCTCGTGTCAGTGCTTCGCGCAGCGGCAGATCATCCTCGAGGAGGTTGCGATCCTCGGGGGCGTCGGGCTGGTTGGTCACCTCGTGGGTTGCCAGTCGAGCACGCGGTGCGTAGTCCTGCATGACGGAACTCCAGTGGCGAGAACCTTTCTGAGCATGGCCTTCAGCCGGTGCCCGGTCAACGCTTTCGGCGGCGCTCAGATGAGGGTTCTCACCGACCAGAGTTCGGGGAAGAACTGCAGGTCGAGGGCCTTGACCAGATAGCTGACGCCCCCGGTGCCGCCGGTGCCGCGGCGATAACCGATGATGCGCTCGACGGTCTTCATGTGGCTGAAACGCCATTTCTGGAAGTTGTACTCCAGATCCACCAGCTTTTCGGCCAGTTCATAAAGATCCCAGTAGGTCTCGGTGTCGCGATAGATCTCGCGCCAGGCGGCTTCGACGCGGGATGAGGCGATATAGGGTTCGGACCAGTCGCGCTCGAGCCGGTCATCCGGGATATCGAAGCCACGCTTGTCGAGTTGCTGCAGGGTGATGTCGTAGAGACTGGGGGCGTGAAGCACTTCGTGCAGACGATCATAGTGGCGGGAATGGGCGCGGTGCGCTTCGATCATGCGCGCGTTCTTGTTGCCCAGCAGGAATTCCAGTTCTCGGTACTGGTACGACTGGAAGCCGGAGCTCTGGCCCAGTTCGTCGCGGAAGCTCAGGTAGTCCGCCGGCGTCATGGTGACGAGCACTTCCCAGGCGTTGATGAGCTGCTCCTGGATGCGTGCGACCCGAGTCAGCATCTTGAAGGCGGGGCGCAGGTCGCCGTGGCGAATGTACTCGGCGGCGCCATGGGCTTCATGCAGGCACAGTCGTATCCATAGCTCGGAGGCCTGATGGATGACGATGAACAGCATTTCGTCATGTTCGCGGGAGAGGGGGCGCTGGCAGTCCAGCAGTGACTCGAGGTTCAGGTATTGCCCATAACTCATGGCCTGATCCCAGTGAACGCCCTCATCGTCGAGGTCCACCTGGCGGTTGTCGGTATTCTTGTCGGTATCGCGCATGGCTCGGCCCTTGTTGTCGTCATCGGGAGGGAATGATGACTGTAACGCAGCCACCGGCAAGGCAACGAAGGAAAGGCGATGCCAGCGGCAGGGAGATGACGTGCTCACGACGAGCCGTTAGGCTGAGCCTATTTCCCTGCAGGAAGTTGCCATGACCTCCGACTCAGGTGCGCCGTCCGATTCGACGGTGGTCCAGCGCATATCCGACGAGAGCATCCAGTTGGTGGACGCGCGCAATCGGCCTTGCGGAAGCGCTCCGCGCGCCACCATGCGGCGCTATCACTTCTGGCACCGGGCCACCTATATCGTGGTGCGCAATGCGCGGGGCGAGCTGTGCGTGCAGCGTCGCACGCTATACAAGGAGGTTTTCCCCGGTGGCATCGACCTGGCCGCCGGTGGCGTGGTGGGGGCTGGAGAGGCCGTGCACGTGGCGGCACGACGCGAACTGGCCGAAGAGCTCGGGATCGTCGGGGTTCCCCTGCGGCATGTGCTGGAGTTCGTTCATGCCCGGGATGGCAACCATATCTTCGGTAGCGCCTACTTGGTCGACTATGATGGTCCTCTGGACCTGCAGGCGGATGAAGTCGCCGAGACCTTCTGGCTGCCCCCGGAAAGGGCCTTGGCGCTCGAGGATGTCACGCCGGATACGCGCCAGGTGGTGGAAACGCTCATCCACGACGGTTTGCTCACGGCCTCCGAGTGAGGCCGCGTTGGCGCGGGACTGGCGCCGAGGGAGCCGGCGTGGCATCTTGATGGAACAGACAGCGAGCCCGAGCCATGAGCATCCACGACCATGATTGCCGCACGTATCGCGGCGAGCCATTCAACCTCCGCGCGCTCCGCGGCCAGGTGCTCCTGATCGTCAATGTGGCCAGCCGCTGTGGCTTCACGTCCCAGCTCGGCGAGCTCGAGCGTCTCTATCGTCGCCATCGCGACCGTGGCTTCACCGTGCTGGCCTTTCCCTGCAACCAGTTCGGCCGACAGTCGCCCGAGTCGGCCCCGGCGTTCTGCACCTTCGGCGAACAGACCTATGGCGTGACCTTCCCGCTGATGGAGAAGGTTCAGGTCAACGGGCGCCACGCTCATCCCCTGTTCGTCGAGCTCAAGCGAGAGGCGCCGGGCCTGTTGGGCACGCGAGCCATCAAGTGGAACTTCACCAAGTTCCTGGTGGCCCGGGACGGTCGCGTCGTGCGTCGCTTCTCGCCGCGGGCGGGGATTGGCGAGCTCAATGAAGCGCTGGAGAGGATCCTGGACGACGTCTAGCGCCTCTCGCCGTGCGGCTCGAGGGCAACCGGCCGATTGCCCCGAGTCCGGCAGGCCGCTACGGGAGATCGCTGCCCCTGGTCATCCGCCGGATCAGGGGCTCTTTCCATACATGGGTGTGGACCAGGGCCATGGCGATGTGACCGGCGACCAGCGCGAACAATCCCCAGCCCAGCAGCCCGTGCCACTGGCCACCGAGATTCGTCATCCATTCGATCTCGGTGGCCTGGCCGGCAAAAAGTGGCATGCCCAGGGCGGAGAAGGGGTGATCGGAACCATAGGCGCGAATCAGGGCAATCGTGGGCACCGCGATCATCAACAGATAGATCAGCACATGGCCGAGTGCGGCGAGTCGCTCGATGCCGCGCCGATGGGGCGGTCGGCGCGAGAGATTGAGCAGCCCCCAGATACCTCGCAGAAGCGCCAGGCAGAGCAGTAGTACACCATTGGAAAAATGGAAACCGAAGAAGAAGTCGGTGACTGGCGCCTCGTCGAAAGCGAAGTGCAATGCTGCCGATATCAGCTGCCAGAGCAGCAGCAACGCCATGAACCAGTGGAAAAAGCGGCTTACCAGTCCATATCCGTGGTCGTGGTCCATCATGCGAGTATCCATGTGGCTTCTCCCGCTTTCGTCACTGGCCCGGCTTGTGTCTCACTGACCCGCCTTGGTCGAGGTGGGGTTACAGCGTTTCGCCCCGCGCGATCGAGACCCGTTCCATCAGCTCGTTCCAGCGGTGGCGGGCCATCATGGTGGTCAGGCCCGAAAACAGCGCCCAGGTCTTGCGACGCCATCCCTTGAGCCTCAGGTTGTGGGCAACCAGCTGGCGCATCAGCTTGTGATCGTCGAAGTGGCGCCATTCGCTGGCCACGGACATCTGCTGGCGAGAGAGCACCGGTGCCAGTTCCAGGCGGAAAACCCACTCGAGCTCCCGCACGCTGAGGTCGTGACGCTGGATGACGTCGACCATGCGGGCGTAGTCGGTTTCCCTGGGTTCCCGCTCCAGCCACAGGGGCGCCAGCGCCAGCCATAATTCGCCACGCTCGTCGACGAGGGTCTGGGCATCCATTGGCGGTCTCCTGCTTGTGTGTCGGACATCGGGATCACCGCCATGCTGCCCCAGCCGGCGGCGGTACTCAATAACGGCCTGGCCGGTGTGATTGCCCCGCGAGTCGATGAGGGCGGACAGTGCCGTCCAGTGTCGCTAGAATGTCGCCATTGGCAATACAACTTCCCGGACGCTGCCCCGTGCGGCTCCTCGGTATCCAACGAAGAGGTCTGTCGTGATCATCAAGCCCAAGGTACGCGGTTTCATCTGCACCACCACTCATCCCGTCGGTTGCGAGAAGAACGTGCTCGAGCAGATCGAGGCGACCCGGGCGCGAGGCCTGGACAAGCATGCCGGCCCCAAGAAAGTGCTGGTGGTGGGCGCCTCCAGCGGCTATGGCCTGGCGGCACGCGTCACCGCGGCCTTTGGCTACGGTGCCGATACGCTGGGCGTGTTCTTCGAGAAGCCGGGCACGGAGAAGAAGCCCGGTACCGCTGGCTGGTACAACGCCGCGGCCTTCGACAAGTTCGCCAAGCAGGAAGGGCTGTACAGCAAGTCCATCAACGGTGACGCCTTTTCCCACGAGGCGCGCGAGAAGGCCGTCGAGCTGATCAAGCAGGATCTCGGCCAGGTCGACCTGGTGGTCTATTCCCTGGCGTCCCCGGTGCGCAAGCTGCCCGACAGCGGCGAGATCAAGCGCTCCAGCCTCAAGCCGATCGGCGAGACGTACCGCGCCACTGCCATCGACACCAACAAGGACGCCATCATCGAAGCCGAAGTCGAGCCGGCCACCGAACAGGAGATCGCCGATACCGTCGACGTGATGGGCGGCGAGGACTGGGAGCTGTGGATCGACGCTCTGGACCGCGCCGGTGTGCTGGCGCCGGGGGCACGGTCCGTGGCCTTCAGCTATATCGGCACCGAGATCACCTGGCCGATCTACTGGCACGGCGCCCTGGGCCGTGCCAAGGAAGACCTCGATCGCGCTGCCGGCGAGATCGATAAGCGCCTCGGCGAGCAGGGCGGCGGCGCCAACGTGGCGGTGCTCAAGTCCGTGGTGACCCAGGCCAGCGCGGCGATCCCGGTGATGCCGCTGTATATCGCCATGGTCTACAAGGTGATGAAGGAGCAGGGCCTGCACGAAGGCACCATCGACCAGCTCAACCGCCTGTTCGGCGAGCGTCTCTATTCCCCCCAGGGCGGCGAGATGGCCACCGACGAGGCCGGGCGTCTGCGCCTCGATGACTGGGAGCTGCGCGACGATGTCCAGCAGGCGTGCAAGACGCTGTGGTCGCAGGTCACCACCGACAATCTGTTCGAGATCACCGACTACGCGGGCTACAAGCACGACTTCCTGAAGCTGTTCGGCTTCGAGCGGGACGACGTGGACTACGAGGCCGACGTCGACCCGGTGGCGACCTTCGATGTCGTCGAACTCTGAGAGACGCCGCATGAGACACCGACGTCTGGCGCGGCCCCTCCATGGCTGGCTCGTATCGGCCATCCTGCTGTTGCTGCTGAGCGGTTGCCAGAGTGCCTACTATGGCGCTCTGGAAAAGGTCGGCATCCACAAGCGTGACCTGATGGTGGAGCGGGTCGAGAAAGGTCGTGACGCCCAGGTGGCGGCCGAGGAACAGTTCGCATCGGCGCTGGAACAATTCCGCGCCGTGGTGCGTGTGCCCGACAGCGAGTTGTCGCAGACCTATGAGCGCCTCGACGAGGCGTACGAGCGCAGCGAGGTCGCCGCCGAGCGGGTCGAAACACGCATCGATGACATCGAGTCCGTGGCCGCGGCCTTGTTCGAGGAATGGGAAAGCGAGCTCGATCTCTACCAGAGTGCCGAGTATCGCCGGCTCTCCGAGCAGCGGCTGCGGCAGACGCGTCAGCGCTATGCGCAGATGCACGACGCCATGCAGGAGGCTGCCGACAGCATGCACCCCGTGTTGCTGGCGATGCGCGACAATGTGCTGTTGTTGAAGCACAACCTCAATGCTCGGGCGATCGGGGCGTTGCGTGGGGAAGTCGATGGACTGGAACGCGATGTCGCGGCCCTGAGGGCGCGCATGCAAGCGGCGATCTCCCGATCCAACGCCTTCATCGATACCCTGCACGACGCCGATGATGGTCGCTGATGGCAAGGCCCCGCCCCTTTCCCCCGGTTTGACGCGAGACGTGGGGGTCGTGGTGCTGCCGGGGTTCTCGATGCTGGCCCAGGCCTGTGCCACCGAGCCCTTGCATGTGGCCAACCGGCTGGCCGGCCGGACGCTGTACCGCCTTTCGACCTTCGCCGTCGACGAGCGTCCGGTGGCCAGTGCCTCCGGACAGGCCCTGCTGCCCCAGGCCGCGGCTGCAGCCTCCGGCGCCTCCCTGGACTTGCTGCTGGTGTGCGCGCCGGGCCCACTGGCGGGGAGTGTCCCACAGTCGCTGCTCGACTGGCTGCAACGCCTGGCCGCCGCTCGGGTGGTGCTGGGGGGTATCGGCGGCGGCACCGAGGTGCTGGCGCGTACCGGGGTACTGGATGGCTATCGTGCCACCTTGCCCTGGCCGCGTTTCGAGGCCTTCGCCCGGGATTATCCGCGGGTCCGCCTGTCGCAGCAGTTGTTCGAGATCGACCGCGACCGGCTGACCTGTGGAGGCGGCACCGCCGCCATGGACATGATGATGACCCTGGTCGGCAGCCACCACGGTGACGAGCTGGCCGAGCGCATCTCCGAACACTTCGTGCTCGAGCGTATCCGCATGGGCGACGAGCCCCAGCAGGTGCCGTTGCGCACGCGACTCGGCCATGCGCCCCAGAGTCTGGTGGACGCGGTGGCGCTGATGGAGTCGAACATCGAAGAACCGCTGACGACCCACGAACTGGCCGAGCATCTCGGCATCTCGCGTCGCCAGCTCGAACGGCTGTTCAAGAAGTACCTCCAGGCCGTGCCCAGTCGCTACTACCTCAACCTGCGCTTGCAGCAGGCTCGCCGTCTGCTGCGCGAAAGCGACCGTCCCGCCGGCGAGATCGCCCTGCAGACCGGCTTTTCCTCGGCGGCGCATTTCTCCACTGCCTATCGCAATCACTTTGGCATGACGCCCCGCGAGGAGCGTTTGGGCTAGAGGCTCGACGAACAGTGTCGGCACTCGGTGATTATGGCCGAAAATGTCCGCTGATGAGCCGTTTGTGGCCTCAGCCACGCGAACGAGCAGGAGTATCCTGGCATGATTCCCATTGACGGAGAGCATGCCCATGAACACCGCGCTACTGATGATCGACGTTCAAGCTTCCTTCCCGGCCCGTGACTACTGGGACGAGGCGCTGGCTGTCCCTTGGCGCGAGCGGCAACACGCCTTGCTGGAACTGGCCCGCCAGGCCGACATTCCCATGGTGCGCATCTTCCACGAGGAGCCGGGAAGCGCGACGCCTTTCGATCCCGCCAATGGCCTGGTTCGTCCGCTCGAGGGGTTCGATGAGCCAGCGGCGGCGACCTTTCACAAGCGGGCCCATAACGCCTTCACCGATACCGAGCTGGAGCGCTGGCTGCGCGAGCGGGGCATCGAACGGCTGATCGTCAGCGGCATTCGCACCGAGCAGTGCTGCGAGACCACCACGCGTGTTGCCGCCGATCTCGGCTTCGCGGTGGACTTCGTCAGTGAGGCGACCTTGACCTTACCCATGACCCGATTGGGTCGAACCTGGTCCGCCGAGGACATTCGCGCGCGCACCGAGCTGGTGCTGGAAGGCCGCTTCGCGCGCATCGTCGATGTCGCCGGCCTGGCGAAGGAGTGGGGCACGCATGCCGCTTGAGACGGTGCCGTCCCCGACGGTCGGGGTGCTGATGCTCCCCGGCCAGGTCCCGCTCGACCTGGTGGGCCCGCTGCAGGTGCTGCACAGTGCGCAGCGCATGCACGAGGATCTGAGGATTCGCTATTTCGGCCCCTGCGAGACGCTCGACTGGCTGGGGCCGCTGGCGCTGAGCGGTATCGAGCCCCTGCCCAGGACGCCGCAAGCCTGGGATCTGCTGCTGGTGCCTGGGCAGTATCGGCAGGGCATCGATCCGAGCCGTCAGCCGCTGGCCGTCGAATGGCTGCGCGAGCATGCGCCGGTTGCCGGCACGGTCATGGGCATCTGCTCGGGTTCGCTGCTGCTGGCTGAGGCAGGACTGCTGGAAGGCCGGCGCGCTACCACTCATCACACCCTGCTGTCGCGCCTGGAAGCGTTGGCGCCTGGTGCGCGCGTGCAGGGCGACTGCATCTTCATCGAAGATGGGCCCATCCTCACCAGCGCCGGCATCTCCACGGGAATCGACACCATGCTGCACTGGCTGACACGGCGCCTCGGGCACCGGCTGACACTGGCGGTGGCCCGGGAGATGGTGCTCTACCTGCGCCGTAGTGGCCATGAGCCACAACTGTCCGGTTGGCTGGAGGGGCGCAACCATGTCGACGAGCGTATCCACCGCTTGCAGGATGCCCTGTGCGACCGCCTGGGGGTGGCGTGGTCGATGGCCGACATGGCGAGGGTGGCGGTCATGAGCGAGCGTCACCTGCGCCGACGCTTCGTGGCGGTCGCCGGCATGTCGCCGCACGATTACCTGATGCGCCTGCGTCTGCAGCTTGCGCGACAATTGATGGAAGAGACGCCCTGGAGCCTGGCGCGCATCGCCGGCGAGGTCGGGTTCGGCGATGATCGCCAACTCCGGCGCGCCTGGCGGCGGTTCGAGAGCGGATCGCCCCATGCATGGCGGGCGTGCCGGTCGTCTGAGAGCGGTTCGGCCTGATCCGAGAGGCTGCCTTCTTTCACAATTCGCCGTCCCATTGCTGAAAGCCCCCTCGGTCCGCGCTCCCTATACTCGAATGCATCGACTCGAAAGCACGATGAGCCATCCTTCCGAGTCTTCTCGAGCAAAAGGAGCGTGACATGACCCAGACCCCGACCCGCAGCGACTTCGACCAGTACATGGTGCCCAACTACGCGCCCCAGAAGGCCATCCCGGTGCGTGGCGAGGGCAGCCGCCTGTGGGATCAGCAGGGCAAGGAGTACATCGATTTCGCCGGGGGCATCGCGGTGAACGCGCTGGGTCACTGTCACCCGGTGCTGGTCGATGCCCTCAAGGATCAGGCCGACAAGCTGTGGCACCTGGCCAATGTCTATACCAACGAGCCGGCCCTGAAGCTGGCACGCAGCCTGGTCGAGCGTACCTTTGCCGACAAGGTCTACCTGTGCAACTCCGGTGGCGAGGCCAACGAGGCCGCGCTCAAGCTGGCGCGTCGCTGGGCCTACGACCATCACGGCGAGCGCAAGAACCGCATCGTCTCCTTCGGCAAGTCTTTCCACGGCCGGACCTTCTTCACCGTCAGCGTCGGCGGCCAACCGAAGTATTCCCAGGGCTTCGGCCCGGTCCCCGGCGGCATCGTGCATGGCGACTTCAATGACCTCGACAGCGTGCGCGACCTGATCGATGCCGACACCTGTGCGGTGATGGTCGAGCCGATGCAGGGCGAGGGCGGCATCATTCCCGCCGACCCCGAGTTCCTCAAGGGACTGCGTGAACTCTGTGATGCCAACGATGCCTTGCTGATCTTCGACGAGGTGCAGACCGGCGTGGGCCGCACCGGCTCGCTGTATGCCTACATGCAGTACGGCGTGGCGCCGGACATCCTGACCACCGCCAAGGCTCTCGGCGGCGGCTTCCCGGTGGGTGCCATGCTGACCACCGACCGCGTCGCCCCGTCGCTGGGTCTGGGCACTCACGGCTCGACCTACGGCGGCAATGCCCTGGCGTCCGCCGTGGCCCTGGCAGCGGTCGAGCACATCGACACCCCCGAGGTGCTGGAGGGCGTGGCCAAGCGTCATGACCTGTTCCGCGAGCACCTCGAGACCATCAATCGCAAGCACGGCGTCTTCAAGGAAGTGCGTGGCATGGGGCTGTTGATCGGTGCCGAGATGCGTCCCGAGTACGAGGGGCGCGCCAAGGACATCCTGCCGCTGGCCATCGAGGAGGGTCTGATGGCGTTGGTGGCGGGTCCCAACGTGTTGCGCATGGCGCCGTCGCTGGTGATTCCCGAGGCAGACATCGCCGAGGGCATGGCGCGCCTCGAGCGGGCCATCGCTCGCCTGGTGGCCGACCAGTGAGCCGCGTCTCCGCCATGCAGGAAGCCCAATCACGTGGAGGCCATGACATGCTGGTGGTACGTCCCGCCCGGCCGGCGGATCTGCCGGCCCTGGAGCGGCTGGCGGGGAGCGCCACGCCGCGCCTGACCAATCTGCCGGCGCATCGCGACCGGCTGGAGGAGCGTATCGCGCGCTCCCAGCGGGCCTTCGAGGCCGAGGTGGAGTTTCCCGGCGATGAGCACTATACGTTCGTGCTCGAGGACCTGGAGCGGGGCGAGGCGGTGGGTACCGCCACCATCCGCGCCCAGGCCGGTGCCCGGGAAGCCTACTATACCTATCGCCAGGAGACGCTGATCCACGCCTCGCAGCAGCTCGACGTGCGCCGCGAGGTACAGACCCTGTCGCTCTCCCATGAGGTTTCCGAAGCCAGCCTGCTGTGCGCCTATTCGCTCGACTCGCACTATCGGGGCACCAGCGCCGAGAGTCTGCTGCGTCGTGCACGGCTGATGTTCATCGCCCAGTACCCGGAACGCTTCGCCGAGATCCTGGCGATGGCCTTCCCCGGTTATCTGGACGACGAGCAGCAATCGCCGTTCTGGAACAGCGTGGGGCGTCATTTCTTCGTCCGCGACTTCCAGGACATCAACTATATCGCTGGGGTGCGCTCGAAGAGCTTCATCGCCGAGGTGATGCCGCAGTTCCCGCTGTACCTGGCGCTGCTCACGCCTCAGGCGCGGGCCGCGGTGGGACGTGAGCACCCGGAGCACGAGCCGGCCATGAGCGAGATGCTCGCCGAGGGCTTTTTGCGCTCGCGACATGTCGACATCTTCGATGCTGGGCCGGTGATCAAGGGCGAGCGCGAGCGGCTCGAGAGCTTTCGTCAAGCCGCCTGGCATCCGGTACGCATTCGTCCCTCCCATTCGCTGCCCGACGCCGAGCCGGCGATGGTCGCCAATCAGCGTCTCGGCGATTTCCGTTGCGTCGTGGCGCGTTATGCCCTGTCGCCCACCGGCCAGTTGATGCTGTCGCCGGAGCACGCCGAGCTGCTCGGCGTCGAGGAAGGCCGCGCCGTGCTTGCCGCGCCGCTGTCACTCGCAGGAGCCGAGCATGACCCGGGTTACGACGAGGGAGAGTTGTAATGCGCATCCGACCGATTGCCGAGTCCGACCTGGACGATCTGCGGGTGCTGGCCCGCGAAACGGGGGTGGGGTTCACCTCGCTGCCCGATAACGAACCCTTCCTGGCCGCCAAGATCGCCTCGGCGGTGAGCGCCTTCAATGGCGAGACGCCGGAAGACAAGCGCTTGTACTTCTTCGTGCTCGAAGACGAGGTCGAGGGCCGTCTGGCCGGCTGCTGTGCCATCGAAAGCCAGGTGGGACGCGAGATCCCCTTCTATCATTATCGCGTCGGCACCCTGGCGCACTCTTCGGTGCAGCTCGACCTGCACCGCACCATCGACACGCTCTTCCTGAGCTCGGACCACACCGGCGACGCCGAGGTGGCCTCGCTGTTCCTGCGTGCCGAGTATCGTGGTACCGACCGTCGCCACGAGCGCAACGGCGCGCTGCTGTCGATGATGCGCTGGCTGTTCATGGCCCAGTTCCGCGATGGCTTCCCCGACAAGGTTCTGGCGGAGATGCGCGGTCTGTTCGACGAGTCGGGCAGGAGTCCCTTCTGGGAGTGCCTGGGCAGCCACTTCTTCCCCATGGACTTCAACGAGGCCGACCGGCTCACCGGGCTGGGTCAGAAGAGCTTCATTGGCGAGCTGATGCCCAAGTTCCCGATCTACACGCCCTTTCTCTCCGAGGAGGCGCGTGCCTGCATCGGCCAGGTGCACGAGGACACGCGCCCGGCGCTGGCGATGCTCAAGAAGGAAGGCCTGCGCTGGGAAGGCTTCATCGACATCTTCGATGGCGGTCCCACCGTGGAAGCCTATATCGACGACGTGCGTGGCGTGCGCCTGTCGAGAACCTGCCGGGTCGAGGTCAAGGCCGGCGAGCTGGAGCAGACGCCGCGTCCGCGTTGGCTGGCCGCCAGTACCGTCATGGCCGATTTCCGCGCAGCCTGGGTGGGACGCGGCCCCGACGCAGAAGGCGTGTTGACCCTGAGCGAGGCCGAAGCCGAGCGACTCGAGGTCGGCTCGGGCGACACCCTGCGTATTCTGGATACCGACGAGGAGACATGATGAAGGCGACGCAACAGCTACTGATCGGCGGCCATTGGCAGTCCGGCGAGGCCGAGGCATTCGCCAAGCATGATCCCGTAGGCGGCGAGGCGCTGTGGTCCGGCGGCGCTGCCAGCGAGGCCCAGGTGGGCGCTGCGGTGGATGCTGCCCGTGCCGCCATGCCGGCTTGGGCGCGCACGCCCTTGGAGGAGCGCAAGGCGCTGGTGGAGCGTTTCCGCGACGTGCTGGAAACCCACCGCGAAGCGCTGGCCACGGCCATCGCCCATGAGACCGGCAAGCCCCTGTGGGAGGCGCGCACCGAGGTTGGCGCCATGATCGGCAAGGTGGCGATCTCGATTCGTGCCCAGCAGGAGCGTGCCGGCGAGCGCGAGCGTGACCTGGGCGGTGCCCGGGCGGTGCTGCGCCATCGTCCGCATGGCGTGATGGCGGTGTTCGGCCCCTACAACTTCCCGGGCCACCTGCCCAACGGCCATATCGTGCCGGCTCTGCTGGCCGGTAACACCGTGGTCTTCAAGCCCAGCGAGCAGACGCCGCTGACTGCCGACTTGACCCTGCAGTGCTGGCGCGAGGCGGGGCTGCCGGAAGGCGTCATCAACCTCGTCCAAGGCGCGGCGCCGGTGGGGCAGGCGCTGTCCCGGCATCCGGACATCGATGGCCTGCTGTTCACCGGCAGCGCCAAGGTCGGCGGTCTGTTGCAGCGTCAGTTCGCCGAGCAGCTCGGCAAGATCCTGGCCCTGGAGCTTGGCGGCAACAATCCGCTGGTGATCAAGGACGTACCGGACCAGGCCGCGGCCGTGCTGACCATCCTTCAGTCGGCCTTCCTGTCCGGTGGCCAGCGCTGTACCTGCGCGCGCCGACTGATCGTCCCTCGTGGACCGGTGGGTGACCGGCTGCTGGAGGCGCTGAGCGAGGCGATCGGCAAGCTGCGGGTAGCCGGCCAGTTCGCCGAGCCGGCCGGCTTCTATGGTGGCCTGGCGACTCTCGACGCGGCCGATGGGCTGCTCGATGCCCAGGCGGACCTCGAGGCACGGGGTGGTACGGTGCTGTCGCGCATGGCACGCCTGGAGGAGGGCACCAGCCTGCTGTCTCCCGCCCTGATCGATGTCACCGGTCTGGACGTTCCCGACGAGGAGCACTTCGGCCCGCTGCTCAAGGTCTACCGCTATGACGACTGGGACGAAGCCTTGCACCTCGCCAACGATACTCGTTATGGCCTCTCCGCCGGGCTGATCGGTGGCGAACGGGCCGACTGGGACGACTTCCTGCTGCGTATTCGTGCCGGCATCGTCAACTGGAATCGCCAGACGACCGGTGCGTCCGGTGACGCGCCCTTCGGTGGGGTCGGTGACAGCGGTAACCATCGCCCGAGCGCCTATTACGCCGCCGATTACTGCGCCTATCCGGTGGCCTCCATGGAGAGCGAGGAGCTGCAACTGCCCGAGGAACTGCCGCCGGGGGTGACGCTATGAGCGAGGCCCGGCGAGACGTTCGCGAGGTAAACTTCGACGGTCTGGTGGGCCCGACGCACAACTACTCGGGACTGGCGCATGGCAATGTCGCCTCGATGACCCACCAGGGGTTGATCGCCAACCCCCGCGAGGCGGCGCTTCAGGGGCTCGGCAAGATGAAGGCGCTGATGGAGGCCGGCTACGCCCAGGGCGTGTTGCCGCCTCAGCAGCGCCCGGACCTTGGCGCCCTGCGCGCCCTGGGATTCGCTGGCGACAACGCTCGGGTGCTGGCCCGGGCCGCCAGCGAGGCGCCGCAACTGCTGCGTGCGGTGTGTTCCGCCTCCAGCATGTGGACGGCTAATGCCGCCACGGTGACGCCGAGTATCGATGCCGCCGACGGTCGGGTTCACTTCACGCCGGCCAACCTGCAGTCGAGCTTCCATCGCTATCTGGAACCGGCCACCACCGGCCGGGTGCTGGCGTCGATCTTCGCTGACGAGACGCGCTTCGCGCACCATCCGGCGCTGCCCGCCACGCCGGCCTTCTCCGACGAGGGAGCGGCCAACCACACCCGGCTGTGCGCCGAGCACGGCGCGCCCGGGGTGCATCTCTATGTTTATGGCCGCCAGGCGTTCGGGGGCGACGGCGTCGAGCCGCGTCGCTATCCGGCTCGCCAGACCCGGGAAGCCAGCCAGGCGGTGGCACGCCAGCACGGTCTCGATGAGGCGCAGGCGGTGTTTGTCCAGCAGCATCCCGAGGCCATCGATGCCGGTGTCTTCCACAATGACGTCATCGCGGTGGGCAACGGCCCGGTGCTGCTCTATCACGAGATGGCCTTCCGTGATGAAGAGGGCACCCTGGACGCCCTGCGAGCCAGGATGCCCGAGCCGCTGATTCCGGTGCGCGTGCCGTGCGAAGCGGTCAGCCTGGACGATGCCGTGGCCTCGTACCTGTTCAACTCTCAGTTACTCAGCAACCCGGATGGCAGCATGACGCTGGTGGTACCCGGCGAGTGCCAGGAACGCGAGGCGGTGTGGCGTTGCATCCAGGATCATCTGCTGGCCGGCAACAATCCGATCAGCGAGGTGGTGGTCAAGGACGTCAAGCAGTCCATGCGCAACGGCGGCGGTCCGGCCTGTCTGAGGCTGCGCGTGGCGCTTTCGGCGCCGGAGCGTGCCGCCGTCTCCGGGCGCGTGCTGCTCGACGAGGCCTTGCATGGCGAGTTGACGGCCTGGGTCGAGCGCCACTACCGGGATCGCCTGGCACCCGACGACCTGGCCGACCCACAGCTCGCCGAGGAGACCCTCACCGCTCTCGACGAGCTGACCGGCATTCTGTGCATCGGCAGCGTCTACCCATTTCAGTTGGGCTGAAACGGCGATTCCTTCCTTGTCTTTCCCCGCCACACGGCGGGGCTTTTTCGTGCAGGCGGGCCATTCATGCTCGGCGTCGGCAGTGACTGCGGTTATGCTGGGGATCACATGTCCACCATCACGACAGGAGGTCCCCGTGGCTGGAGCCAGTCTACTGACACTGATCGATGACATCGCCACCATCCTCGACGATGTCTCGGTGATGACCAAGGTCGCGGCCAAGAAGACCGCCGGCCTGCTGGGGGATGATCTGGCCCTCAATGCCGAGCAGGTCACCGGCGTGAGGGCGGCTCGCGAGTTGCCGGTGGTCTGGGCGGTGGCCAAGGGCTCGTTGCTCAACAAGGTGATTCTGATTCCTGCCGCGCTGCTGATCAGCGCGCTCCTGCCCTGGCTGGTGACGGTGCTGCTGATGCTGGGCGGTGCCTTCCTGTGCTTCGAGGGCGCCGAGAAGCTGGCGCACAAGTTCCTGCATGGCGAGGACGACAAGGCGGAGCACGCCGAGCGAGCCAAGGCGCTGGCTTCCGGCGATGTCGACATGCGGGCCTTCGAGCGCCAAAGGATCAAGGGGGCCGTGCGTACCGACTTCATCCTCTCCGCCGAGATCATCGTCATCGCCCTGGGCACGGTCACCGGGGCAGCCCTGGGCCAGCAGATCGTCGTGCTGATCGGCATTGGCCTGTTGATGACGGCCGGTGTCTATGGCCTGGTCGCGGGCATCGTCAAGCTGGATGACCTGGGGTTCTACCTCGATGAGCGTGGCGGCGCCCTGGCCGTCGTCGGGCGCGGCCTGGTCAAGGGAGCCCCTTATCTCATGAAGTTGCTGTCGGTGGTCGGTACCCTGGCGATGTTCCTGGTCGGCGGCGGCATTCTGAGCCATGGCGTTCCCGCCCTGCATCATCTGGGCCAGGACATGAGCGAGGTCGAGCTGGCCATGCCGGGTCTGGACGCCATCGTGCACGGTCTCGGCCCGATGCTGCTCAACCTCGTGGTCGGTGTGGTGGCCGGCGTCGTGGTGCTGGTCGTGGTGACTCTGATCCAGAAGTGGCGTGGCGCCGACGCATGACATCGCCCCTGGTTGCCTATCGACGTGCCCTGGCGGATGGTTTTGTCGCGGATGATGCCCAGTGGCAGGCCGTCGAGGCGCTCGAGGATGTCCATCGGGCCCTGTCGCGCAGGGACGATCAGGTCCCGGGCGTCTATCTATGGGGAACGGTGGGGCGCGGCAAGACCTGGCTGATGGACGCCTTTCAGCGTGGCCTCGAGGTGCCGTCGAGACGCCAGCACTTCCATCATTTCATGCGCTGGGTGCATCGTCGCCAGTTCCAGCTGACCGGGACCGCCGATCCGCTGCGTTGCCTGGCCGCCGAGTTGCGTGCCGAGGCGCGCGTGCTGTGTCTCGATGAGCTCTTCGTCGCCGATATCGCCGATGCCATGCTGCTTGGCCGCCTGCTGGGCGAGCTGTTCGAGCAGGGTGTGACTCTGGTAACCACGTCCAACCAGCCGCCTTCCGGGCTCTATGCCGACGGCTTCAACCGCGAGCGCTTTCTGCCGGCCATCGAGGCCATCGAGCGTAGCACCCGGGTGGTGCACCTGGCCGGCGACCAGGACCACCGGTGTCACCCGGGGGCGGTCGAGCAGCGCTACTGGGTGCGCGGCGCAGGCCAAGCCAGTGTACTGCCGGCGGTCTTTGCACGACTCAACGGGGAGCGGGCGGCGTCTGCCGAGCCGTTCACCCTGGCACACCTGCCGATCGAGGTGGAGGCGCGCAGCGAGTCGGTCCTGTGGTGCCGCTATGCGGCCCTCTGCGAACGGCCGCTGGCGGCTCTGGACTTCATCGCCTTGTGCGATCGGTTTCGCCATGTCCTGCTCGGCGAGGTGCCTTGTCTCGTCGGCACTCCCGTTGCCTCGCGGATCGCGCGGGGCACCGAGGACGCCGGCGCCAGGGTCGAGACCGGCGACCGCGAGCTGCCGGCACTCTCCCGGCATGATGATGGCGTGCGTCGATTCATCGCTCTGGTCGATGAATGCTACGACCGTGGCGTTCCTCTGCATGTCGAGGCCCGGGTGCCCATGGAGGCGCTCTATCCGGCCGGACACCTGGCCTTTCCCTTTCGCCGTACCCTGAGCCGGCTGCGGGAGATGCAATTGGCGCGTTTCGCCTCTCGATAACGGCGATCTCCGATGAGCCTTCGGGGGCAAGGAACCTGCTCGTGGAGCCGAGCGGGGCGTTGGCAGTGGCGAACGTCGGGCCTGCTATGCTGGCGACAATGGGACAGCGGAGGATGCAAGTGGCGGGCGTGATCTACTGGCTGGACATGATGGGCGTGATCGTCTTCGCGCTGTCGGGCGTGATCCTGGCCTGTCGTTCGCGGATGGATCCCTTCGGCATGCTGGTGCTCGCCGCCATGACCGGGATCGGCGGCGGCACCCTGCGCGATCTGGTGCTTGGCGTGCGCCCGGTGTTCTGGGTCGACGATCCGGCATATCTGTGGGTCATCCTGGCGACCGTGGGCCTTTCCA
Source organism: Halomonas caseinilytica (assembly GCF_001662285.1). Classification (NCBI taxonomy): domain Bacteria; kingdom Pseudomonadati; phylum Pseudomonadota; class Gammaproteobacteria; order Oceanospirillales; family Halomonadaceae; genus Halomonas; species Halomonas caseinilytica. Next base: position 42,599 of record NZ_BDEO01000004.1, read on the forward strand.
TCCTCGGGTTCCATTACATTCATCGTCTGTCGCGTGTCTTCCTGCCGGTGGCGGATGCCTTCGGCCTGGCGCTGTTCACCGTGATCGGCGCCTACAAGGCGATGCTGCTGGATGCGCCGGGTGTGGTCGCGGTGCTGATGGGGCTGCTGACCGGGGTGGCGGGCGGCATGATGCGCGATGTGCTGGCGCGACGCGTGCCGATGGTGCTGCGACAGGAGATCTACGCGACGGCCTCGATCGCCGGTGGCGTGATCTTCGTGACTCTGGAGGCGCTGAATGCCTCCTTGTTCGTTGCCATCTGCGGCTCCCTGATGACGACGCTGGGGCTGCGCCTGGCGGCGATTCGCTGGCGCCTGGCGTTGCCGGTCTTCGCTTGGGTGATAGTGGAGCGACCGGCAGGTCAGCCGCAGGCCGGAGAGGCGCCGGCACCACCGAAGCGTCCCAAGGCACGCGTCAAGCTGATTCCTCCCGAGCGGACGCGACGCCGCAAGGAGCGCTCATGAACACGATGCCCCTCCCGCCCGTGCTGCGCTGTCTGTCTCGGGCCTGGTGGCTGGTGCTGTGCCTGTGGCTGGCCGGTTGCGCCCTCGATGAACAACGCGACGAAGCGCGTTATATCGCGGTGGCCGATGAGATACGCCAGCATTATGAGCGAATCCTGCCCGACCTGCCGGCGGACGATCGTCGGCATTACGCCCAGCGCCTCTACCGCCTGACCGGCGAGGCGCGTTACCTGCCGCCCAATCGCGACTATGCCGACCGGCTTCTCGACGAGTTGAAAGAGGAGCTCCCCGGCCTGGCTCGACCGGAGATCATCGCGGCGCGTGCCGAGGCGGCGGTGACCGACTATCCGGAGCGCACCGACAAGCAGCGGCGCCGCAAGCGCATGCTCGCCGACTGGCGCGAGATTGCCTATGCCAAGGGACTGGCCTTTCGGATGACCCAGGCCAGCTACCTCGGCCTGCTCAACGAGACCGACCTGCCGGGATATCGCCGGGCGTTGCGCTACCTGGAGGGTATCGATTTTCGCGCTTTCGTCACTGACCCCGAGGTGATGGAGGTCTATGCCGCCCAGGTAGCCAATCTGGCGTATTACCTCCACGAGCTGGAGGTGGCCGATCTACGCGAGGCATCGATCGAGGCATTCCGCCGGCACTACCCGCCCGAACGGGACGCGTCGCTGTCGCGTGCCTCCTATCGCAACAAGATCTACGGCATGACCCATTTCGTGATCGCCGCCAGCGGCTATTACCAATGGCCTGTGCCGCCCGATGAGTTCGACTGGATACTGGACTACTTTGCCGGCCACCTGGAGCGGATCCTGGTCGAGACCAAGGAGGACATCTATACCGAAGTCGGGATCAGCTTTCTGCTCGCGGGGCGTGAGCGGGATCCTGCGGTGGGCCGACTGCGCGATGCCCTGCTGGCGGCCTACGACGCTGAAGCCCGCATGGTGCCGGCCGAGGACGGGGGCCTCGACCCGGCGTACGGCGAGCACCGCAACGTCCTGGCCATCATGCTGCTGGACTGGCCCGACCGTCTGTATCCCGGGCCAGATTTGGGCGCATCCCCCTGAACCGCCGGCGTGAGAGGTGGCTCAGGGGCAGGGGCTAGCCATGCAGGGCGAAGCTATGCCCATTGAGCCATAGGTGAGTCGCCACGCTGGCGATGTAGCCCAGGGCGATGACCGGGGTCCAGCGCAGGTGGCCCATGAAGGTGTAGTTGCCTCGCGCCTGACCCATCAGCGCCACGCCGGCGGCAGACCCCACCGACAGCAGGCTGCCGCCGACTCCGGCGGTCAGGGTGATCAGCAGCCAGTGACCATGCGACATATCGGGCTCCATGGTCAGCACGGCGAACATCACCGGGATGTTGTCGACCACCGCTGAGACCACGCCCAGGGCGATATTGGCCCAGGTGGCGTGCCACTGGGTGTAGAGCATGTCGGACAGCAGGCCCAGATAACCCATGAAGCCCAGGCCGCCGACGCACATCACGACGCCATAGAAGAACAGCAGGGTATCCCACTCGGCCCGGGCCACGCGGTTGAAGACGTCGAAGGGCACCACGCTGCCCAGCTGCTCCAGCTTCTTCCAGTCGCCGCGCTGCGTGTAGCGGGTACGCTTGCGCTCCAGTGAGCGCGGCAGGCTCTGGCGCAGGTAATAGCCGAAGAACTGCAGGTAGCCCAGACCGGTCATCATGCCCAGCACCGGCGGCAGATGCAGCAGGGTATGGCAGGCCACGGCAGTTGCCACGGTGAGAAAGAACAGCACGATGATGCGTCGCGCGCCACGCTTGAGCCAGACGTCGTCCTCGAGGCCGGCAGGCTTGCGGTTCTGGATGAAGGCGCTCATCACCACGGCGGGAATCAGGAAATTGACCAGCGAGGGAACCAGCAGCGCGAAGAATTCCTGAAAATGGACGATGCCAGCCTGCCAGACCATCAGGGTGGTGATATCGCCGAAGGGGCTGAAGGCGCCGCCGGCGTTGGCGGCCACCACGATGTTGACGCAGGCCAGGTTGATGAAGCGCTTGTCGCCCTCGGCGACCTTGGTGACCACCGCGCACATCAGCAGGGCCGTGGTCAGGTTGTCGGCAATGGGCGAGATGACGAAGGCCAGGATACCGGTGAGCCAGAACAGCATGCGGTAGCTGAAGCCCTTGCGGACCATCCAGGAGCGCAGCGCATCGAAGACGTTGCGCTCCTCCATGGCGTTGATGTAGGTCATGGCGACCAGCAGGAAGAGCATCAGCTCGCTGAACTCGAGCAATGTCTCGCGAAAGGCGTGCTCGGACTCGCTGGGCATGCCGGCCTTGACGTAGACCCAGCCGATCAACCCCCAGATGATGCCGGCGGCGACAAGCACGGGCTTCGACTTGCGCATGTGCAGCTTTTCCTCGGCCATGACCAGGGCATAGGCCAGCACGAAGATGGCCACGGCGAGAAAACCGACGAAGGAGGTGGTCAGGTCGAGGCCGCCGGATGCGGCGAGGGCGGGGCTGGCCAGAAGGAACAGAAGAGGCAGGCAGGACAAAAGCGCGAGGCGATCGGGGAGACGGTGGCGCCGGCATCCTCCGGCGGGGCGGCAAAAGCGTTGCAACATCATTGTTATCCTGAGTTGTAAGATGGGGAAAAGACGCGAAAACTGGCAAATTTTACCATTTTGCACGACGACAATTGGTCTGCTGGCCTGCCCCTTTGGTAGGGGGAGTGCTGCTATCGCCATGAGTCGGTGTGTGGGGTATCGCCGCTTATCCCGCCCCTCGGCGCGAATTTTATGGCATCATCTGCGGCTCCGGCCGGAATGCCGGGAGAGTTTCGTAACGCCAATGACACAGGCAGACTTCGACGCATGTTTCTCGACGATTACCACTCGCGCACAGGCTCGCGCATCCACATTACCGCCGAGCAGGCGAGTCGCTTCGCCAAGCGCGTGGCCGGTGACTTCAACCCGATCCACAATCCCGACGCGCGACGCTTCTGCGTCCCGGGGGACCTGTTGTTCGCATTGGTGCTGGCGCGGTTCGGACTCTCCCAGAACATGACCTTCCGCTTCCTCAGCATGGTCGGCGACAGCGTGCCGCTGACCTTCGTCGAGGATGACGATGGACTGATCCGGGTGCTGGACGATGCCGGAAAGTGCTATCTCGAAGTGTGCCGCGACGGCGAGGTCACGCATGACGAATCCGTGGTAGAGGCCTTCACGCGTTGCTATGTGGCCTTTTCCGGCAAGAACTTCCCCCATTACCTCAAGCCGCTGATGGAAGACCGCCGGGTGATGTTCAACCCGCGTCGCCCGCTGGTGATCTATGACAGCATGGGCTTCTCGCTCACGCGCCTGGATGGCGTCGAGCCGGGGCTGGAGCTGCTCGATTCGTCCCTCGACGTGGTCGGCAAGCGCGGCGATGTGATGCTGGACTTTCGTATCGTCGCCGGCGGCGAGGAGATCGGCAGTGGCGCCAAGAAGCTGGTGGTCAGTGGGCTCTGTGACTATGACGCGTCGGCCATGGACGAGATCGTCGACGAGTTCTATCGGTTGAAGGCGGCCCACGACGCTGAGGTCTCGTAGCCCTCATCCCGTCGAGGGCAGGCTCAGCAGCACGCCGCCCAGGCCGCATACCAGGACCGCCAGCCAGGCGGGTTGCCGCCAGATCGCCAACAGGCTGAAGCCCACCAGGGCAAGGGCGAATTCGTGCGGTCCGAGAATCGCGCTGGTCCACACCGGCTGATAGAGCGTTGCCACCAGCAATCCCACCACCGCGGCGTTGGCGCCGCGCATCAGCGACTGGATGCCTCGGCGTTCGCGCAGCCTGTTCCAGAATGGCAGCGCGGCCAGCAACAGCAATATGCCTGGCAGGAAGATGGCCACCAGGGCCAGCGCCGCGCCGACGATGCCACTGGGCAGCGTATCGGCGGCCATTCCCAGATAGGCGGAAAAGGTGAAAAGCGGCCCGGGAACCGCCTGGGCCGCCCCATAGCCGGCCAGAAAATCATCGGCGCTCACCCAGCCGGGCTGGACAACCGCGGCCTCGAGCAGTGGCAGCACCACATGACCGCCGCCGAAGACCAGGGCGCCCGCGCGATAGAACGCATCGACCAGTGCGATCCCGGGACCGACCGAGGCCAGCAGTGGCAGGCCCAGCAGCAGCACGGCGAACAGCCCCAGGCAGACGAGGCCGGCGCGACGGGAGAGGGCGATGTCCGGGGCAGGGGCGCGGGCCTCGTCGAGGTCCCGGCAGAGTACCAGGCCGGCCAGTCCTCCCAGGAGGATGGCGACAACCTGGCCGGCTGTGCCCCCCAGGCCGGTGACCAGCAGGGTGGTGGCGATGGCGATGCCGGCGCGTCGCCTGTCGGGACACAGCGTGCGTGCCATGCCCCAGACCGCGTGGGCCACGATGGCCACTGCGACCACCTTCAATCCCTGCAGCAGCCCGGTGCCCAAGGGGCCCTCCAGGCTGCCGGCCCCCAATGCGAACACCATCAGCAGCAGCGCCGAGGGCAGGGTGAAGGCCGTCCAGGCGGCGAGCCCTCCCAATGGCCCGGCGCGCATCAAGCCCAGCGCAAATCCCACCTGGCTGCTGGCCGGGCCGGGCAGGAACTGGCACAGCGCGACCAGATCGGCATACGCGTGCTCGTCGAGCCAGCGGCGACGTGTCACGAATTCCGCGCGGAAGTACCCGAGATGGGCGACAGGGCCACCGAAGGCGCTCAGCCCCAGCAGCAGAAAGGCGCGAAACACTTCGGCGAGGTCGTGCCGGGAGGATGCCGTCATGGTGGTGCCGTGTCCGTCCGTGATCGAGGGCATGAATGCCATGGCCATGTAGGCAAGGCCGAATGGCTTGCCGTATCGTAGAGGAGCCTATCATTCAGGGATGACAAGACGATGATTCGAACGCTGCTCCTGGACGCCGATGGTCACGCCTGCCTGGGGGGTGAAGAATTGATCGCGCACTGGCGTGAAGCGGCGGACAGTCGCATCTGGATCGACCTGCAGGGCGAGAGCGCGGCGCGCGAGCATGAGTTGCTCGAGGCATTCGGCTGCCATCCCATGGCCATCGACGATGCCCAGCGTGACCGGCACCCGCCGAAGATCGAAGAGTTCGACGATCATACCCTGATCCTCTATCGCGGCATTTCCTCCTTCGACGACGAGCTCGATTACGTGCCGCAGCAGATGGCATTCCTGCTGGGCGAGCGATTCCTGCTCAGCCTGCATCCAGGGCGGGCGATGAGTGTGGACCGGCTGTTCGAGCGCGAAGGGCAGCGACTGTTGGGACGGTCGCCGGAGTATGTGGCATTGCGGATCATGTATACCTCGGCGGGCTTCTACCTGGAGAGCCTGCTGGCATTCGAGTCGCAACTCAGCGACCTCGAGGATGCCCTGACCAACGACGGCAGCGATGCCCTCATGCGTCGCGTCATCGCCTATCGCTCGAGGCTGGTGAAGATGCGGCGCATCTTCAACTACCATGTCGGTATCACCCAGGAACTGATCGGTTACGACTACGATCATCTGCCCCGTACCAACGAGGAAACCCTGCACGCCATCAATGACGTGCACGAACGCTTCGAGCGCCTGTTGAGCCTGACCCAGATGTACTACGACATCTGCGGTGATCTAGTGGATGGCTATCTTTCCCTGACGTCGCACCAGCTCAACAGCACCATGCGCATCCTCACGGTGATCACGGCCATCTTCGTGCCACTGAGCTTCCTGGCGGGACTCTATGGCATGAACTTCGCCTACATGCCCGAACTGTCGTTCCGTTATGGCTACTTCATCGTGATCGGCGTCATGCTGTCGCTGGTGGCCGGCATGCTCTACCTGTTCAGGCGCAAGCGCTGGCTGTAGTCGTGCATTCTGCCGCTGGGGCTGGGGAGCAACCACTCATGCGACATCGACACCTGGTTTCACTGCACGCCTCGCACCTCGAGACGCTCGCGAGCTGGTTCCCGGATGCGTGGAGTTGTCGTCGTTGGGGAGGGCCGGCGTTTCGCTATCCCTTCACGATGCGGAGCTTTCGCGAGGACCTGCAGCTCGATGAGATAACCTCGCGCGGCTTGCTGGGCGAGTCGGGGGAATTACTGGGCTTCGGTCAATACTATGCGCGCTGGGGGCATTGCCATCTGGCCCGGTTGGCCGTCGCGAGCGATCGGCGTGGCGAGGGGCTGGGGGCGCGGCTCATCCAGCTGCTCGCCCGGGAAGGCGGCAAGGCCCTGGCCACCGAGGCCTGTTCCTTGTTCGTTTTCCCGGATAATCCCGCGCGACGACTCTATCGCCGGCTCGGTTTTGTCGAGACACGGCCTCCCGCTAACGCCTGGACCGATAGGCCCGACATCCTCTACATGACCGTCGAGCTCGAACGGCTCGAGGAGGCCGTCGGGGACTAGGCGGCGAGCAAGGGCGACGGCTGGGCACTATGCTGGAACGGAAGCCCCGAAGGGCAATGTTCACCTACCAGTTTCGGGAGGGATAGCAGATGTCCACAATATCGCTTGGTCGTCGGGCATTATTCGCGTTGCCGCTGTTCGCTTTTTCCACCTTTTCCGCCTTGGCCGAAGAGGGCAGCGACCTGACCTTTCAAGGCGATGCTAGCTTCGGAGGGCCGCACGGCGGCCAGTCGATACAGGCCGCGTTGATCGACACCGCTTCCGGAGAGGTCCTGGGCATGGAAAGCGGCGAGGTCTCCGCCAGTGCGGAGCCCGCCTTTACCTTCGAGTTTCCCAGGGCGCTCCAGGAGGGCGGAAACTACGAGGTGCACTACTGGATCGATTCCAACTTTGGCGGCGGCTCTGTCGGTCGTTGCGACGAGATGCAAAACGATCACCAGTGGAGCATTCCCATAGAAGCGGATGGCGGGAATGTCTCGCATGTAGAAACCCATGATCCTTCGACGCTCGCTTCCGTCTGCGACACTTTCGAGTGACCTCGATATTGTCGCTCATCACCGTCCGGTCCGATCCGGGCGGTGACCATGCCAATTAGCCGTTGGCGTCCAGGCCGCTCATCAACTTGGCCAGCAGGGCGTTCAGCGCGCGCTGCTCCTCATCGCTCAGCGGCGAGAGCGCTCGGGCCTCGTTGTCCACATGCAAGGCGACGGTGCTGTTCACGAGCTCAAGCCCTTCTTCCGTCAGGGTGACCAGCATGCTGCGGCGGTCATCCGGGTTGGGGCGACGCGCGATCAAGCCGGCCTTCTCCAGGCGGTCGAGCTGGTTGGTCATGCCTCCTGAAGAGAACATCAGCACCTTGAACAGCTGGGTCGGCGTCAGGGCATAGGGTTCTCCGGCGCGACGCAGGGTTGCCAGCACATCGAATTCTCTTGGTTGCAAGCCGCGCTCTCTGAAGAAGGGCTCCAGGTAGTCATGGGTGATATGGCGGCTGACGGCCCCCAGGCGGGCGGTCAGCTCCATGGGCAGCAGCTCGAGTTCGGGCCGTTCCCGGCGCCACTGATCGATCGCGACACTGACTCTGTCCATAGTCCTTGCCATCCATTTATCTTGATACTAAGATTCTTTTTATCGTGATACACGACAACGAGATAGAGGAGCATAGAATGGCGAATGTACCCACGGGACACAAGGCCGACGTCGTCAAGGCCCTGGGCTGCCTGCTGCTGGTAGGGACGTTGCTGGCCCTGTCACTGAGCGTGGCCAAGTTCGCCGATGCGGCGGAACTGCCACGCCTCACCTTCCTGATGGTGGCCATGGTCGGCGCCAGTCTCGCTCTGCTGCTGCTTTCGGTGCCGAAACGGGGGCACTGGCGTCTCGATCGCCGCATCATCGAGTACGCGCTGGTCGCCGGGCTCCTGCTGGCCATGCCCAATGCACTGGGCTTTCTGGCGGTGCGTCATGTGGGCGCAGGGTTCGTCTCGCTGAGCTTTGCCTTCCCGATACTGGTGACCTGGTTGCTGGCGGTGCTCCTGCGAATGGAGTCGCTGCGCTGGGACCGGTTGATCGGCGTCTTGCTGGGGCTGGCCGGCGGTGTCGTGCTGGCCTTGTCCAAGGCCGAGGCCGGCGGCGGTCAACTGGGCTGGTCGCTGTTGATCCTGCTGCTGCCTGTGATGCTGGCGCTGGGTAACATCTACCGGACCCGGCGCTGGCCGGATGGCGTGCCGCTCACCTATCTCACTGCGTTGGTGCTGGCAGGGGCGGCGCTCGGTCTGCTGCCGATAGCACTCGGCACCGAACCGGGCCAGATCGGGGAGCTGTTCGACTCATCCGCCGCAGTGGGGCTGCTGATGGTCGAGATGGCCATCTTCACCGTTCTGTATCTGTTCTTCTTCATCCTTCAACGGTTAGCCGGCCCGGTGTATCTGAGCCAGATCGGCACCGTCGCCGCCGTCATGGGCACGGCTATCGCCGTACTCTTTCTGGGGGAATCGGCGCCGCCCAATCTCGCCATCGCCGGTGGCCTGGTCATTGCCGGCACCCTGGTTTTCCAACGTGCGTCCTGGCGAGCAGTACCATCCTCGACGCGCCCGGCCCCCCATCAACCCGAGGAGTCCTGATGATGTTGCATACTGCCCTGAACTGGCGCTACGCCACCAAACGAATGAACGGCCGTCGCGTACCCGATGCCACACTCGAACGCATCCTGGACGCGGCCCACCTGGCGCCCTCGTCCTATGGCCTGCAGCCCTACTCGATCGTGGTGGTCGATACGCCGGAGCTGCGAGAGCGCTGCCAGCCAGCGATGTACCATCAACCCCAGGTCGTCGAGGGCTCTCACCTTTTGGTGTTTGCCACCTGGGAGAGCATCGGCAACGCCGAGGTCGACCAATTGATGGCGCTGATTGCCGAGGAACGTGGGGTCGAGCCGGCATCCCTCGAAAGCTATCGCCATACCATCGCGGAGACGGTCGCTCGCCTGTCGACACCGGAGGCGAGGCATCAATGGGCCGCACGGCAGGCCTATCTGGCCATGGGCATGGTGCTGACAGCAGCCGCCATGGAACGTGTCGATGCCACCCCCATGGAGGGCTTCGATCCGGCGGCCCTGGACGAGGTCCTTGGTCTGCCGGAACGCGGGCTGCGCAGCGCCGTGGTGGTGACGCTCGGCTATCGCGACCTGGAGACCGACTGGCTTGCCGGTCTCAAGAAGGTGCGTTGGCCACGCGACCGTGTGATCGTCCGTGCGGAGTGAGCCGAGCGCTTCGACCCGAGCGTTCAGCGTCGTGTGGGATTGATGGAGTGGTGCGCGAGCGGAAAACTACCGGGTGGGTTGGGGCAAGTACGGGCACATGGCCAAAGGAGCATATCAGCACCCACTACGATTCACGGTATGCTGAAGGCGATGTTCGAAAGTCTTCACGACAAGGATATGAGCGATGCGACTCCAGCGAACCGGCGTGATTCTCAACACCGAGAACCATGAGGCATGCGTGGCCTTTTATCGAGATGTTCTCGCGCTGCCCGTCATGTTCGAGAAGCATGAAGGTGACTTCCGACTGACCTGCCTGGAGTTTGGTGGTGCCTACTTGATGGTCGAAACCGGCGGAGTGGCGCGTCCCGAAGGCAAGTGTATTGCCGAGAATGCCACCAAGCTTCGGTTCAACGTGGCGGACCTGGAAGATGCCCTCGGGACGCTGCGTGCCCAGGGCATCGAGGCGAGCATCGAGCGTAACGCCTGGGGCGCGACCATCAACCTCTTCGACCCCGATGGCAATCGGGTCGGATTGCGCGAAGAAGGGACGTTCCGTCAGCAGGCGGGGGAGTGATTGCCTGAGGGGTATGCCGTGTTCGTCGATCTGTCCAGAATGACCTAGACTCGAAGTCCGTCCATTGTCATTCGAGCTTTTGAGGGCAGTCCGACATGGTATCCATCGAGTTTCTGGTCACGTCCCTGATCGTGGTTCTGGTGCCTGGCGCCGGCGTGGTGTGCACGGTGACGGCGGGGCTGACTCAGGGGCGTGTCGCAAGCCTCTACACGGCCCTGGGGTGCACGATCGGTATCGTGCCCCATCTGCTGGCCACGGTGCTTGGCCTGGCGGCGATCCTGCACACCAGCGCGGTCGCCTTCCAGGTGCTGAAGTTCGCCGGGGTCGCCTATCTGCTCTATCTGGCTTATGCCACCTGGCGGGATCGTTCGGCCTTTTCGCTGGACGAGAGCGTCACTCGATCCAGCGCGTTTGCTCTCATCCTCAAGGCGATGCTGATCAACAGCCTGAATCCCAAGCTGACCATCTTCTTCATGGCGTTTCTGCCGCAGTTCGTCGTGCCCGGCGCGGCGCCCGGGCTGTGGCAACTGCTGGGACTCAGTGCCGTCTTCATGGTGATGACGCTTGTCGTCTTCGTCGGCTACGGCTGCCTGGCGCATGCCTTCCGCCGGGGCGTCGTCGAATCGCCCAGGGTGCAGTCTTGGCTGCGGCGTGGCTTCTCCGGTGCCTTCGCGGGACTGGGCGTTCAACTGGCGCTGTCAGACCGGTGAAGGCTGTCGGGTGGCAGGCCACCGAGCATGTTCGAAAGGCAACGAGGCCCATGAAGCGAAGCCGCGACCACTCGTTCGAGACCGAGAGGCTGACCATCCGCCGCTTGTCGAGGCAGGATCTGCCCGACCTGGCGGCCATGCTGAGTGATCCGGCGGTGATGCGGTTTTCCATCCGGGGCGTCTGCGACCGACGGGCCACCCGTCGTTTCCTCGACTGGAGCCGGGATTGCCACGCGATCCGTGGCTTTGGGCCCATGGCACTGATCGGGCGGGAGAGCGGTGAGTTCGTGGGGTTCTGTGGCCTGGTGCCGGAAGAGGTGGCGGGTGTCGAGGAGGTCGGGATCGGTTATCGGCTGGCCAGACGGTTCTGGCATCGTGGACTGGCGCCCGAAGCGGCCCAAGCTGTGATGGCGCATGCCTTCGACGTTCAGCGCCTGGAGACGGTGGTGGCCGTCATCGAGCCGGCGCATCTGGCCTCCATTCGCGTGGCGGAGAAGGTCGGGTTCCGGGCATTCGTCACGAGTCGTTTCCACGGACGCGATGTTCGTCTGTACCGCCTGTCCCGGGAACAGTGGCGAGACATGAACGCTCCGGTTGGATAGCCCTTGTCGGATAGCTCCTGTCAGAGACCCTCCTGTCATGTGCCATGATCTGGAAAACCGCGTTTTTGCCTGGTTGCGTGCCGATCCCGCTCGTCTCGAAGCACTGGCACTCGCCGAACGACTGCATCTGGCTGACTGGTGTTTGGCCGCGGGGTTCGTGCGCAACCTGGTGTGGGATCGTCTCCACGGATACACGCATCCGACGCCGCTTGATGACATCGATCTGGTGTACTTCGATAGCCGGGATGACTCGGCGGCGCGGGATCGTGAGCTGGAGACGTATCTAAGTGCCGTGTCGAATCTGCCCTGGTCGGTCAAGAATCAGGCCAGGATGCATGAACGCAATGGCGATGCCCCCTATCGCTCGACGTGCGATGCCATGACGTATTGGGTCGAGCGGGAAACGGCCGTGGGTGTCCAGCTTGGCCGGGAGGGGGATATGTCGATGGTGGCTCCCTTCGGTCTGGCGTCGTTGCTGGAGGGCAAGGTGACCTACAACCCGAGATGCCGCAACCGGGCGGCATTTCGGGAGCGTTCGCGTCGCAAGGCATGGTTGTCGATATGGCCAAGGCTGGTTGTCGTCGGCTGAAGGACACCTGTGCCGTGCCTTTCGGCCGAAGGCGCGGTGGAGCGACGTGTCGGGGCAGGGTGGCTTCGGAGCCATCCTGCCCGAGTGACGGGCGGCGGCGTCAGGCATGGCGCGTCGGGCGGCGGATGGCCCTGAGTCGACCGCTGGGGCCACCGCCGCAGAAGAACCGATCGGCCCCGTCGGATTCGAGCCCCGAAACACCCGTGTCGGTCGGCAGTTCGAGGCGTTGATGAACCTCCCCGGTGTGCGGGTCGACCCGTCTCACATCGCTCTCGCCGCTTTCCCAGGTGCCGTGCCAGAGCTCGCCGTCCACCCAGGTGACGCCGGTGACCATGCGGTCGGATTCGAGGGTGCGCAGCACGTCGCCGGTCCAAGGATCGACCTGAAGGATCTTGCGTCCTTCATACTGTCCTACCCAGAGTGTTCCTTCGGCCCAGGCCAACCCCGAGTCATCGTCTTCGCTGGGCGAGGGGATCGTCGCGAGCACATCTCCCGTCTCTGGATCGATGCGCTGGATGCGCTTGCCGGCGATCTGGTACAGGTGCTGGCCATCGAAGGCCGTTCCGGCGGTTGCCGCAGCATCCACCGAGCGCCCTGTCCTGCCGCTTTCCGGATCGAGGGTGGTCAGCGTCTCGCCGGTCGCCAGCCAGATGGAGCGGCCGTCGAATGTCACGCCATGCACGCACTCGATGCCGGGAAACGGGCCGTACTCGCGGATCACGTCGGCTGAATGTCGTTGCATCGTCTTCTCCTTGGTTGTCGATTACCTGACCAAGGCTAGCCGCTCGGCAGTGGACCAGGGAGTAACAAGGTTGTCGTGAACCCGGGGATGGTGGCTGTTATCCAGCGACACGTCCGCCCACGGCCATGGGCCTGCGCCTTGCCCATCGCTGCCAGCGCATCGAGCGAGCGTTGTACGGTGCGCTGGCTGACCCCGAGAGCGAGTGCCAGGGCCGAGCTCGACCAGGCTTCGCCGTCGGCGAGCAAGGCCAGCACATCGGCATGCGGCGTATCGTCGGGTGGCACCAGCACGACGACATCGCGGGCATCGTGTGGCGCGAGCGCAAAGCCTCGGCGTGTCGCGTTCACCGTGGCCAGCGGGCGCAGCGCCGTGCGCAGTCGGCCGATCTCGACCCGTAGCCGCGCACGATGCGTCTCGTCGATGTAGCGCGTTTGGAAGGCGTGCTTGATGAGGATCTCCCGCGGTACATCGTCGGGCCACGCTTCGCCCAGGGCGCGCACGAGCGCGAACAATACTGGCCGTCGGGTCAGCGCGACCAGGGTGTCGGTGTGGCGCACGACATGGCGGCACCCATCCACCACCAAGGCACGGGAGGCCAGGAGAGCCTCGACATCCGCGAGCAGCAGGGGGCGCTCGCCGTCGCATGTCATTCGGCGCGCCGCGGTGGTGTGCAGCACATGGGTGGCGGTTTCGATCTCCGCCAGCAGGGCTGGAATGCCGGCGGCGCGAGCGGCGTGCCCGGCTCTGGCGAGTGCGGAATGGACTCGGCCGGTCTTGAGTCGTCGCGTCGCGATGCCCGCTACCACGAGTTCATGGGCGGCTCGCAAGGCCGGTGGCAAGGCGGCGGGATCGATGCCCGAGAGGCGTTCGTCGGCCGCGTCGAGGCGACCGAGCAGCAACAGATGGCGGGCCTCGAGGTGACGAGCATGGGAGGCATTCACGAGATCGCCGTGTGACGCGAGGGTCGCGTGGGCATCCTCGAGCGCCCTGGCGGGCCAGCCGAGGTCACGCGAGACGAGCGCAATCTCGGCCTCGGCGATGATGCATCGCGCACGCGCCACCGTGTCCTTCGAGCCAAACGCTCGCGCGGCATCGCGCAGCCGTTCCCGGGCCAGCGCGAGATCGCCGAGCCGCGCCATGGCGATGCCCCTCAGGGCGAGGGCTGGCGCATCCTCGCGCAGGGCAATCCGGTTCAGTGCGCCGAGCGGGTCGCCCTGCGCGAGCGCGCGCCCCGCAGCCGCGATCAGGGCATCCATGGAAATGTCGCCATCATTGTTACTCCCGGACGCGCCGTGCATGTACTAACTATATCTCATGGGTCGGTATCGACAGGCCCGAGAGATGACACGAGCGATCATGCACGATTCGAAAGGAGAATGCCGAGATGACGGGACATCGAACCGGGACACGCGAAGAATGGCTGAGGGAGCGGCTCGAACTGCTCCAGGCGGAGAAAGCGCTGACCCGGCGCAGTGATGAATTGGCGCAGTGGCGGCAGTCGCTGCCATGGGTACGGATCGACAAGTCGTATCGATTCGACACCGAGAAAGGAGAGGCCTCGCTCAAGGATCTCTTCCAGGGGCGCTCGCAGCTGATCGTCTATCATTTCATGTTCGGGCCGGACTACAAGGCGGGTTGCCCGTCCTGTTCGATGATCGCGGATGGTTTCAACGGCTTCACGACCCATCTGGCCCATCATGACGTCACCCTGATGGCAGTATCACGAGCACCGCTGGCGGTCCTGCAAGCTTACAAGCAGCGCATGGGCTGGTCCTTTCCCTGGGCGTCGTCGCCCGATGGCGACTTCAACTTCGATTTCAATGTCTGGTTCACCGAGCAGCAACAGCGTGACGGCGACATCGAGTACAACTATCAGCGCGAGCCTGCCTTCGCATGGCGGGAGGGGAAAGAAGGCGGTGGCGAGGCACCGGAAGCGCAGTTCGCGGCCATGTGCGGCACCGATTCACCCACCTACCAGCGCGACCGGCCGGGAATGAGCACCTTCGTCCTGGAGGATGGCGTCGTCTACCATTGCTATTCCGCGTATTCGCGTGGACTGGATGGCTTGTGGGGCGCCTATCAATGGCTCGATCGAGCTCCCAAGGGACGCAACGAGTCGGGAGGGATCTGGTGGCGCCGTCACGACGAGTACGGTGACCATGCATGACGGCACCCTGCGGATCCGGATGGACATGTCCGGTCAGGGCTTGACCTTGCCGCGCAGGGCCTTGGTCTTGCCCTTCTGTACCTTCTTGTCGACCCGGCGGCGCTGGGAGCCCCGGGTCGGCTGGGTCGCCTTGCGGGTCTTGCGCGGCCGCACGGCGCCCTGGATCAGTTCGCGAAGTCGTTCCAGGGCGTCTTCCTTGTTAAGCTCCAGAGTGCGGTGATTCTGGGCCTTGATGATGATGACCCCTTCCTTGCTGATACGCCGATCCGACAGCGCCATCAGGCGTTCCTTGTAGAAGGGCGGCAGGCTCGAACCGGGGATGTCGAAGCGCAGGTGCACCGCCGAGGCGACCTTGTTGACGTTCTGCCCACCCGCGCCCTGGGCGCGAATCTGGGTGATCTCGATTTCCCGGTCGTTCAGTTCCACGGTGTTGGAAATACGCAGCATAGGCTCCCCGGGTCCGGGATCACGCCTGCGACGTGCGTCGCAGTGGGGCGAGCAACCCGCCCAGACCGTTATGGTCGATTTCATGCATCAGGTGCAGCAGCCGGCCGATCTCGCCGCCTGGAAAGCCCTCTCGGGCGAACCAGTTGAGGTAGGGGCCAGGCAGGTCGGCGATCAGGGTCCCTTCGTACTTGCCGAAGGGCATCCGCAGGGTCACCAGTCGTTCCAGGTCCTCGGGGTTCACGGGCGTGCTCCTGTCATGACAAGGGCGGTATCTTACGGCAATGGCCGGTATTCAGGGAAATGCCGGGGTGGTATCCGCGGCGATGGCCTTGCCCAGCCAGTCCTCGAAGGCGTGCATAGCCGGTGTGACGGGGCGGGACTTCAAGCGCGTCAGCCAGTAGCTGCCCATGGAAGTGTGCAGGTCGAAGGGCTGGCGGATGGCGCCGCTGGCCAGTTGTCGAGTGAACATCCGGGGCGGGCAGAGCGCCACTCCGGCCCCCTGCAGGGCGGCGTCCATCATTGCCAGCGAGGAATCGAAGACGATGCCCTGGGCGAGAGGTGGTGTGGCATGCACGCCGGCGGCTTCGAACCAGCTCGCCCATTCGTGTTCGCGGTAGGAGCGCAGCAGGGGATGCTGTGTCAGGTCGGCCGGCTCGCGCAGGGTGGCGGCGATGCGCGGAATGCACAGCGGGGAAAGCGGCGCCTCGAACAGCGGTATCGCCTCGGTGCCGTGCCAGCCTCCATCGCCGAAGCGTACTGCATAATCCAGCCCTTCGGCGGCGATGTCGGCTCGATTGTTGTGGGTCGACAGGCGTATCTCGATGAGTGGATGACGCGCTTGAAAGTCCGGCAGGCGGGGCAACAGCCAGCCCACGGCGAAGGTTCCCACCGCGCCGACCATCAGGATGTCGCGGACCCGCCCCGTCTCCAGGCGTTCCAGCATCTCGGCCATGCGATCGAAGGAATCCTGCATGATGGGCAGCAGCGCCTCGCCTTCCGGCGTGATCAGCAGGCCCCTGGGCAGACGCTTGAACAGCGCCACGTCGAGCCGGTTCTCAAGCAGCTTGACCTGATGGCTGACGGCCGCCTGGGTGACGTTCAGTTCGTTGGCTGCCTGAGTGAAACTGGCATGTCGCGCGGCGGCCTCGAAGGCACGCAGGGCATTGAGGGGAAGGTGGGGTCTGGCCATGACAAGCCCTAACTCAACTTATGTGTGAGGCAAAATATCATGGTTTGTGGTGCGAATGGCCGCTATATAGGCTTGATCTTCGATGATGTCGTGAAGGAATCGGATATCTGGCCGAGCAGCGTTTAACCTGGCCTGTTTGCCGCTTGATCGAAGTGTTTCCTCACATGTAAGGAGAATGTCGTGTCGTTATCCCTGACCCGTCGTGGGTTCACTGCCCTGCTTGGTTCCCTGGCCGTGGCGGGAGCCATGCTAACCCCGATGATCACCCTGGCCGATGCCGAGAGCGCTGGCCTGGAGGCCGAGCTGGCATCGCTGGAGCAGCGGCTTGATGGTCGTCTTGGCGTCACGGTGACCGATACCGGCAGTGGCCGGCATTGGGGCCATCGCGAGGACGAACGTTTCCCCATGGCCAGTACCTTCAAGGTCCTGGCCTGCGCCGCCTTGCTGGATCGCGTGGATGCCGGCCAGGAAGAACTGCAGCGCCGCGTGATCTACGAGAAGGATGATCTGGTGACCTATTCGCCGGTCACCCAGGAACATGTCGGGGAACCCGGCATGACGCTGGATTCGCTCTGCGAAGCTGCCATGGGCTACAGCGACAACAGCGCAGCCAACATGGTGCTGAAGGCGATCGGTGGCCCCAGTGCGGTGACCGATTTCGCACGCTCGCTGGGTGATGACATGACGCGCCTCGACCGCTGGGAAACCAAGCTCAACGAGGCCACTCCCGGCGATCCGCGCGACACCACCACGCCGGCGGCGATGGCGGCCGACCTGCAGGTGCTGTTCCTCGGCGATCGACTCTCGAAAGAGTCCCGAGAGCGACTCACCGACTGGTTCCTCGGCAACCGGACGGGCGATGCTCGCCTGCGCGCCGGCCTACCCGATGACTGGCGGATCGGCGACCGGACCGGCAGTGGTGAACATGGCTCGACGAACAACGTGGCGGTGGCCTGGCCGTCGGACGGCGAACCGGTGATCATCAGCGCCTACCTCACCGAGTTCGAAGGCGACATGGACCAGCGCAACGCTGCCATCGCCGAGGTCGGAAAGCTCGTGACAAGAGCCTTGCAGCAACGCTGAACGGCTGTGGTTGCTGCACTCGCGTCGGCACGACCTTGAATCTCTCGGGGCCGGCCCACATGCAAGGGAGACACACCCACGCGAGGAGGCAGCATGACGACACTGGTGATCGGCGCCAACGGACAGATCGGGCGCCAGTTCTGCGAGCTGGCCAAAGCGGCGGGCGAGCCCATCAAGGCGATGGTGAGAAGCGAAGAACAGCGCGCCTGGTTCGAGGAGCGTGGCATCGACACCGTGGTGGCCGATCTGGAAGGCGAGCTGCGCCATGCCTTCGAAGGCTGCGACCAGGTGCTCTTCACGGCAGGGTCCGGGCCGCATACGGGGCCTGACAAGACGTTGATGATCGATCTTCATGGCGCGATTCGAGCCGCCGACCTGGCGAGTGAGCTGGGACTGTCGCGCTATCTGATGGTCAGCGCCATGCGTGCCGAGGATCCGTTGACTGCCCCCGAGAAGTTGCGTCCCTACACGGCGGCCAAGTTTGCCGCCGATGCGCACCTTCGCCATGCTCGTGTGCCGCATGTCATCCTCAAGCCCGGCCGGCTGACCGATGAGGCCGCCACCCGCAAGGTCGCCACCTCGCTCGAGGAAACCGGTGGTGAGAATACCGTCTCCCGGGCCAATGTGGCGCACGCGCTGTTGCATCTGGTCCAGGCGCGCACGCTGGCTGACCGTGAATTCGACCTGCTCGACGGCGAGCGCGAGATCGCCGAGGCGCTGTCATGAGCGACGGGGGCACCTCCGGGAGTGGCGAGCAGGCCCTTGCCGATCAGGCGCGGCGGGTGCTGGAAACGGTGCCCGACACGGCCTTGCCGATGACCTATCGCCAGCTGGCCGAGGCGCTCGGGTTGACGCCACCGCGCACCATCCAGCGCGTGACGACGGCCCTGGAAGCGCTGATGCGCGAGGACGCTCAGCAGGGGCGTCCCATGATTGCCGCTCTGGTCGTCAGTCAGCGAGGCGAGGGGCTGCCGGCGACGGGCTTCTTCGAGCTGGCCGCCGAGCTGGGGCGACTTCCGGCCGATCCCGCGAGGCAACTCGATGCCTACCGCGAGGAATGTCGCCGTGCCCTGGCGACGCGTGGCTGAGGAGATTCCCTCAGCCGGACCCGACGATCAGCCCGAGCACGCTGACCAGGATCAGCACCGCACCGAGCACACGGAAGAAAACGCCGCTGCCGGCGGACAGCATGTAGCGGTGGGCGCGTTCGCCGAGCAGATGGCCGACCAGCGCACAGGGCAGCAACCAGAGCTGGTGGATCAGTTGCAGGTCCACGCCGGCGATGAGGAACGAGACCATCTTGATCGCCACCAGGATGAACCACAGCACGAACAGGGTATCGCGCAGCTGGTGCTTCGCCACATGGCTGGCGAACACCGAGACGATCAAGGGCGCGCCGATCAGCGAGGTGCCGCTGACATAGCCGCCCAGTCCCAGCAAGGTGCAATCGACCACCTTGCCCTGGCTGCGAAACGGCTTGTTCAGCAGGTAGCTCGTGCCGTAGACGAGCACGATCGCGAAGATGATGATCGACATGATGTGGCCCGGCAGGGTCAGGAGACCCACCACGCCGATCAGCTTCGGCACGATCATGATCTTCAGTGCCCGGAACAGGTAGGCCCAATCGATGTTGCCGCCATCGTTCCCTTGTCCGGCCTCGGAGTTGCGAGCCTGGCGATGGCCGCGCCAAGCGATCCAGCTCGAGAAGATCAACAGATGGATGGCGACGATCGGCAGGAAGACCAGCGGCTCATCGAGGACCAGCAGCAGAAAGGGCAAGGCCAGCACTGCGCCACCGAAGCCCAGACTCGTCCTGACGAAGCCGCTCCAGGCGAAGATCAAGCCGATGAGCGCATACTGGTACCACGCGAGATCTGCCATGGTTCAGGCGATTTCCGGTGTCTTGCAGACATCCACCCACTCGGCGCCGACGAGTTCGGCGAGCCGGGCCGGCGCGAGGCGGACGGCGCTGTTCACCTCGCCGGCGGCGGGCAGCACCTCGTCGTAGGCCTTGAGCGAGGCATCGCAGTAGACCGGCAGCGGCGTGGCCAGGCCGAACGGGCAGACGCCGCCCACGGGATGGCCGGTCAGTGCCAGCACGGTCTCGGCATCGAGCATCTTGGCCTTGCCGGCGAAGGCATCGCGCATCTTGCGATTGTCGAAGCGCGCGTCGCCACTGGCCACCACCAGTACCTGTCTATCGCCGATCCGGAAGGCCAGGGTCTTGGCGATCTGGCCGGGCGCCACCCCATGCGCCTCGGCGGCCAGTTGGACGGTGGCCGTACTGGTCTCGAGTTCGAGTATCTCGATGTCGGGGGCGTTTTCGGCGAGAAAGGCGCGCACACTGGCGAGGCTCATGATCGACTCCCTGATGCATTGATGAGCCATGATGATAGCGAATCGGGTCAGGCTGTGAAGGCGTGTCGACGCTATTCCCGCAGGCGCTGCGCCACGTCCTCGAGGAAGGTCTGGATGCGGGCCGCATTGGTGCCGAGGTCGCTGCGACCGATTCGAGAGGCCGAGCGCATGTCGACCTGAACGCCGCTCGGCGTCTCCGTCAGCCGGACCACGATATCGTCCTCGAAGCCGAACCAGCGTGTGGTAGCGGTGGCTTCGAGCCGGTGGGACGTGACCTCGGCGACGTGCCAGTCACGGGCATCGACCGTGGCTTCCACGGCGGCCATGACGCGCGCCAGGGGCTGATCCAGGGTGAGCGGCGCGAGGCGCGGATAGGCAATACGCTGCTGCCGGGCGAAGGGCTCGCCGGGATAGGCGACTGCGTTGGGTGCCGCCTGGCGCTCGTCAGCCAGGGCCTCGAAGGCGGGCGGGTCGGTCATGTCGGTGGTGATGTCGTGGATCGGCGGCGCGGTGCGGGCCATGTGCATCATCTGTGCTGGCAGCGCGATGGTCGCGGCCACGGCCAGGATCACCACCATGCCGACCAGTGCCGGCCGCCAGCGCCGGCATAGTCCGGCCACCATGAAGGTCAGCAGGCCGAGCACGCCCGCCCCCAGGGCCAAGTGTGAACCCTGGCGAAGCAATGTGAACGAGGACCCCAGCGACAGCCACTCCAGGCGGTAGGCCGGACCCGCGGCGCCCATCAGTGCCACCGATATCACCAGCAGGAGGACACCCAGCCAACCCAGCACGACGGGCCAGCGACCGCCGCGAGGGCGTGGCTTGAAGGACAGGGACGACATATCACGCGTTCTCCCGATGCGGATGACAAACCACCATCATAGGCCTCCGACCCCGGCTTTGCCGACCGGGTGCCGAAAAAATCCTCGCCAGGAGACGGAAAAGCCGCTCGAAGCGGTGGCTCGGACGTACCGACATCAAGGCGACCGGTTATGCCTCGGGATCTCGAGGGGCAAGCAAGCGATAGCCGATGCCCGCTTCGGTCTGCAACAGGTGTGGCGACTGTGGATCGTCGCCCAGCTTGTGGCGTAGCTTGCTGATCACGATGCGCAGGTAGTGGCTATCGTGGGCGTGATCGGCGCCCCATATATCGCGCAGCAACTGGGTTTGTGTCACCACGCGCCCGACCTGCCGGACCAGCAGGGCGAGCACGGCGTATTCCTTGGGCGTGAGATGCACAGGGTCGCCATGCAGACTGACGCGATGGGCTGACAGGTCGATGGTCAGCCCTGCGTGTCGATAGCATTCGACGTCGCCCGTGGTGTCCGGCCGTCGCCGGTGGCGCAGCAGCGCGCGTACGCGAGCGAGGAGTTCCTGGATACCGAACGGCTTGGTGACGTAATCATTGGCACCATTGTCGAGTGCGCGGACCTTTTCGCTTTCCTGGCCACGCACGGAGACGATGATGACCGGGATGTCGCTCTGCGCCCGCAGCGCATCCAGCACGGCTTGCCCGTCCATGTCGGGCAGCCCCAGGTCGAGCAGAACGAGGTCGGGGGCTTCCTCGCGGGCCCGAGCGAGGCCCTGGGTTCCCGTTTCGGCCTCGATCACGCTGAAGCCCTGGGAGACCAGGCTGATGCGCAGGAAGCGTCGGATCTGTGGTTCGTCGTCGATGACGAGCACTCGGTCGCGTTCAGTCGGCATGAGGGGGCTCCGAGTCTTGCGTGTCCTCCGTGACCGGCAGGGGCAGATGGAGGGTGATCATGGTGCCGATCCCCTGCGGGCCGAGCCTGGCATCGACACTGCCACCATGCGCGCCGACCATGCCCTGGCAAATGGCCAGCCCCAGGCCACTGCCATAGCGGCTGCGGTCGCCTTCGCTGCCGGTGTGGAACATGTCGAACACAGCTTCCCGCATCTCGGGAGCGATGCCCGGCCCCTGGTCCATCACCCGGATCTCGAGCTGCCGGTGGTCGGTATCGAGCCGGCCCTGGATGCACACCTGGCCGCCCGGTGGGGAGAAGCGTGCGGCGTTGTCGATGACGTTGACCAGTGCCTGCTCGATCAGGGCGGGATGAACATGCAACAGCGGCAGGTCCGTGGGCCAGTCGAGTCGAAGCTCGAGGGGGGACAGCGCTGGCGCCAGGCGTTGCACGGCAGCCGACACCAGGTCGTCGAGGGAGATCCAGTCGCGCTCGAGCTTGAGGTTGCCGTGTCCCAGCCGGGTCATGTCCAGCAGGTTCTGGATATAGCGGTCGAGGCGTTCGCTCTCGCTGAGAATGCCGTCCAGCAGTTCCGCCTTGTCCTGCGGGCTCAACTGCGCTTCCAGGTCGCGCAACGAGCTCGCCGAACCGATGATCGACGCCAGGGGCGTGCGTAGGTCATGGGAGACGGAGGAAAGCAGTGCCGAGCGCAGGCGTTCGTTCTCTTCCGAGACCCGCGTCGTTTCCAGTTCGCCGACCAGGCGTGTCCGTTCCAGTGCCATGGCCAGCTGGCCGACCAGCGACTCCAGCAGCGCTTCGTGATCGGGACTCAATGGCGCGGGGCGCTGCCCGAGCTTGATGCCCACCATGCCGATGCTCCGCCCCCGAGCCGACAGGGGCAGCATCCGCCAGCCTTGGTCGTCCTCGTCGAGCTGCCCGGTACCCACGCCACTGGGGCGCTGGTGCTGCCAGCTCCAGCTTGCTGCGGTCAGGGCTGGCGCATCCGGTACGGTTCCCTGTGGTATGGCCTGCCGAATGCATGGATGGCTGCCACCTGGCTCGAAATCCAGGAAGGCGACCGGGACATGCAGCCATCGCTCCAGCGCAGTGAGGCCGATATCGCACACCTGTTCCCGATCGGTCGCCGCGGAGAGGGAGCGTGAATAGGCCAGCAGTCGCTGGGACTGCTCCTGGCTGTGACGCAGGGCGTGCAGGCGTCGACGCCCGGTCCCGGCGAGTTGGCCCACCACCACGGCGACCAGCAGGAAAAAGACTACGGTGAGCAGTTGTTCCTTCTCGAGGATGGCCAGCGAGAAGCGGGGCTGCATGAAGAAGAAATTGAAGGACAAGAACCCCAAGAAGGCACTCAGCATGGCCGCCCTGGTACCGGCGAGGGCCGCACTGGCCAGTACGGCTGCGAGAAACACCAGGGAGAGGTCGGCCAGCTCCAGCCAGGCCTGCAGGAGCCAGGCGGACCCCAGGGCACAAAGGGACGTCGCCGTCGCGATCGCGGGTTCGCGCAACTGGAATCGCTGCCAGGTCCTGCGTGGACGGAAGCGGGGACGCTTGCTGGTCTCGGCGATCATGACCAGGTCGAATGCGCCGCCCGCATGGAGCAGGCGCTCGGGTAGCGAGCGACGCCAGAAGCGCCATCCGGAAGGACGCGAACAGCCCACCAGCAGGGTCGTGATACGGTGCTCGTCGGCGTAATGGAGCAGCTCCGCCACACGGTCCTGACCCTGGATCGTGTGCATTTCGCCGCCCAGGCGAGCGACCTTGGAAGCGTCCTGCTCCAGGACGAGGCGTCTGTCGGCATCGAGGCGGCCGCCGTCGACATGCACAGCCCCCCAGGGCAACTGCTCGCGTTCGGCGAGACGGTGAGCCGAGCGGATCAGCGCGGCATCCTCGCTGCTACCGCTGAGCGCCGCCAGCACACGCGGGCCATGCAAGGAGGTGTTGGACGATCGGGTCATGGCGGCTTCCTGAGCGTTGTCCGGCATCATGGGAAAGTCACGTCAAACGTCATGGCAAAGAGGCCGCTATTGTCGCCAGAACATGGGCGTCAGCAGAACCAGTACCGTGAGGATCTCCAGGCGGCCCATCAGCATGCCTGCGCAGAGTAGCCACTTGGCGGCATCCGGCAATGGCGCGAAGTTGCCGGCAGGACCGATCGTCTCGCCCAGGCCGGGGCCGACATTGGTGACCGCCGTGGCCGCACCGGTCAGGGCCGTGATGAGATCGAGTCCCAGCAGGCTCAGCCCAAGGGCCAGGCCGGCGACCGTCAGGAAGAAGAAGAACGAAAAGGCCACCACACCTCGGGTGATGTCATCGGTCAGCGGCTGGTTGTTGTAGCGCGAGACGAAGACGCCGCTGGCGTGGATCAGATAACGCAGTTGGTTGCGCAGCAGCAGCATGGCCACCTGGAACCGAAAGATCTTCATGCCGCCGCTGGTGGAACCACTGCATCCGCCCACGAAGGTGAGATAGAAGAAGGCCACGACGGGCATGGCCCCCCAGGCGCTGTAATCATCGGAGGCATAGCCCGTGGTGGTGACCACGGAGATGACGTTGAACGTCACGTGAGTCAGTGAGGTAAAAGGTGCCGAGCCCTGACCGATTCGCCAGGCCGTGAGTGCCAGGATGACGATCAGCAGCAGCAACAGCAGGCCTTGTACCTGCTGGTCACGCACCAGGGCCAGGCGCGAGCCCCGCAGGAAGCGGATGTAGAGCACGAACGGCAAGGCGCCGCACAGCATGAACAGGCTGCCCATCCAGAGCAGTTGTGGCTGTTCGGCATAGGCGCCGAAGGACGCATCGGAGTTGGCGAAGCCGCCGGTGGCCAGTGAGGTCATGGCATGCACGACGGCATCGAGCGGGGTCATGCCGCCCAGGTAGTAGGCCAGTGCGGCCAGCGCGGTGAAGCCACAGTAGATGCTCAGGGTCGCCTTGGCGATGCCGCCCGTGCGTGGCATCACCTTGTCGGACCAGTCGGAGGATTCGGTGTGGAACAGGCGCATGCCGCCTACCTTGAGGAACGGCAGGATGGCGATCCCCATGACGATGATGCCGATGCCGCCGAGCCACTGCATGATACCGCGCCAGAGCTTGAGGCCATCCGAGAGCTCCTCGATATGCACCAGTATCGTCGACCCTGTGGTGGTGATGGCCGAGACGGATTCGAAGACCGCGTTGGTCAGGGTCAGTTGTGGTGCGCCCAGCGCCAGCGGCAGGCTGGCAAAGCCGCTGATGGTCACCCAGCTCAGCGTCGTCAGCACGAACATCTGCCAGGGCTTGAGGCTGATGGGAACTCGCCAGGTAACGAGCCACGATAGCGCCGCCGCCGCGAGCACGATGGCGATCGACAGGCCGAATGCCATGGCATCGGGCTCGCCTTCGACGATCAGTATCAGCAGTGGAATCGCCATGAACATGGCCAGCACTACCCATAACACGGCGAGCACCTTGAGAATGGGTGCCCACCGGCGCAGTGCATCCGTGACCCTCCGGACGTCAGGCATGAAAGAGGCCCTCCTTTGCATCCACCTCACCGACGATGAGAAACATGAAAGCACGAGGTGACGTAAAAAGTCCGTAAAACTGCGGAGGCTGATGGTATTCGGGGAGGGGGCTCAGCGGTAGCTAGCTTGGTGGCCCTGGATCTCCTGCTGCTCACCCATGAGCCGGCAGACTGCGAACCCACTATCGACGAGATTCCGCGGACTGGTGCGCCGGTGCGGTGATAGTGAGCGCATCGCCATCGAGAGTGCCACCCCGGAGGCGGCCTTCGAGTTGCAGCGGCGCGGCTATCGCGTGCTGGACGCCCAGGAGCCCCTTGAACTGGCGTGTGCCTTCAAGGTGCCCAACGAGATCAAGATGGTGCGCTCATCATGGCGGGTTGTGGAAGAGGCATGACGCTCTGCGTGGAAAGCTTCATCGGCCACGAGGACGGCGGCGAGGGCGTCAAGCTCGAGGAACAGTTGTATATTCGCGACGACGGCCGGGTCGAGCTGCTGTCGGATTATCCCTTCGATCCCAGGCTGACGGCCTAGGCCGTGTCCCGGCAGGGGCGTCGCTGCCATTCCCTTTTCTCATGGCCGGCATTCTCAATCCAGGGGCGGGGAAGGGCACAGACCTTGTTACTATCGAGCATCGATAACATAACGCGAGAACGGGGAGACCTCTCAAATGAAGAAAGCCTCATCCGCATTGCTGGCTCTTGCCCTCATCCCGGCGAGCCAGGCCCTCATGGCACAGGACAAGGAACTGGTCATCGGCACCAATAACTGGGCCGAGAATATCGCCGTCGCCAATATGTGGAAGATTCTGCTGGAGGACGAGTACGGTTACGACGTCAAACTCTCCAATGTCAGCAAGAATGCGCTCTACACGGCCATGTCCCAGGGTGACATCGATATCTCCATGGAGATCTGGCTGCCGATCACCGACAAGCCCTTCCTCG
Organism: Halomonas caseinilytica; assembly: GCF_001662285.1. Lineage (NCBI taxonomy): Bacteria > Pseudomonadati > Pseudomonadota > Gammaproteobacteria > Oceanospirillales > Halomonadaceae > Halomonas > Halomonas caseinilytica. The sequence continues at coordinate 68,866 of NZ_BDEO01000004.1, forward strand.
AACCCTACAAGGACGAGCTCCAGGTGCACGATGCCTGGTACGAGGGCACCGGGCTGGGGCTGGTCGTGCCCAGCTACGTCGATATCGACACCATTCCGGAACTCAAGGAACGTGCGGATGACTTCGAGTATCAAGGCAGTCCCTCGATCCTGGGCATCGACAGTGGCTCCGCGATCGCCGGTTTGACCGACGACGCCATCGAGCAGTACGAACTGCCGCTGTCGCAGGTCAACAGCTCAGGCCCCGCCATGATGGCGGCCCTCGACGGTGCCTACGCAAGCGAGGAACCCATCGTCGTGACCCTGTGGAGCCCGCACTGGGCCTTCGCCGAATATGATCTCAAGTATCTCGAGGATCCCGAGGGCGCCTATGGCGAGAACGAAACCATCTACTGGTTCTCGCGCGGCGACTTCGCCGGCGATGATCCCTGGCTGACCGAGGTGCTGAATGCCTGGAAAATGGACGACGACAGCCTCGGTGGACTCATGGCGACCATTGAGGAAGTCGGTGACCCCGAGGAAGGCGCCCAGCAGTGGATCGACAACCACCGCGACACCATTGATCCGTGGCTGGCTGCGGGCGAGGCAGCCGAGTGACCGATGTCACCGAGCAAGCCGCCGGTGGCTCGCCAGCCCAGTGGGCACCGAAGCCCGTGAGGCATGAATGTCCACCGTACTCGCAGGACCGCGTCAGGGCGTGGTCCTGCTTCAGGGGATCGATCATGGCCGGCACTCGGCCCCATTTTATATGGCAGGGTAGTCTTCGGGATGGTCGGGCCAGGACGTCAGAACCTCGAAACCTTCCTCGGTGACGGCCACCATGTGCTCCCATTGAGCCGATAGGGAGCGGTCCTTCGTGATGACTGTCCAGTCATCGCTCAACGTTCTCACGAAACGTTTTCCCGCATTGATCATGGGTTCGATGGTAAAGATCATGCCGGGCCTGAGTTGCAGTCCCTCTCCTGGCTGCCCGTAATGCAGAATCTGCGGCTCATCGTGGTAGACCCGGCCGATGCCGTGCCCGCAATACTCTTGAACGACGCTATAACCGTTCCGGTGGGCAACGGTTTGAATGGCGTGCCCGATATCTCCGAGCGTCGCGTCGGGGCGCACGGCGTGAATACCGGCACGCATGGCGTCATAGGTCGTTTTCACCAAGTGCCGTGCCTTGGTGCTGGGCGTGCCAACGAAGTACATGCGACTCGTATCGCCATACCAGTCGTCTTTGATCAGCGCGACATCGATGTTGACGATGTCGCCATCCTTCAACGCCTTGTCCGAGGGTATGCCGTGACACACCACATGATTGATAGAGGTGCAGATTGTCTTCGTGAAGCCTTGATAGCCCACGTTAGCCGGAATGGCTTGTTGCACGTTGACGATGTAATCGTTGCAGATCCGGTCAAGTTCGTCGGTCGTGACCCCCGGCTGAACATAAGGCGCAATCATGGTGAGCACTTCAGCGGCCAGCTTTCCGGCAGTACGGGACATGGCCAGGTCGGTAGGCGTGTGGATCGTGATCTCGCTACCCATGGGAAGCCGCCTCTTCGTCATGGGCCTGTGCAAGGCCCTTGGCGCCGGCAATTGCTTGTAAATCCAGCCCGCCTGCCTGTTCAGCGCGGATCAGCAAGCGACTGAGTTCGCTATGATCCAGATCCGGATGTAGCTCAGCCAGCATGCCGATGCGCATCCAATGCTCGGCTTGGGCATTGATCGACCGGCTAAGCGCGTGACTGGTGAGGCGTAGAACCTCATGCATGTCCTCGGAAATTTTCACGATCCCCATGACGACCTCACTTATATATGATTCGTATATGTTTCGTATGCTATGAAAGGCGTGGCCATTTGGCAACTCATGAGCTCCGCAAGACAAGGGGCCGTGGTTGAACATGGAGCACGGTATTGTCCAGCCAGGGCTGCCTTGGCTGTAAGCGTATAGCGTTACGTCCCGGCTTATGGTCCTCGGTGGCACTGATAAAGGCTTGAGGTCGCTTAGGCTTAGCAGCACCTGCTGGCCAGCCTGGGTGGCATAGGGGCCACTGCTGAAGGGTGGGTGAAACCGTGACTTTCAATAATAAAACCGACTTGACGGTTTGTTTTTTGCGATGCTATCTGTGTGAGAGGCCATACAACAACAAGCGCCAACGAAGAGACCATCATCATGAAGTGGCAGCAACGCAAAAGCTGGGAAACACGCCGTAAGCTACTGAATGCCGCGCTGATCTGCCTGGAACGCGATGGGTTTCACAGCTTCCGGCTGGATCGCGTCGCCGGCGAGGCCGGTGTATCGAAAGGGGCCTTGACGCACCACTTTGCCAACAAGGACGACCTGTTGGTCCATGCCATCGAGAAGGTGCTGGATGAGTTCGTTGAGGCATTGGCTTGCGGTGCCGATGAGTTTCACGACGGTCATCTGACGCTGGATGGGTTTCTCGATCTGGTGTGGCATTACATGAGCGGTCAGTTATATATGGTGACGCTCGAAATTGCCCTGAAGGCACGCCACGAGCCGGATTTCAAGAATCTGTTGACGCCCCAGGTGCGGCGCTTCCATTCACGCATCGATGATATCTGGGAACGGCTGTTTCCCCATCTTCCTCCCGAGAGATCCCGTCATTTGATGAATCTTTCCATGAACCTGCTTCGTGGCATGGGGACGCAGAGCGTGTTCCGAGAAGATTCTCAATATTTCAACGAACTATTGAACAGTTGGAAAGCCATTCTGCGACAGGAAGTCGCTTCCTGAGCGTGACGGTGCTCTATCACTCTTCCGTGCGCCATCTCCTACCCATAACAATCTCAATCAGGAATCGAAGTCATGCATGAAACTATATTGATTGCTTATCTGATCTTGATGGTCCTGGCAGGCATCTATTTCTCGAAGCGCAAAGTCCGTGATGATGCCGACTTCCTTGTAGCGGGGCGCTCGCTGCCTTTCTTCGTCGTAACGGGGACGCTACTTGCCACCTTTGTCGGTTCTGGATCGGTGATTGGCGGTGCGAGCTTTGTCTTCCAGAACGGTCCGGGGGCCGCGATTTTCTTTTTCGCCGGCACGCCCATCGGGGCGTTCATCATGTACTGGTTCCTGGCCAGGCGTATCCGTGACTCCGAGGCGACGACCATTCCCGAGTTGATTGAGAGCCGGTACGGAAGCTTGGCGCGTACGGTCGCTTCACTGATCATCCTGCTGGCCTACATCGGTATCGTTTCCTATCAGTTTCTGGGTGGTGGCTATGCGCTCAACATTGCCTTCGGCCTGCCGACCTGGCAGGGCACACTGATATCGGCAGGCATCATTACCCTGCTTGCCATGCTGGGTGGGCTGGTGTCGGTTGCCTACACAGATTTCATCAGCGCGATCATCATTTTTGTCAGCATGTTGATCGGTGTACCGATTGTCTTGAGCGAACTTGGTGGGTTCTCGGGCATGCTGGCGGCCTTGCCGAGCGAACAACGTACCCTGACCGGGGGGCTCAGTGCATGGCAGGCAATCAGCTATTTCCTGCCCTTGTTTCTCCTGCTGCTTGGTGATCAGAATCTCTTCCAGCGTTTTGCCGCGGCCAGGGACTCAGGCACGGCTCGCCGTTCGGCGATGGGATTCATGGTCACGGGGTTTGTCTGCATCGTGCTTATCGTCCTCTTGGTCAGTAGCACACGCGTGTTATTCCCCGATATCAATCCTGACACCGCCATGCTGGTCATGGCACAGCAAGGATTGCCGAGCGTGCTGGGCGCATTGCTGCTGTCTTCGGTCGTGGCCCTCATCCTGACGACGGGGAATTCCTATTTGCTCTCGTCTTCGGCCAATCTGACACAGGATATCATCACCGGCCTGTTCAAGGTCTCGATCCCGGCAGCGAAACGCCTGATCTTCAATCGAATCAGTGTTACGGCGCTGGGGATTGTCGCTTATATCCTGGGTGCGTTTTTCCCCAGTGTTCTGGCCATCCAGATGTACTCGTACGGCATGTACGGGGCGGCCATCACCCCGGCCTTGCTCGCCGCCCTGCTATGGAAGCGTGCCACGCCTTCAGGAGGGCTGGCCGGCATGCTCACCGGTGGTGCGGTCACGCTGATCTGGGAGATCGGCCTGAGCAAACCGCTCGAGTGGAACAGCGTGCTGGTCGCCATGCCATTGGCCACGTTCGCGCTCGTTGTTGTCAGCCTGTTGACACAACCCGCATCGAGCCACACGCAAACCACACGAGGATAAGGAGTTCTGCATGCTGATCATCAAGAATTGCCGACTTTTCGATGGTCTCAGCGAGACCGTCAAGGACGACCAGAGCGTTGTGATCGAAGACGGCCGCATCAGTCACATCGTCGACGGTGTCGAGAGCTCGGCCCACGCTGATGTGATCGATGCCGCCGGAGCGACGCTGACACCTGGGTTGATCGATGCACACGTGCATGTTCTTGCGGCATCGGCGAGTCTCAAGCAGGTCGACTTGATGGCGCCTTCCTATGTCGCACAGTTTGCGCATCATTCACTGCGCGCCATGTTAAGGCGGGGGTTCACCAGTGTCCGGGACGCAGCGGGGGCTGATTACGGGCTGGCACAAGCCGTTGAAGAAGGGCTGATCGATGGTCCCCGGCTCTTTTACTGTGGCAAGGCCTTGAGCCAGACCGGAGGGCATGGTGACTGGACGCCATTCGAGGGTGGATGCCTCTGTGGTTGCGGGGCCTCAACGAGTATTTCCCGCATCGCCGATGGCGTGGAAAACGTGCAGCACGCCGCTCGGGACGAGCTGCGCAAGGGAGCCAACCATATCAAGATCATGGCTGGCGGCGGCGTGGCCTCACCCTCTGATCCGATAGATGTGTTGCAATACACGGAAGACGAGATCCGGGCGATCGTCTGGGAAGCGAAGGCATGGGGCAAATATTGTCTGGCGCATGCCTATATTCCTGAAGCCATCTCGCGTTGCCTGGAATACGGGGTGCGCTCGATAGAGCATGCCAATCTGATCGACAAGTCGGCTTGTGAGCTGGCCAAGCAACGTGAAGCCTTTATTGTGCCCACGGTCAGCACGTACGAGGCACTGGCCAAGTATGGAAAGGAGATGGGATTACCTGCGGTTAGCTGCGCCAAGGTAGAAGATGTTCGCCAACAAGGTCTGGATGCCCTGGAGCTCCTCCGGGATAGCGGCGTTCAGGTCGGCTTGGGCAGTGACTTGCTCGGTGAGATGCAACGTTATCAAATGCGCGAATTCATGTTGCGCGGAGAAACCTTTTCGCCCATTGAAGTGCTCAAGCAGGCGACCTCAAACAATGCTCGCCTGCTTGACCGTGAAGGAGAGATTGGCGTGATACGCCCTGGGGCACTGGCTGACCTGGCCCTGTGGGAAGGGCAGCCCGATGAGGACCTCGGAGTGCTCGAGTATCCGGAAAAGACGCTCAAGGCCGTCTTCAAGGAAGGGCGACAGATCACCTGGTAATCCATCGCCCCTGTGACGAAAGGTTCAGCATTCCATGAGCCAGCATTATCTCCAGGTTGATTGTGGAGATGGTCAGAGAAGAAACTATAAGGTTGATGGATGACTGGATAATAAAAACCGAGCCATTGGGCTCGGTTTTTTTAATGCTTCAGGCACTGCCATGACCTTCAGAATCGATAGCTGATTCCACCCATGACCACCAGGGGATCGATATCGACCGTGGTGTCGTAACTTGAGCCGCCGATGGTTGCCGTGGCATCCGTGTCGATATCCAGATACCAGGCGGCGGCATTGAGCGCCCAGTGATCGTCGAGCAGCAGGTCAACGCCGAGCTGAGCGGCAACGCCCCAGGAATCATCCAGCTCCAGGTTGCCGCCGTTGACGTGTTCATCGGAAAAGTGGGTGTAATTGACCCCAACGCCCGCATAGGGTTGAACCGGTGATGTCGTGCCACCCAAAGGATAGTATTGAACGGTCAAGGTGGGTGGCAGGTGCTTGGTCGAGGCAATGTTGGCGCCGTCCAGCGCGATGTCATGTTCAAAGGGCTCTGCCGCGAGCAGCTCGATGCCCATCTTGTCCATGAAGCGATATCCGAGGGTAAAGGCCGCACCTCTGTCCGAGTCGACATCGACGTCGCTGACGCCAATGGAATTGAAGTTGCCGTTGTCACTCTTGGGATCGACCTTGGCAACGCCTACCCGCGTGTAAATGTCGCCCTTGCCATAAGATGCCAATGCGGAAGAGGAGAAAGCTCCACCCGCCAGGGCCAGGAAAATGGCAGATAATGCAGTAACCTTCTTCATTAGATCGACTCCCTCGAAAATGCTGGCGTCTGAACGCTGAGTGCAGAGGCCAACCTTGGCCAAACTGACATTCTCTACTTTACTTGTTTCTGATTTATCTTTCCTGAGGCAGGTTGTCGCATTGCGGGTGTCGATTCGACAGGCTCCCGTTCGACCATATCAGGCATCAAGAAACGTCACGATGTCTATCAATCGAGGGAGTTGACCATGATCCAGCTATACGGAGCACCTCCGACACGTGCCCTGCGTGTTCTTTGGTTGCTCAACGAGCTAGGCCTGGAGTACGAGATATGCCCGGTGGACCTTCTGCAAGGTGAGCACCTGCAGCGGGACTTTCGTTCCCTCAACCCGGCGGCCCGGGTTCCCGTGTTGGTCGATGGGGATCTGGTGGTGACCGAGTCGTCGGCGATCCAGCTCTACCTGGCCGAGAAACATCCCCAATCGGGGTTCATTCCCGAGACCGTGGAGGAAAGGGCCCAGATGTATCGCTGGATCTTCTTTTTGGCGACCGAAATCGAGGTCCCTCTGTGGCGCATCGCTCGCCATACCTTCCTTTATCCGGAAGATAAGCGCTTGCCTGAGGATGCCGCGCTGGCCCGGCAGGAATGCGTGGAGATGGTGGCCGTGCTCGAGCGGCACATGGCGGATCGTGATGTCATGGTGGGCAACCGGCTCAGCGTGGCCGATTTCAATGCCGCCTATACGCTGGACTGGGCGAACGAAGAGAAGATGCTTGATGAGGCGCCGAGGTTGAGAGCATACCTGACGTCGATGTATGCCCGTCCCACGGCACCGCCCACGATTGCTGAGGCGTTCAAGGCGCTGGAAAAGGGGGATGCCATCGGCGGGGCGGGGTGATCTGGCCCAGGGGCACGACATTGATGGTGGAAAATTATAAGCAGGTTAACTATATTGATGGGTTTGTCCCATTCGATTCTGCATCCTGCGAGGTCGCATGAACCCTACCATCGAGTTGATGAAGTCCCACCGTTCGATTCGCCAGTTCACCGAGCAGCGGATTCCCCGCGAGACGCTGCTCGAGCTGATCCGTGCCGGCCAGGCAGCTGCCACGTCCAGCCATGTGCAGGCCTACAGCGTCATCCACGTGAAGAACCCGAGCAATCGCGAGCGGATCGCCGAGTTGGCCGGTGGTCAGGATTATATCGTCAGTTGCTCCGACTTCCTGATGTTCTGTGCCGACATGAAGCGTCCTACCGAGGCATCCGAGCGTACAGGTGCCGCTGTCACGCGAGGGACGACCGAGCAGTTGCTGGTGGCCAGCGTCGATACGGCGCTGATGGCGCAGAACGTGGCGCTTGCCGCCGAGTCCGAGGGCCTGGGCATCTGCTACATCGGCGGTATCCGCAACAATCCGGAAGCCATCAGTGACCTGCTGCGGCTGCCGAAGCACGTGTATCCGGTGTTTGGCATGTGCCTTGGCTATCCGGCCGACGAGCCGGACATCAAGCCGCGCCTGCCGGTGGAGGCGATCCTCAAGGAAGATGTCTACGAGGACGACGAGGCGCACGTGGCCGCTTTCGATGCGTCCATGCAGCGCTATTACAGCGAACGCAAGGGAGGCAACAAGAGCTCCGACTGGTCCCGCAATCTGACACCGCTTTTCGCGACCAAGCTGCGTCCGCACATGCGGGACTTCCTGGTCGAACGTGGCTTCGAGATGAAGTGAGTCGCCAACCCCCTCCATGACCAGCGACCCGACACTCGGTTGGGACGACGTCTCCTTCCTCGTGATTCACGAACCAGTCGCTCAGCTCGGCGCTCGCTTCAACGGGTCGTCGAGCATACGTCGTGCATGACCCACCCGATTGCGATTCGAGCACAAGAAACGGAGTGCTCGAATCTGCTCTCTCCACGAGAGTTGGCATGGGAGGCGCAAGGTGGATGGCGAGTGCGTCGCATCACCGGTTCCTCATGCCATCGGAAAAGGGGAAAATCATGCAGACACTTCGGCAAAAGGTCGCCATCGTCACGGGAGCCAGCTCCGGCATCGGTCGTGCCACGGCGTTGCTGTTCGCCAGCGAAGGGGCGAGGGTCGTCCTCGGCGCTCGGCGTCAGTCAGAACTCGATGGGGTCGTGGAGGACATCAGGGCATTGGGCGGTGACGCCATTGCCGTGGTGGGGGATGTCCGGGAAGAAGCGCACGCCAAGGCGCTGGTCAACACAGCCGTCGGCCGCTTCGGCGGCCTCGACATTGCCTTCAACAATGCTGGCGTGATCGGGCGAATGGCGCCCGCCTCCGAGCTGACGCGCGAGGAGTGGAGTCAGGTGATCGAAACGAACCTCACCGGAGCGTTTCTGGGCGCCAGACACCAGGTGCCGGCGCTGCTTGAGCGAGGCGGTGGCTCGCTGATCTTCACCTCGAGCTTCGTTGGCTACACGGCCAGCATACCCGGTATGTCGGCCTATGCGGCGAGCAAGGCCGGGCTCATCGGATTGGCCAAAACGCTGGCCGTCGAGCACGGTGCGCAGGGCCTGCGGGTCAACGCCCTCCTTCCGGGCGGGGCGGATACGCCTGCCAACATGGTGAACGCACCGGATGCGACGCAGGAGGTACGGGACTTCGTCGAAGGACTGCATGCCCTCAAGCGGATCGCCAGCCCCGAGGAAATCGCCAAGGCCGTGCTATTCCTGGCCTCCGAGGCCTCGAGTTTCGTGAGTGGCAGCGCGATGCTCGTGGACGGCGGATTATCCATCAACAGGACCTGAGTATGCGCGTTGCGAGCTTTTGTTACGGGGCATTTGACCCTCACGCGACGTGAGGCGCCAGACTTCAGCCACGCGTGGAGGAGAGGAGATACAGCATGCTGTTACGTGTCGGTGAACTGGCCAGACGCACCGGACTGACCGTCCGGACGCTGCACCATTACGACGACATCGGCCTGCTCAAGCCCTCCACGCGTTCCGACGCCGGTTATCGGCTCTATCGACGCCAGGATGTCGCGCGCCTGCATCGCATACAGGCGCTGCGTTCCCTGGGTATGTCGCTGGCCGATATCGGCACCTTGCTCGACCAGCCGTCTCCACCGCTGTCGACCGTCATCGAGCGGCAGATGCGCCTGCTGGAACACCAGATCGTGCAGAAGACTCAGCTGCGCGACCGTCTGGCGAACCTGCATCGCCAGGTCGTGAACGGCGAGGAACCGGCAATGGACGACTGGCTGAAAACACTGGAGTTGATGACGATGTACGACCGCTACTTCTCCCCGGAGGAGCTCGATCGATTGCCGCTCTACCAGGCCGACAACGCACGCTGGGCGGAATGGCAGAACCTGGTCAAGGAAGCCGAGGCGCTGTTGCAGCAGGGCACCTCTCCCGCATCATCCGAGGCGCGGGATCTGGCGATGCGCTGGATGGCGAAACTCGAGCGCGATACCGCCGGTGACCCGGCTCTGCTCGAAAAGCTGAATGCCATGCATGCCAACGAACCCGATGCGCAGGAGCAACTGGGTATTTCCACGCGGGTGTCGGATTTCGTGATGCAGGCGTTCGCTGAGTACAAGCTGACCTTCTATCGGCGCTATCTCTCGGATGCGGAGTTCGATCTCATGCGGGAGAACTACCCGCAGTGCATGCACGAATGGCCACCCTTGATGGCCCGGTTGCGTCAGTTGCTGGAGCAGGGCACGCGCCCCGAGGAACCGGCCGCGCAGCAACTGGCCCGGGAATGGCTGGCCTTGCTGCAACGTTTTGCCGGCGACGACCCGGCCACGCACCAGAAGATCCGGCAGGCCAATGAGCAGGAACCGGCACTGAAGGACAGTACCTGGATGAATGATCGCATGAAGGACTATCTGGGCCAGGCCGTCGCGAGCCTGACGGCGGGTTGAGACCGTTATCCATGCCGCTTCGGGGCCACGTCGAGACGTGGCCCTGTTTTTTTGCGGCTCGTCATCGGGGGCGAGCTGACTGCGACCGCCCAGAGCCTAGCCGATACGCCAGTCACTCCATGAACATTGCAGGTTGCGACTACAGTGATCGACATCGGCAAGAGATTCTCGAGCGACCATCGAATGCATGAATGGAATGCACGAGAAGCCCCGCGAATGAGGTGACGCATGAAGGTCAAACGCATCATGGCCAACACGGCCACGGAAGATCTCGACAAGGCAGAAGCCTTCTATGGCCGCATCCTGGGCCTGGAGCGGCTCATGGATCATGGCTGGTTTCGTACCTACGGCTCGGACGAGCGGATGCGGGTCCAGGTGAGCTTTGGTGCCGAGGGTGGCTCGGGTACCGAGGTGCCCGACCTCTCCATCGAAGTCGATGATCTCGAGACGGCGCTGGCACGCTTCGAGGAAGCGAACGTGCCCATCGAATACGGCCCAGTCAGCGAACCCTGGGGCGTACGGCGTTTCTACGTTCGCGACCCGTTCGGCAAGCTCGTCAATATCCTGCAGCACGAGTGAGTGAAGCCGGCTTTCGGGCAGCGCATCGTCCCTCGCATGGTTTGCCTCCATGACGGTTCTCACCCGCATCGGCCGGAGCGGAGCTGATATGCGTCAGTCGTCAGCCTTGAAGCATGTGCGCGTATCCCTGGCTTGCGACCCACAAGCCAAGGCCGAAACTGGCATGTGTGAAGAGGCTGCTAAGCCTGGCGACATTCGGCCGAGGAGTCTTGCGCGCGGCTATCCCCGCCCCCAAACAAGGCTGCAGGATGAGAAAGGGGACGAGTGCCGTCAGCACACCAAACATTAGCGGCGGTAGGAGGGTCGCATGCTCGAGCCATTCCGCCCCTGCCAGACTGAGAAATACAGCAGCGAAAACGATCCCGACGAGGTAGTGTGCAGCCCACCCCAGGGCAGATTCGCCGCGAACCCGGCTGCTTTTACTGATAGGGCGGTGGACGATTGTGCCGTTGGGAAGATGCCCCAGCCAGCGTCCCACCATCGCGTAATTCAGTGAAGGAATGCTGAGCAGGCGACTTCGCAGCAGAGCGATGACATCCATAAAGATGGTCGCACCTATTCCAATGAGCACGGCATCTATCGTCAGGTCAGTCATTGCTGGGCTCCTGCTACTAGCGAGTCTTTCATTTCGAGGCACTTCAGGTCGACGTGACCTGGCCCGTGAGGGACGCGGTCATGGGTATCAGAGCTCACCATGTGATTTGATTTCCTTGGGCAGTCAAGTTGAGATCGAATAAGCTACTACTTCAAGTCAACTTGAAGACAAGTCGCATGCTGGACATTACTGAGCTTTCACGAAAAAGCGGGGTTCCCGCCTCAAAACTACGCTATTACGAGGAAGTCGGGCTTATTCGATCCGTCGGGCGGAAAGGGCTGCGTCGTGTCTTCGAACCCGATGTGTTGCCACGTCTTGCGTTGATTGCGTTGGGGCAGGCTGCGGGATTCTCATTGGCCGAGATCCGCGGAATGCTGGGACAGGGGAAGGAGCCAAGCATCGACCGAGACATGCTGGCTGCCAAGGCAGATGCTGTGGATCGCCATATCAAGGAATTGAGCGCGTTGCGTGATGGATTGCGTCATGCCGCGACCTGCACGGCTCCTAGCCATCTGGAATGCCCGACCTTTCAGCGCCTGATGAGGATCGCCTTGACGCGCCAGGGGATGCGAAAAAAGGTTCGTCCGACGCGGCAGTGAAGAAGAGACTTCTCGTGGTGAAAGCACATGCTGGCGGCCTCGCTGCCATCCCGCGGACATCTTGCGCTGCTATCGTCATGGCATTGGCGATGCATCGTCGCGTCGCGCGCTCCAGGCTTCCCCGGGAGGAATCATGCACGAGTCGTCTCTGATCGCGTCATTGCAACACGCTGCCCGCCTTGCCGGTGCGCATCTTCTCGAGGGCTACCAGGCTGCCGGTGCCATCGACTTCGAAGCCAAGGGGGTCTCCGACTTCGTGACGCACTATGACCGTGCGGCGGAGCGGATCATCATCGACTGCCTCCAGCGCGCTCATCCCGGCCTGGCCTTTCTCGGCGAGGAAAGCGGCGTGACGCCGTCCGGGGCCGGCGATACCACGGTGATCATCGATCCGTTGGATGGCACCAACAACTTCCTGCATCGGGTGCCTCACTTCTCGGTCTCCATCGCCGTGCGCCAAGGCCGTTCATTGACCCACGGCGTGGTCTATCAGCCGCTGCTGGACGAGATGTTGTGGGCGGTGGCGGGGGAAGGCGCGTATTGCAACGAGCAACGCATCGCCGCGCCGCCGGCCCGGGCCCTGCACGAAATGCTGATCGCCACTTGCCTGCCCTATCACGACAAGGGCGACTGTCCGACCAGCCTGGCCCAGTTGACGGCGCTGATGCCCCGCGTCGCCGGCATCCGTGTGCCCGGTTCGGCGGCTCTCGAGGTCGCCTATGCTGGCCTCGGCCGCTTCGATGCCTTCTGGTCCCAGGGCGCTCGGCTCGAGTTGTGGGATGTCGCCGCCGGCATCGTCATCGCCCGCGAGGCAGGTTGCACGGTCACCGATATTGCCGGTGACTCGACGCCCGACGAATGGGCCAGCCTGCTGGTGGCGCATCCCGAGCGGCACGGGGAATTGCTCGAGATACTGTCTGCCGGCGGGCTCAGTCGTACTTGTGCTGCCAGCCCTTGACCGCGATCTGCTCCTTGAGCAGTTCCAGCATGTCCACCAGCACCTGCTCGGTGATCTGCTCGGTCTGCGGGTCGGTGTGCAGCCAGGCATCGAAACCGCTCTCGGCCAGGTGCTCCACTAGGTTGGAGAACTCCTTCGACTTCAGACCCGCCAGGGCCTCGTCGACCAGTCGGCAGGCCAGGTCCGAGAATGAGGCTTCCAGTCCACGAGCCAGTTGGCTGCCCAGCGGCAGGCGCGTAATCCGCTGAAGCTCCGGACTCTCCGCCAGGGTACGGCCGACCAGCCCGCGCACATAAAGCAGCGTATCGTCACGATTGTGGGTATAGGCATCATCCGCCATGACTTCCAGGCGCTGGCTGATCTCGCGGATCAGCGCCTGCTTGCGCGGTTCCACCACGCGCTCGATCACCGGTGCCGAGAGCCCGTCGCCGGCGCGCAGTTCCTGTTGCACGTTGTCGAGCATGCGGATGGCAATGCGATCGGTGAGCTCCTCCATGAGAATGTCATAGTACTTGGCGACCACGCTGTAGAGGTACCAGCGGCGCACGTCGATCAGGCCCATGCGCTGCAGGCGGTGCAGCAGCGAGATGACGCGCAGGATACGCAGCAACCGAAAGCCACCCAGCGGGATGCAGCCGAGCACGTCGTACCAGTGCACGAAGGGGTAGAAGAACCAGCGGTGGTAGTGCCGCTCGGCGATGGCCACCGCCCAGCCCAGCAGCACGTCGAGCAGGAAGACGGCCACGAATGCCAGGTCGATGGTGAGGAAGTTGGCATGAATGTGTTCGTCGTAGGCATCGTGCAGACCGGGCGCCACGGCCTCGAAGGCGGCGTTCAGCGGCGGTAGCAGGAAGAGGCTGTCGAACAGCAGCAGCGCCAGGTTGGCGATCACCAGCACGATGATGAACAGGTCCCACACCAGGTGGGCTCGCTCCAGGGCGGGCGAGGTCGTGCGCGTCGTGGGCATCATGCCTCCTCAATATGCCGGAACGTCCTTTCCTTCCCAGCCTAGAGTGCCTCGTCCAGACGATCCACGGCGGCGGCCAGCTTCTCGTCGATGACGTGGAGATACGCCGTCCAGTCGTCGACCCCTTGTAGCTCTGCCTTGCCGTCCGAGATGCCGCG
>NZ_BDEO01000005.1:0-130007 GCF_001662285.1 Halomonas caseinilytica
GGTGGCCGGATTGACGGTGGCGAAGGTCTCGCCGCCGATGGCCGCGACGAAGGCATCGTCGATATAGGCACGGGTCTCGAGACCCTGCTCGACCAGCGTGACGGCCAGCGCCCGCCAGTCGGCATGGGTTTCGGGGGACTCGGTGGCGAGAATCGGCGTTTCGGATCGGATCATGTCGTTCATGTCGACCTCCTGTTCTCAGGACGCGCGGCTGGCGCGCTCGACAATGGCATCGCAGAGCACCTGAGCACCCGCGGCACAGTGTTCCGGTGTGGCGTATTCGGCCTCGTTGTGGCTGATGCCGTCGCGACAGGGCACGAAGATCATGGCGGTCGGCGCGACGCGGGATACATAAACGGCATCGTGGCCGGCACCGCTCATCATGCGGCGGTAAGGCAGTTCCCGTACGCGAGTCGCCCGCTCCACGGCGGCGACGCACTCGGGGGCGAACTCGACCACCGGCGAGGCCCAGATCCGCTCCTGGGACACCGTCACGCCGAAGCTCTCGCCGACCTCGACGAGCAACCGCTCGAAACGCTCCTGCAGGATGTCCAGCTCGCGCTCCACCACGTGACGCAGGTCGATGGTGAGCCGCACCTCGCCGGGCACCACATTGCGCGACGCCGAGACGATATCCAGACAGCCGCAGGTGACCTTGGTATCACCGCTTTCATCGGCCAGGGCATAGGCCTGCAGCCGGTCGATCAGGTGCGCCGCCGCGGCCAGGGCATCGCGTCGATAGCGCATGGGGGTGGGGCCGGCATGGGCCGATTGGCCCGAGAGCGTCACGTCGAACCAGCGCATGCCCTGAACACCGGTCACCACGCCGATGGTCTCGCCTTCTTCCTCGAGCACCGGCCCCTGCTCGATATGCAGCTCGAAGAAGCTGTCCAGACGGGGCTCGCCCACCGGCAACTCGCCGGCGTAGCCACAGGCCTCGAGAGCCTCGCCAAGCGTCACGCCGTCGCGGTCCTCGCGGGCCAGGGTCGACTCGACGCTGAACGCACCGGCATAGGTGCCGGAAGCGACCATGGCCGGCGCGAAGCGGCTGCCTTCCTCGTTGGTCCAGACCACCAGCGCCAGCGGCCGCTCGGTGACGATGCCTTGGTCCTCCAAGGTGCGGAACACCTCGAGCCCGGCCAGTACACCGAGAATGCCGTCGAAGCGACCGCCCTTGGGTTGGGTGTCCAGATGACTGCCCATGGCCACCGGGTCGAGATCGTCACGCCTGCCGGCGCGGCGGATGAAGATATTGCCGATGCGATCGACCCGCCAGGTGCAGCCGAGCGACTCGCACCAATCGAGCAGCAACCGCCGACCGGCGGCGTCTTCTTCGGTCAGAGCAAGGCGGCAGCTGCCGCCGTTCTCGGTGGGGCCTATCTCGGCCATGGCCATCAGGCTGTCCCACAGCCGCTGGCCATCGATGGAAATCGTCATGGTGAGCCTCTTCGGTCGTTGTTCGTCATGACAGCGACCTTACGAGGGCAACGCGACTCCCTGATATACCCCAATCAGGATATGTTGACGATAGCGCCCGCGACGAGAACGAATGCCTGGTCGACAGCGGGGGCACCTCAGCAGCATGCCGCCTTCCCACGTTCGGGGTATATTGACGGCGTATCGTCCCGCCCTACCTTGTTCGGGGGTTGTACCCGCACCACCCCAGATACCACCTCCGGAGGACCCTGCACCATGACCATCATGCCGGCCGCCTCCCGGCAATACGATTGCCACAGTAGCACCGACTGGTTCACCCTGAGCGCACAGCATGACGCCTTCCGGCTGCGCTGGGATCAGCCAGCGGGGCGCGGCTGGGAGACCTGCTATCGCCTGCCCCCCGGCCTCTGGCTTCGCACCCTCGACCTGGAGCAGGCCTCGGGCTGTCTTCCGGCCTGGATCCCTGGCGGCCACCTGACCCTGGCCGGCATGCTGGACGGCGACACTGCCCTGGAAACCCCGGAAGGGGAGGCCTTCGATCTGGGAAACGGTCAGTTGTTGTGTAGCCATCGTCGTCAGGGTACTGCCTTCCTGGACCGCTGCCCCGAGCCAGGGCGCTACCTGATGGTGCTGCTGATCCTCGATCCGGAACACCTGCGCCGGCCTCCCTTCGGGCTCACCGCCAGCGATGTCGCCCGCTTCGCCCCGGAGATCGACGGCAATCGACGCCTGCCCCTGGATACCGCGTTGCGCCGCTGCCTGAGGGACATGGCCTCGCCGCCCGTGGACCCACACCGCCTACTGCTCTACCTGCAAGCCAAGATCAGCGAATTCCTCTGCTTGCTACTGAGTTCCCCTGCACAGACATTCCCAGCCCCGAGACTAGAACCCAGGGATCGCGAAGCCCTGGAGGCAGCGCGGCGCCGACTGCTCGCCGACCTAGCCCGGCCACCGCACCTCGCCGAACTGAGCCGCGCCATCGGCATGAGCGAGAGCAAGCTCAAGCAGCGCTTTCGGGAATACCACGGCCAATCGCTCACCGACTGCCTGCGCCAGGCGCGCCTGCGCGAGGCCGAACGACTGCTGGACGACGAACGCCTGCCCATTGCCCGGATCGCCGAGACCCTGGGCTACGAGCACCCGGCCAACTTTACCACCGCCTTCAAGCGCGCGCTCGGCCTGACCCCACGGGACTATCGCAAGCATCGTCGCCAACGGCTTGCCCACTGAGCCCAGCGCTTGTGCTGGCGATCATCCTGCCATGGGCGAAGCTCCGTCTCGTCGCAATAGTTTTCCGGCTCGCCGCAAAACATCACCACCCCCGGCCCTGATAGCGTGATGGATATTCCCATCCATAATCACAATCAAGGGTCCCTTCATGACTCCCGACTCCCGTACTCCGGCTGTCCGTGCTCCCTTCCCTCGGCGCCTCGACCCCGACGGCTATCTCGCCACCTTTCTGGTCTCCCTGGCTGGCTTTGGCGGCCTGGTGGTACTGGCGGTACTGCCCCTGCTGGTCTCTCGCCTGGTGGTGGAGCTCGGCCATAGTGAGGCCCAGGCCGGAATGGTGGTCTCCGCCAACCTCTTCGGTAACGCCCTGGGCATGCTCGGCGTCGCCGGGCTGCTGCGCCGCACCGGCCTCAAGGCCCTAGCAGCGGGGGGCGCCGGCCTGATCCTGGCCGCCGAACTGACCTCCCTGACCGTCACGGCCCTGGCTCCGCTGGTGTTGGTCCGCCTGGCCTCCGGGCTCGGCGGCGGCCTACTGGCCGGCGCCGCCTATGCCTGGGCCGCCCGACGCCACCACCCCGAACGCGGCTACGCCATGCTGCTATTGCTGCAGTTCCTCGGCGCGGGCCTGCTGTTGTTGCTGCTCGAGGCGCCGGTGACCCACTTCGGCCTGCCCGCCCTTTACCTGACCTTCGCCGGCTGCGCCCTGCTGGCACTCTGCTGCATCCCCGCCATGGGCCGCACGGCCCCCGACGACACCGCGCCCTTGGGCAGCGCCCGCCGTGGCACCAGCACCATCTGGCGGGACTGGCGGCTATGGGGCCTGCTACTGGCCATCGCTCTTTTCGAGATCGCCAACGCCGGCGCCTGGGCCTTCCTCCAGGCCTTCGGCCAAGCGCTGGCACTGCCCGCAGCACAGATCCATGGCGTCACCGTGATCGCCGGAGGCATCGGTGGCATCGGCGCCCTGGCGGTGATGTGGCTCGGCGAGCGCCGGGGACGCACCCGCCCCCTTGCCGGGGGACTGTTGCTTTCACTGGCCGCCACTGCCGCCCTGCTGCTGGATCAGGGGCTCACTCTCTACGCCGCGGCAGTGATGGTGTTGAGCATCTGCTGGGCATTCACTCTGCCCTATCTACAGGGCGCTTTGTCCCAACTGGATCGCCACGGCGAGCTCACCGCCATCGGCTGCTTCGTGATGATGTGCAGTCTGTCCCTGGGCCCCTGGTTGGTCGGCCTGGGCATCGATGCCGGTGGCAGCTCCCTGGGCCTGCTGCTGATCCTTGGCTGCTTCGCCACCTGCCTGGCTACCGCCCTGCCGGTGACCCGACTCACCGATGCCGTGCCCACCCCCACCGAGGAGATCACCCCATGAATCTGGACCTTTGTTACCTGAGCGCCCGGGAGTGCCTGAATCGCTTCCGCCGCGGCAGCCTCTCACCCGTGGAGCTGCTGGATGCGCTGATCGAGCGCGCCGAGGCCCTGGAACCGCGCATCAACGCCTTCTCCTTCACCTATTTCGAGGAGGCCCGCGAGCAGGCGAAGCGGGCCGAGCGCGCCTGGCGCAACGGCACCGCCCGCCCCCTGGAAGGTATCCCGGTAGCGATCAAGGACGAGCCAATGATCGAGGGGCGCCCCACCACCAACGGTTCTCTACTGCTGGAAGGTTATGTGGCCGACTATACCGATCCCCTGCCACAACGACTCCAGGATGCCGGTGCCATCATCCATGCCCGCACCACCACCCCGGAATTCTCCATGTCGCTAGCCACCTGGTCGACATTGTGGGGCGTGACCCGCAACCCCTGGAATCCCAGCTGCACCCCCGGCGGCTCCTCCGGCGGCGCGGCGGCGGCCTTGGCCGCCGGCACCACCATCCTGGCCAGCGGCAGCGATATCGCCGGCTCGATCCGTATCCCCGCTGCCCTCACCGGCACCGTCGGCTTCAAGGCCCCCTGGGGTCGGGTTCCCGAGGTCTATCCCTGGAACCGTGAGTCTTTCGCCCAAAGCGGCGGCCTGGCACGGTCGGTCGGCGATATGATCCTGATGCAGAACGTCATCGCAGGTCCCCACCCCTACGACCTATGCTCGCTGCCCGCCTACACCCTGCCCGAGCGCCAGGCCTCCATCGCCGGCATGCGCATCGCCCTCTGCCCCGACCTGGGTATCTTCGCCGTGGACCCGGAAGTCCGCCAGGCTCTGGCGGGCGCCGCCGAAGCGCTGCGCGACCTGGGGGCCGACGTGGAGGTCGTCAACCTCGATTGGCCCGACGAGGCCGGTCGGGTGATCATGCAACACCTGATGTTCCAGGCCGGTAGCGTCTTCCATGAACAGTTGGGTGATGACATCCCCATGGACAAGCTCACCTCCTATGCCCGCGAGATCGTCGAGGGCCGGGCCGAGGTCAGCTTCGAGGACGAGAAGGCCGGCTGGCGAATCGCCGACACCATGCTCCGCGAGTTGCAGGACAAGGTCTTCCTGGCCGGCTTCGATGCCCTGGTCTGCCCCACCATGGCCACCACCCGAATCCCGGCCGACTACGATCAGACCCACGACGTCCTGACGGTGGACGGCCGCCAGGCCGACGGAGTGACCGGCCTGTGCCTGACCTATCCCTTCAATATCCTCAACCGCTTTCCGGTACTCTCTGTGCCGGTGGGTGCCGGCGCCAACCACGTGCCCATCGGCATGCAGATCGTCGCGCCGTCCTACGACGACGCCACCGCCTTCCGCATCGCAGGTGACCTAGAGCACGTGCTGCCGCCCCCCTTCGCCGCCGGTCGACGGCCGATCCTGTCGTAACCACAAGACGCCGACCATCAGCGCCTCTTCTCCGGTATCGGCCCCTGTGTGCCCATAGTCGCAGGGGCCGATCTCGTTGTCGCGGCAGCCACCGAGCCTCTGCCGCCATATACCCCAATGAGGATATGTTCGACGACCGTCGAGGCTGGCTAGGCTGGCCGACACTCGACAGGAGGTATTGCCATGACCACAAGCACAACGCGTACCGAACTCGACGCCCAGACACTGTGGCGCCAGGACCGGGACCACTTCATCCATCCCTTCACCGATTACAGCACCTTCCATGAACAGGGCTGCGACCTGATCACCGACAGCGACGGCATCTACGTCCAAGATGCCCACGGCAACCGTTTCATCGACGGCATCGCCGGCCTGTGGTGCGTCAACGTCGGCCACGGTCGCGCAGAGATCGGCCAGGCCATGGCCGATCAAGCCACGCGCATGGCCTACTTCTCGACCTTCAACAACCTCTCCAACGCACCGGCCGCAGAGCTGGCCGCCAAGCTCTCCGAGCTGGCGCCGGCCCACCTCAACCATGTCTTCTACAGCTGCGGTGGCTCGGCGGCCAACGACGCCACCATTCGCCTGGTGCACTACTACTTCAACCGCCTGGGCAAGCCGAACAAGAAGCGCATCATCTCGCGCAACAACGCCTATCACGGCACCACTTACATGGCCGCGACCCTGACCGGCATCGCGAGCAACAACTGGGAATTCGATACCCTCGAGCACCTGGTGACCCACCTCAGCGAGGCAAACTGCTATCGTCGCCCCGAGGGCATGAGCGAGGCCGAGTATTGTGACCACCTGGTGGCCGAGTTCGAGGCGACAGTCGAACGCATCGGCGCCGACAATATCGCCGCCTTCATTGCCGAGCCGATCATGGGGGCCGGTGGCGTGCTGGTGGCCCCCGAAGGCTATCATGCGCGCATGCAGGCGGTATGCCGCGCCAACGACATCCTCTTCATCGCCGATGAGGTAGTGACCGGTTTCGGTCGCCTGGGACACTTCTTCGCCTCGGAGAAAGTGTTCGACACCCAGCCGGACATCATCAACTGCGCCAAGGGGCTGTCCTCCGGCTACGCCCCGCTGGGCGCGACCCTGATCTCCGACGAGCTCTTCGAGGTGCTGGGCACGCCCCAGGGAAAGGGCGGCGTGTTGAGCACAGGCTTCACCTACTCGGGCCACCCGGTAAGCTGCGCAGCGGCGCTCAAGAACATCGAGATCATCGAGCGCGAGGGCATCTGCAAGAACGTTCGCGAGGTGGGCCCCTATCTGGAAGAGCGGCTCAAAACCCTGTCGCACCACGCCACCGTTGGCGACGTGCGCGGCAGCCACTTCATGATGTGCCTGGAAAACGTGGCCGACAAGGCGACCAAGGAGCTGCTACCGGTCGAGGCCCGCGTCGGTGACCGGGTCGCCTTCGAGGCCCAGCAGCGCGGCCTGATCATCCGCCCAGTCGGGCATCTCAACATCGTTTCTCCCCCGCTGATCTGGACGCGGGACACCATCGATCGCGTGGTCGACATCCTCGACGAGGCCTTCGGTGCGGCGACCAGGACGCTGCGCGAGGACGGCTTCCTGTAAGACCGACCGCCCGGTCGTCGCTCGGCCGGGCCCGTCAACCAACAACGACAAATAGAGAGCGACCCATGGAAACCTATGGCGCCTGGAGCCTGATCCCCACGCTGGTGGTGCTGGGAATGGCTATCCTGACACGACGTACCATCGAATCGCTGCTGACCGGTTGTCTGGTCGGCCTGTTGATGACCGACCCCACCCATGTGGTCTCCCGAGGCTCGGACATCCTGCTCGACGTGCTCGGCAACGATACCGTCACCTGGATCATCCTGGTCTGTGGCCTGTTCGGCAGCCTGATCGCCCTGCTGGTCAAGACCGGCGGTGTACTCAGCTTCGGCGACACCGTGACCCGACGCATCCATAGCCGCTCCCAGAGCCTTCTGACCACCTGGTTCCTGGGACTGATCATCTTCGTCGACGATTACCTGAATGCCCTGACCATCAGCGCCTCGATGAAGAAGATCACCGACCGCTTCGGCATCTCCCGGGAGAAGCTGGCCTATATCGTCGATTCCACGGCCGCACCGATCTGCATTCTGGTGCCCTTCTCCACCTGGGCGGTGTTCTTCGCCGGCCTGCTCGAGGAGAACAATGTGACCGGCAATGGCATGAGCCTGTACATCGAGGCCATTCCCTTCATGTTCTATGCCTGGGTGGCTGCTGCCATCGTACCGCTGGTGGCGATGGGCTGGGTGCCCAACCTCGGCCCGATGAAAGCCGCCGAGGCGCGCGCCGTCGCCGGCCAGCCGATGCCCGACGGGGTCGACGACAACGCCCTGGAAGTCGACGAGAGCAAGCCACGCCCTCATCTCCTCAACTTCCTAGTGCCCATCGCCACCCTGATCTTCTTCACCTGGTATTTCGACATCGACATCCTGCGCGGCGTGATCGTGGCGCTCGCGGTGACCCTGACGCTGATCCTGTCCCAGCGCCTGCTCAGCTTCCACGACACCTTCGACACTGCCCTGGAGGGCTTCAAGGCCATGATCATGCCGCTGGGTACCCTGGTGGCCGGCTTTGCCCTCAAGGAGGTCAATGACGTACTGGGGCTGACCGACTTCGTGATCGGCACCGTCCAGCCGCTGATGACGGCCGGCCTCCTGCCGGCGGTGGTCTTCATCACCATGGCCTTTCTGGCCTTCGCAACGGGATCCTTCTGGGGACTGTTCGCCGTGGCCATGCCTATCGTGCTGCCACTGGCAGAGAGCGTTCAGGCCGACATGCCCCTGGTGGTCGGCGCCCTGATCTCGGCCAGCGCCTTCGGCAGCCATGCCTGCTTCTACGGCGATTCGACGGTGCTTTCCGCCCAGGGCAGCGGCTGTTCACCGATGGCCCACGCCCTCACCCAGTTGCCCTATGTACTGATTGCCGCGGCCATCGCCACTGCGGTATTCCTGACCGTCGGTTACCTGTGAGAGCGCCCATGATCACACCAACCTCCTCTGCCACACCTGTCAGTCTCGGCTTTTCCATGCCGGCCGAATTCGCGCCCCACGACGCCTGCTGGATGCTGTGGCCACAGCGTCCCGACACCTGGCGCTATGGCGCCAAGCCGGCCCAGCAGGCCTTCGTCGAGGTCGCCACGGCCATCGCCGAGAGCGAGACGGTGTTCGTCGGCGTCAACGACGAGCAATACGAAAACGCCCGCAATCAATTGCCCGACAGCATCCGCGTGGTGGAGCTTTCCAGCAACGACGCGTGGATGCGCGACGTCGGCCCGACCTTTCTGACCCACCCGGATGGCCGGCTGGCTCTGGTGGACTGGGAATTCAACGCCTGGGGCGGGCTCGAGGGCGGGCTCTACTTCCCCTGGGACAAGGATCGCCGCATTCGCACCAAGATCGCCGAGATGCTCGGCGTCGAACGCTTCGTGGCGCCGGTGGTGCTGGAAGGAGGCGCCATCCACGTGGATGGCGAGGGCACGCTGATCACCACCGAGGAATGCCTGCTCAATGCCAACCGCAACCCGAATCTCTCACGGGACGACATGGAACGGGTCCTGCGTAATACCCTGGGCGTGGACACCATCATCTGGTTGCCACGCGGCTGCTACCTGGACGAAACCGATGGTCACGTCGACAACCTGTGCTGCTTCATCGCCCCCGGTGAGGTGGCCCTGAACTGGACCGACGACGACACCGATCCCCAGCACGCCATCTCCCGAGAGGCTCTGGCGATCCTGGAACAAGCCCGGGATGCCCGGGGGCGCCCCCTCAAGGTGCACAAGCTGCCCCAGCCCGGTCCGCTGACCATCGAAGAGGACGAGGCCAGCGGTATCGACCGGCTCAGCCACTCGCATCCGCGCCGGCCCGGCGATCGCATGGCCGGCTCCTACGTGAACTTCTACATCGGCAACTCGGTGGTCGTGATGCCGCTGCTCGATCCGGCAAGGGACGACGAGGCCAGAGCCATCATCGAGGGGTTGTTCCCGACGCGTCGGGTGATCGGTGTGCCGGCCCGCGAGATCCTGCTCGGCGGAGGCAACATCCACTGCATCACGCAGCAGCAGCCCCGACGGCATCGCCGTCAAGCATGACAAGGAAGGTGACGGCCACGCGTCTCACAGCACCAGGTGGAGGACCAACGCCGTTCCGCCCACCAGCAGGGCGGTGATCACGGCCAGCGTCACGACCCTGTCCAGCCAACGGTCGAAACACGACCAGTCGAACCGCCACCGCCGACTCGGCACATGTCGCCGAGTCGGTGCATGCCGCCGGGTCGCGCCAGTCCGCTTGCGAGTCCGCGACATCCCCGCCATTTTTCCTCCAGCCCCCTGAGCGCCCGCAGCATTACCGCGCGACCGTCTCCATCCATGTGGTCAATCTCGCCGTCCTGGCGAAGAGAAACGCCAATATTCCGAGTATAAATAAACGCACGTTGCATGACATGCCTGGCATACGTCTTGTCGGCATCATCGTACAGGCAGAACACGCCCGATCGTGCCCTTCCCCATTGTTTCTGCCCGGCCTCGCCCTCACTTATAAATAAAGCATGCTAACTTTTGGAGCCTCCCTCATGCCCCGACTGGCCGACACGCCCCTCTCCGTACTGGACCTGGCCCCTATCCGGCAGGGCGGCAACGCCGCCGACAGCTTCGCCGAGAGCGTCGCGCTGGCTCGCCTGACCGAACGCCTCGGCTTCACGCGTTACTGGGTCGCCGAGCACCACAGCATCGATGGCATCGCCAGCGCCGCCACCGCCGTGCTGATCGGCCACCTGGCCGAGCGAACCTCGCATATCCGCGTGGGCAGCGGAGGCATCATGCTGCCCAATCACCCGCCCTTGGTGATCGCCGAGCAGTTCGGCACCCTGGAAACCCTCTACCCGGGCCGCATCGACCTCGGCCTCGGGCGCGCCCCGGGCTCCGACGGCGCCACCATGGCCGCCATGCGTCGCGACCCGCGCGCCGGCGTCGACGACTTTCCCCAGCGCCTCGAAGAACTGCGCGGCTTCCTCGACGACGAGCGAGCCGACCAGCGCGTACGCGCCATTCCCGGCCAGGGCACCAAGGTGCCACTCTGGCTTCTCGGCTCCAGCGACTACAGCGCGCGACTGGCCGCCCGCGAAGGCCTGCCCTTCGCCTTCGCCGCCCAGTTCGCTCCCGCCCAACTGCACCACGCCCTGCGACTGTATCGCGACAACTTCCAGCCTTCTTCAGTGCTGGATGCGCCTTACGCCATGGTCGGCCTGCCGGTGGTCGCCGCCGACAGCGATGAACGGGCTGAGTTTCTCGCCTCGACGGCACGCCAGAAATTCCTCGGCATGATCCGCGGCCATCGCACCAAGGCCCTCCCTCCGGTAGAGCGACTCGACTGGACGCCCCTGGAACAGGCACAGGTCGAGCAGTTCTTCGGCGCCGCGGTCATCGGCGGCCCCCAGCGCGTGCGTGACGGGCTCGACGCCTTCCTCGACGCTACCGGTGCCGACGAGTTGATGATCCACACCGACGTCTACGCGCAAGAGGATCGCCTGCGCAGCTACGAAATTCTCGGCGAACTCTGGCAGACTGGCCGCACGGAACATTCATGACGCAACGCTTTCCAAGTGGCAGTCATTCACGGCACGGTCGCGATGCGGCCGGCCACCATGGAGATTCCCATGCCCAACCCCAATGACCCGCGCAGCAACGCCGCCTGGCGCGCCGCGCAACAGTGGCAGCAGCGTGCCCGCCAGGCCAAGCCCGGCGGCAATGTCAGCGGTATCAAGCTGCTGTTCACCTGGCTGTTCTTCGGCGTGATGATGATCATCGGCACCGTGATCGGCCTGGTATTCCTGCTGATCGGCTGGGCCATGCTGCCCTTCCTGCGGCACCGCATGAAGAAACGCATGGAGGAAATGCGCGCCGAACAAGCCCAGGACATCGGCGGCGAAACCTACCGCGAGCCCCGCTCGAACGACCGGGCGCGGGACCATCAGGTGCTCGAAGGCGACTACGAGACCCGCGACGACCGCTCGAATTCCTGAGGCGACTCGGCGGCAGCGTGTCGCTCAGCGTCCACCGGAGGGCGGATCACGCTCTTCCCTGAGGGCCTCGACCTCCTGGCGCAGCGCCTGGATCTCGCCATACAGGTCGCGGATCAACTCACGACTGGCACGGTGCTGGCGCGCGTTTTCGTCGTCCTGTTCCTCGACGAACAGCGAACCGACATAGGCGGCGAAGCTGCCGAACATGCCAACCCCGGCGACCATCAGCATGGCCGCCACGATACGACCCAGGGTGGTGATCGGATAATAGTCCCCATAGCCCACAGTGGTGACCGTGACGAAGGCCCACCACAGCGCCTCCTCGGCGGTGTCGATGCTGCTCTCCGGGTTGGGGCCTTCCACCATCAGGATCGTCATGGACCCGAAGGCTATCAGCAGCAGGGTCGCCGTGGTGACCGAGACGAAGAAGCCTTTGGCGCGGTTGCGGAACAGCACGCGCCAGATCATGTGCAGTGACTTGATCGCCCTCAGCAGACGAATGACCTGTACAACGCGCACCAGGCGGCCGGCAAACAGCCAACCGGCGGGAATGCTCGCCACCAGGTCGATCCAGCCCCAGCGCATGAAGCGCCACTTGTTGCGAGCGGCTCGGAAGCGGATGCAGAAGTCGGCAAAGAAGAACATGCAGACGAACAGATCGATATAGTGCAACAGGCGCGACATTTCGGGCGACAGAGTGAACAGCACGTCCACCGCCAATGCGCCGAGCACATAGATCGACAGTACCAGGATCAGCAACTGGAAGGGGGATAGACGATCATCCATGGACGGCTACCGGGTTGCGACAATGGGTCTTCGCACCTTACCCGGCCGAGCTAGTCTTGTCGCCCCGGAGGCGGCATCACGCACAGGACGAAGGCGCCGCCGTTTCACGAATGTCTCGCGCCTCCGGCAGGTGTTTCTGCAATAGCTCGATGCGCGATTCGTGTGCCGGGTGGGTCGACAAAAATTCCGGCGGCTGGTCGCCCCCGGCGGCGGCCATGTTGTGCCATAGCGCCACACTCTGAGCCGGGGCGTAGCCCGCCTCGGCCATGATCATCAGGCCCATCAGGTCGGCCTCTTCCTCATGAGTGCGACTGAAGGGCAAGGCAATGCCCAAGCGTGCCCCGATGCCCAGCGCTCGCTGCAGCGGCTCCTGGCCAAGTTCGCCCTCGCCAAGTAGCCCTACCAGTATCAGCACGCTCTTGATGCCCAATTGCTGGGTCATGCGCTCGTTGCCATGATCGGCCAGCACATGCCCGATTTCGTGCCCGATCACCGCCGCCAGCTGTGACGGCGTCTCGGCTACCCGCAACAAGCCGGCATGCACGCCAATGCGCCCGCCCGGCAAGGCGAAGGCATTGGGCGATGGCCGGTCGAACACCACCACCTCCCATTCATCGGGCATGTCCACTTGCGGATACCGACGCCGCGCGGCGGCCAGCAGCTCCCGGGACACACATTCCACCTGCTGATTGATAGCCGATGTGGTGGCAATGGGTCCTTGCTGGCGCATCTGCTCGAAGGTATCCGCCCCCATCTGCGACATCAACGCATCAGGCACCAGCGCCAACTGCTGACGACCGGTGGGCGTCTGATCGCAGCCCGCCAGCAGCAGGCCCAACAAGAGTCCCAGCCATCCTCGCATCACCATTCCTCGACTCACGGTAGGGCGCGGAGCGGCCCCGACGTTCGATATGATCTCCCTGTACGGCCGACGATGTCACGCACCACTGCCATCGATCCAGCACACGCATGCTCGGCTGACAGCGGGAAAAGACCCTTTGGGCCCCGGTCTTCGCGAATGCCCCCGCTCCTTCATGAGGCCGCCTGAAAACGACGATAGTTGCAGCGGGCGATGGGCAGGATTGATCTCAGCGATACGCGCGGCATGACGCCACTGGCCCAGGATCGAGCCACGCTCTTTGCACACACGACGGATCACCGTTCGCCTCGATGCCGTCCGGCCAGCAGCTGCAGACTGCCTTACTCAGTACCTCGGCCTTCGCGAATGACATCGTTGAATGCTCGGTTCTGGCTATTCCAGCGACTCGTAGGGCAGGCCCACATAGTTCTCCGCGATGGTGGTCAGGCCCGCCTCGGAGCCGGTCACGTAATCGAGTTCGGCCTGCTGCATGCGGCTGCCGAAATCCTCCTCGTCGGAGAACTTGTGCAGCATCGAGGTCATCCACCAGGAGAAGCGCTCGGCCTTCCAGATACGCTTCAGGCAGGCTCGGGAGTAGTTCGGGATCAGGTCGGTGCGACCCTCGTGATAGATCTTGACCAGCAGCCGATAGAGGCTGTTGACATCGCTGGCCGCGAGATTGAGCCCCTTGGCCCCGGTCGGCGGCACGATATGTGCGGCATCACCCACCAGGAAGAGCCGGCCGTATTGCATGGGCTCGACCACGAAGCTGCGCAGCGGCGCTATGCTCTTCTCCAGGGAGGGACCGGTGACCAGTTTCGCCGCCACGTCCTCGGGAACGCGACGCTTGAGCTCTTCCCAGAAACGTTCGTCCGACCAGTCCTCGACCTTCTCCTCCAGCGGCACCTGGAGGTAATAGCGACTGCGGGTCTCGGAGCGCATGCTGCACAGCGCGAAGCCACGCTCGTGACGGGCATAGATCAATTCGTCGGCGACCGGCGGTGTATCGGACAGCAGCCCCAGCCAACCAAAGGGATAGACGCGCTCGAATTCCTCGATACGATCCTTGGGAATCGACTGGCGCGACACGCCGTGATATCCATCGCAGCCCGCCACATAATCGCAATCGAGGCGCTGCGTTTCGCCGTGCTTGTCGACGAAGGTGACATAGGGGCGTTCGGTGTCGAGATTGTGAGGCTGGACGTCATCGACTTCATAGAGCGTCGTGCCACCAGTGGCCTGGCGCGCCGCCATCAGGTCGCGGGTCACCTCGGTCTGGCCGTAGACCATCACCTGCTTGCCGCCGGTCAGGCCGGCCAGGTCGATACGCACCCGGCGGTTGTCGAAGGCCAGTTCGACACCGTCATGAGGCAGGCCCTCAGCATCCATGCGTTCGTCGACGCCTGCCTCGCGCAGCAGGTCGACCATGCCCTGTTCCAGCACTCCGGCGCGAATACGGCCGAGCACGTATTCCCCTGAGCGGCGCTCGAGGATGACGTTGTCGATGCCCTGGCGCTGCAGCAACTGTCCCAGCAGCAAGCCCGAGGGCCCGGCACCGATGATGGCGACCTGTGTCTTCATGGGAAGTCCTCCCCGGCAATCGTGGACAATTCAATGAATTGCATTTTTCAATGAAATGCTTGCCCGTATAAGGCAATATCCACATCACCATTTGGACATTTCCGGCATTTGCTACCTACATTGGTCGTAGGCTCACCGCCAGGACGCCCCATGCCCGATTCTCTCGTGCCCGTCTTCCAGCTCTATGGTGAAACACGCCAGTGGCCGACCCCCGACCTGCTGCACTGCGAATCGATCCCCGAGCGCAGCCGTCGTCATGACTGGCGCATTCGACCACATCGCCATGCCGACCTCTGCCACCTCCTGTATCTCGCCGAAGGCCGGGTGACCCTGGAACTGGAAGGTGGCGGCCGCTCTCTCGAGGCCCCACAGCTGATCGTGGTGCCGGCCATGAGCATTCATGGCTTCCACTTCTCGCCGGATACCCAGGGTCACATCATCACCCTGTCGCGGCCGCTGGTCGAAAGGCTGCAAGCCCGTCTGGACAGCCAATCCGGCGTACTGTCGAATCCCGATGCCCATGCGCTGGGCACGACGCGGCACCATGGGCGCATCGCTACCCTGGTCGAGCAGATCGACGACGAGTATCGCCATCCCGCCCTGGGGCGCTCGCACCTGCTGGAAGCCCTGGTGGAAGCGCTGACCATCGAGACGGCACGACTGGCCGAGACGGCCGCTCGGCAACCGTCCCGCGCGCGCCCTCGCCAGCGGGACAAGGCCAGGGAGCACCTGCAGGCCTATCAGACGCTGATCGAAGCTCAGTTCAGCCAGCAGCCCGGCATCGAGCATTTCGCCGAACAGTTGGGTGTGACCAGCGCTCACCTCAACACGCTCTGCCGGCGCCTGGCTGGACGCAGCGCCCTGCAATTGCTCCATGAGCGGCTATTGCTGGAAGCCAAGCGCCAGCTCACCTATACCAACCTGACCATCGGCGAAGTGGCCGAAGGCCTGGGATTTTCCGAGCCGGCCTATTTCACGCGCTTCTTCAAGCGACTCACGGGACTGCCGCCCAAGGACTTCCGCCGCCGCCAGGAAGCCGATGCAGCGGGTCGCAGGCAACAATAGGCCGGCAATTCCCTAGAATCAGATCGGATAGTGACGCGGGCCAAGCTGGACCGTCATCCAGCGCAGATCGGTGAATTCCTCGATCCCTGCCCTGCCGCCAAAGCGCCCATACCCGCTGGCCTTGACGCCGCCGAAAGGCATCTGCGGTTCGTCGTGCACCGTCGGGGCATTGATGTGGCAGATCCCCGAGCGAATGCGTCCGGCCACTCTCATGGCCCGAGCGGTATCGCGGCTGAACACCGCCGCCGAGAGGCCGTATTCACTGTCGTTGGCCACGCGCAGGGCCTCTTCCTCACCGTCGACACGAATCACGGCCACCACAGGCCCGAAGGACTCCTCGGCGTAGAGCCGCATCCCTGACGTCACCCCATCGACCACGGTAGCGGGCATGATCACCCCTTCCGCCTTGCCGCCGGCAGCGAGGCGAGCCCCCTGAGTCACGGCGTCGTCTAGCATGCCATTGAGCTTTTCGCCGATTCCGGCATCGATCAGGGTGCCGAGCTCATTGGCCGAGTCGCGAGGGTCACCCGCTTTGAGGGCCGAGGCCCGGGCAGCCAGCTTCTCGACGAAGGTGTCGGCCACCGAGTCATCCACGATGAGACGCTCGGTGGACATGCAGATCTGCCCCTGATTGAAGAAAGCACCGAAGATCGCCGCATCCACGGCGGCATCCAGATCGGCATCGTCGAGCACCAGCAAGGGCGCTTTGCCGCCGAGCTCCAGCAGTACCGGCTTGAGATGGGAAGCGGCCTTTTCGGCGATGATCTTCCCCACCCCGGTGGAGCCGGTGAAGTTGATCCGGGCCACGGCCGGATGGGCGATCAGGTTCTCCACCACCTCGGCGGCATTCGCCGGGTCATTGGTGATGAGGTTGACCTCGCCGTCGCCGAAGCCTGCCTGCTGCAGAATATCGACGATCAAGTGATGCGTGGCCGGGCACTGCTCTGAGGCCTTGAGGATGACACTGTTGCCACACGCCAGGGGCGTGGCGATGGCGCGGGTGCCCAGGATGATCGGCGCATTCCAGGGAGCGATGCCCACGACCACACCACAGGGCACTCGCACCCCCATGGCAAGGCTGTCGGGCACGTTCGAGGGAATCACATCGCCTTGAACCTGGGTTGTCAGCGCCGCCGCCTCACGCAGAATGCCCACGGCGACCGAGACATTGAACCCGGCCCAGCCGGGCGTCGCCCCGGTTTCGTCCACCATGCGCTCGACGAATACCGACTGGCGATCTTCCATCAGCTCGGCTGCCTTGAGCAGCTTGAGACGCCGCTCCTCGGGGCCGCTCCGAGAACAGGTCTCGAAGGCGCGACCAGCAGCATCGGCCACCTCGCGAGCATCCTCGACACTCGCTGCCGCCGCACGGGTCACCGTATGGCCGGCCAAGGGATTGGCGCGTTCGATGGTGGCGTGGTTCGATGCGGGGCGCGACTGCCCCCCGATCAAGAGTTCGATTGCCTTCATGATCTTTCCTTTGCTTGTCACTAGGTGCTGTCCCCCAGGGAACGATTGATCACGCCTGGCAACGCTCACCAAGTGCCAATGCCTTTTCATAGACATCGCCGGCGTCATCGAGGCCACGCTCCTCGAGGCTTTGCAGATAGTTCCGGGAGCCCTGCTTCAAGGGTGCTGCCCAGTCAGGGTCAGACAATGGGTCTTCGACGACATGGATGGTATCCCCCTGCGCAACCGCTTCTTCGCGCCCCTTCCTATCGAGTTCATCGAAGACCCGACCTGCCACTCTGGACCACTTCATACCACTGTTTTTGTCGATCACGTCCTGCATATCCGACGAGAGGTCATCGTAAGAAGACTGGCTCATCGTGGCCACAATGGCACCAGCGTAATAAGGAAGTTCAAGATGGTAATTCACCAATTCATTGATACGAAATACCGTCATTGCTTCCCATGGAAAACTCAAGCCATCCATCACACCACGCTGCAACGCAGTATAAATGTCTGGCGCAGGCATGCCCAATGGCTGGGCCCCCATACTTGATAGCATTTCTCCCGCCACCGAGCTGGGTCGACGAATACGCAGGCCCTCCAGGTCACCAGGCTTCTGAATCTCAGCGTCTTGACTGTGAAGGTAGGCGGGACCTGTAGTGAACAGAAACAGCACGCGAGTATCGGAATACTCCTCGGCGATGTCCCCCTCATTATACAGCGTCTGCAGAATACAGGATCCCTGCGATGCGCTGCTGACCACACCAGGTAGCTGTACGATCTCGGTCAGGGGAAAACGACCCGCCGTATAGCCTTGCAACGTAACGGCAATATCGGCGATCCCATTTGCTGCCGCCTCATAGGTCTTACCAGCCTGGCTCAAGGTCTGTGAGGGATAGATTTCTACATTGAGCTGACCGTTCGAGTCTTCTTCAACCTGCTTGGCCCAATCCTGGAATATCTTCTTGTTGACGACCGAACCAGCCGGCCACAGGTGAGCCATGCGTAAAGTGGATTCTGCGGAGGCTGAGCCGCACATTCCTAATGTTGACGCAACCAAGAGTAGAGATGATATCGCGAATTTCATGGGCATCCTCTTTTGCCATTTATTAGCCTTTCCCATTGTCAGCAGATTCTGCCTAACTAATGTCTAACTCAGGGTTCGATGGTTGTCGTTGGCACTTCAATCAACATGGGACATGACGCATCAAGTGCCTGGGACAATGCCTCCTCGAATTTCTGCCGAGTTTCGACATGGTTAGCCTCGACACCGTACCCTCGTGCCAGCGCGCAGAAATCCAGCCCGGGGACGTCAATTCCCGGCGCACTCTCGGCATCCAGCATCTTCGAGAACCAACGCAGCGCACCGTAGGTTTCGTTCTTGAGAATGATGAAAATCACCGGAACATTGTATCGGGCAGCACTCCAGAGTGCGCTGATCGCATAATTGGCCGACCCATCACCGATCACTGCAATGACTCGGCGATCAGGACTGGCAAGCTGTACGCCTACTGCCGCAGGCAAGCCAAACCCCAGCCCGCCTGCTGCAGGAAAGAAATAACTCCCGGGGTGTCGCATCTCCACACGTTGCCAGAAGGCCGTTACCGTCGACGTCGACTCCTTGACGTAAATCACGTCATCAGGAACCCGATCATTGAGGACATCGAAGACACTTTCAGGAGAGAGGCGACCGATCTCACCGGAATTGGCCGGCGACGGTATCGGTAACGGATCCGGCATGGTGCGGTCACTCTGGGCCAACTTCGGTAACAAGGCCTCCAGAACGGCGCGGATGTCACCCACCAGAGCATTGCCCATGGGGGCCCGGGCAGCCTCCTGCGCATCACTGGTGACATGTATCAGGTGAGCACCATCCGGTAGATAGCGACCCGGCGCATATTGGTGGTAGCGGAATACAGGGGCGCCGATCACCAGGATCAGGTCATGCCCGGCGAGCTGCTCCGAGATGCCCGAAATGGCTGCCGGTAATACTCCGCGAAAGCAAGCATGGCGATTGGGAAATGGGCAGCGCGAGGCAGATGGTGCTATCCAGACCTCCATGCATAGACGTTCTGCCAACTCAATGGCCAAAGCGTTGGCACGCTCGGCATCGACTTCAGGTCCCAGTACGAGTACCGGATTGTCGGCCTGGTCGAGATGCTCGGCTAGCGCATCTATCTGGGTATCCGATGGTGCGCCCGCATGATGGACGTCACGAGGAGGCAGCAACGACGCTTCTTCCCCGACCTCGCATTGCCAATCATCATGCGGAATCGACAGGTAAACCGGGCCACGGGCCGGCAGACTAGCCATATGAATTGCCTGGCTCAAGGCTCGCGGAACGTCCTCGGGGCAGGAAGGCTCATAGCTCCACTTGACCAGAGGGCGCGGAAGAGATGGTGCATCGACATTGGCAAGCATCGACTCCACGCCGATCATCGAGCGTGCCTGCTGGCCTGCAGTGATGACCAAGGGGGAATGGGAATACCAGGCATTGGTCAGTGCTCCCATCGCATTGCCCGTTCCAGCCGCGGCATGCAGGTTGACCAATACTGACTTGCCGCTCGCCAGAGCATAGCCATCCGCCATTCCCACCACGACACCTTCGTGGAGACCGAGAACATAGCGAAAATCCTCTGGAAAATCCTTGAGAAATGGCAGCTCGTTTGAACCGGGGTTTCCGAAGACGATATCGAGGCCTTGCTGGCGGAGAATACTGTAGCTGACGGAGTGTACGGACGGCATGTGCTTCTCTTAATTGACAACTTTCACTTCACATTAGCCACCCTGCTATAATCGATCAAATCAATATATTTTCTATACAAAATAAATGGTGTTTATCTCATGCCATCACTCGACCTCAACCTGGTCAGGGTATTCGTGACGCTCTTCGACGCCAGAAGCGTGACCCTGGCCGCAGAACAGCTTCATGTCACTCAACCATCGGTAAGCTATGCCCTTTCACGGCTGCGTGATCTTTTCGACGACCGACTCTTCATCCGGTCTCGAGAGGGAATGGAGCCAACTTTCACAGCCATGCAGATTTATCCCTCCCTACGTGACTCACTGGCACAGATAGACAACGTTCTGGAAAGCAACCGTGAATTCGACCCGCAACACTCCAGACGACGCTTTCGCCTGGCATTGACCGATCTCGGCGAGATGGCGTTATTACCACGCATCCTGGCTCATATACACCCTATAGCCCCGGATATAGAACTCGAGGTCATTGCCCTGGAAATCGACAAGGTCGGGGAGTGGCTGGCCACGGGAAAAGTCAATGCCGTCATCTGTAGCTGTCCGATAACGACTCCGGGGATTGAGCGCAGGGTAATCCTCAATGAACGCTATGTCTGTCTTCTCAATCGAGACCATACCAGCATCGGTAATCACTTGAGCCTGGAGCAGTTCATTGCAGCCAGGCATGCCGTAGTTGCCGCTTCATCGGGACATGGCCTGGCCGAAGATGTCATCCACGAGTTGGGCATCCAGAGAAAGGTCAGCCTGGTCGTTCCCCACTTTTCGATCCTCCCCAGGATCCTGCAGGAAAGCGACCTGCTGGTGATCTTGCCCCAGCAGATTGCTGCGGCGTTCGAGCGGGAAGCGCCACTCAAGGTCCTCGAACTTCCGTTCGAGGTCCCCCCTTTCGACGTGGCACTCTACTGGCAGGAATATACGACCCGATCACCAGCCCAACGCTGGTTCTGCGAGAACATTATCGAGGCTATAGCCAGCTCAGGTTAGGGCTTCACGGTATATGGCGAAGCCCTGACCCGGTGGCAAGTTCGGAAGTTCCCCTCCGACGCTTGCCTCCTACAGCAGAAACAGCGAGGTCAGCACCGGGAAGGCGATCAACACGGCCAGGCGCACGAAGTCCGAGACGATGAACGGCGCCACACCGCGAAAGATCTCGCCCAGCCCCACGTGCGGCGCCATCGCCTTGATCACGAAGACGTTCATGCCCACCGGCGGAGTGATCAGGCCCAGCTCCACGGTCAGCACCGTAACGATGCCGAACCACACCGGATCGATGCCCAGCGACTGGATGATCGGGAAGACTACCGGCACCGTGATCACCAGCATGGCGATGGCATCCATGAACATGCCCAGCACGAAGTACATCAGCAGGATGCACAGCACGACCACGATCGGCGCCAGGTCCATCCCGTAGAGGAAATCGCTGATCGAGAACGAGATCCGCGACACCGAAATGAAGTAGCCCAGCGCATCGGCACCGACCAGCATGAAGAACACCACCGTCGACAGCGCCAGAGTCTCCTGGATCGCCTGCCACAGCTCACGCCCCCGCAGGCCCTTGGCCAGAGCGTAGAGCAGCGTGGCGAAGGCACCGACGCTGGCCCCTTCTGTCGGCGTGAAGATCCCGAAGTAGATGCCCAGAATCATCAGCAGAAAGACCGCGAAAAAGGGCACCAGCCCGCTCATCGAGGCCAGCTTCTCCCTCCAGGAAGTCGGCTCGCCGGCCACCGCCAACGAGGGCCTGAGGCGCATCACGACCGTCACGGTGAGCGAGTACATCACCAGCCCCATCAGCCCCGGCACCAGCCCGGCCATGAACATGTCGCCCACCGACTGCTCGGTCAACACGGCGTAGATCAGCAGTGCGATGGACGGCGGAATCATGATGCCCAGGGTTCCCCCGGCGGCCAGCGCCCCGGTGGCCAGGCCACGGTTGTATCCGTAGCGTTCCATCTCCGGCAGCGCCACTCGCGTCATGGTGCTGGCAGTGGCCAGCGAGGAACCGGAGATCGCCGAAAAGACCCCGCACGAACCCACCGCCGCGATCGCCAGCCCACCTTTCCAGCCACCGCAGATCACCCGGGTGGCCTGGAACAACTTCCCGGCCATGCCGGAATGCGCCGCCAGCACGCCCATCAGGATGAACATCGGCACGGCACTGAAGCTGTAGTTGGAGAGCACCTCCACCGGTACCGTCTTGAGCTGGGAGATGGCCGCGTCCCAACTGATCACCTGGGCGAATCCCACCACTCCGACGATCAGCATGGTCAGCGCCACCGGCACGCGCAGCACCATCAGGATCAGCAGTGCCCCGAGGCCCAGGGCGCCGATCGTTTCACTCGCCATGGGACACCTCCGACTCGCGTCCCCAGAACGCACCGAGCAGGGCATGCATCAGGCTGCGGATCCCCAGCAACAGACTGAGGACCGCGGCCACGTAATAGATGGGGCTCATCGGCAAGCGCAGATCCTGGGTCACCTCACCGTGACGCGCCGCCGCTGCGGCCGACTCGAGCAGGCCGAGGAAGAGGATCAAGCCGAGAGCCGCGAAGCCCAGCAGATAGACACCATGCAAGCGATGCTTGAGGGCCGGCGACAGACCGTGGGAAAACGCCTCCACCACCACCTGGCTTTTCTCGACATTGGCCGCCATGGCTGCCAGCAGCGAGCACAGCATCAGATAGCTGACCAGCTCCACGCTGCCGGTCACTCGCAGGGCAATCGCCCCCTCGGTGAGACGATACAGATAGCGAGTGCCGACATCGGCAATGGTCACTGCCAGCAGCGCCACCAGGGCGATACCGGCAACGACACGACAGACGAGGGCCAGCCAGTGGCTGACCCTTTCCAGTTGACTCGGCATGACGACTTACTCCTGAGCGCTGGCGCAGGACTCGCTGGCGTCCAGTGCCGCTTCGTAGACCTCGCGGCCCGGCAGGCCTCGCGCCTCCAGCTCGGCCAGATAGCTGTCGATGCCCGCCTGGAGCGGCTTCTGCCAATCCGGGTCCTCCAGCGGATTTTCGACCTCACGGATGGTATGGCCGGCTTCGATGGCTTCCTGCTTGCCCTCGCGGTCGAGCCGGTCGAAGACGGCGCCGGCGTTCGCGGCCCATTGCATGCCGGAATGGTCGTCGATCACCGCCTGCTGTTCGGGGCTCAGGCTGTCGTAGGTGCGCTGGCTCATGGTGGCCACGAAGATCAGGGTGTAGAAGGGCACCTCGGTGTGGTAGTTGACCAACTCGTTGATGCGGAACCCCTTCAGTCCTTCCCAGGGGAAGCTCAGGCCATCGACCACGCCGCGCTGCATGGCGGTGTAAATGTCCGGCGCCGGCATGCCGACCGGCGTGGCCCCCATGTTCTCGAGCATGTCTCCGGCTACCGAGGTCGGACGCCGAATGCGTAGTCCCTCGAGATCGGACGGCGTCTGGATATCGGTATCGACGGTATGAATGCCGCCGGGGCCGGTTGTGAACATGAACAACGGCTTGGTATCGGCATACTCCTCATCGAGATGCCCTTCGTCATAGAGCGTCTGCAATACACAGGCCCCCTGGGTGGCCGTAGTCGCCACGCCGGGCAGTTCAACGATCTGCGAAAGCGGGAAACGACCGGCCGTATACCCCTGAGCCGTGGCACCGATGTCGGCGACACCGTTTCCCACCGCCTCGTAGATGGCATCAGCCTTGGCCAGGGTGCCAGAAGGATACATCTCGACCTTCAGCTCACCGCCGGATGCCTCCTCGACGCTCTCGGCCCAGGCTTCGAAGATATCCTGGTTGATACCCGAGGCACCGGGCCAGAAGTGGGCCATGCGAAGCGTGGTAGCAGCTTGCGTGGACGTGGCGGCCAGCCCGGCAAGCGCAGCCGCCAGTACACAGGCAGAAACCTTGGTCTTCATGGGATCCTCCGACGATCGGTGTCGTTATCGTTATCCGCTTCAAAGTTCGCATAGAGAACATGAGTTCGCACTATGCAGCAAAGATAAACCACCCCGGTGCGCCGTGAAAAACGACTTTGGTCTTACGCCCTGCCCGAAACCTGCCAGCGCTTGCCCATACGGCGCTCAAACTCGGCTGAAAATGCTCATTTACCCGCTAGGGGCGTGCCGGCCTACATCCAACAACTCGGCATAGCGCAGTCCGATCAAGGCGTGCTCACGCATTAACATCTCGGCTCTGGCGCCCTCACCATGGCGTAGTGCCTGAACCACCAGCTCGTGCTGCACCTGGGCCAGTTGCAGCTTGCGGTATTCGCGATCGAGCGCTTCGCTGTCGATGATGATCGAATCCGCCGCCGCGAACGGTAGATGGTTGTTGCGGGCGATGGCATCTCCGATCACCGAACTGCCGGCCGAGCCAACGATGTTCTCGTGGAAATGTCGGTTGAGCTCGCTCCACACCTCGACATCCTGCTCCTCGAGGTATCCCTTGGCGAGCAGATCCCGCCCCTTCTGGATCCAGAACTCCAGTTCGGCCGTCAACACTGGCGACATTCCCTGTTCCGCCAGGCGACGCGCCGCCAGCCCTTCCAAGGCACCGCGCACTTCCACGGCGCAGAGCACATCGGCCTCGGTGAACTCACGCACCCTGAAGCCACGCTTGCCGGCCCGTTGCAGCAATCCCTCCTGCTCCAAGGTGCGGAAAGCCAGGCGTACCGGCGTGCGCGAGACGCCCAGCTGCTCGGCCACCGCCACTTCCCCGAGCCGCTCTCCTTGCCGGAAAGCACCTTCGCCGATCAGCTTGCGCAATCGGCTCACCACACTTGTGTCGCTGTCACTCACTTGAATTTCCTATCGTCGCTGAGAGATGAGCCATCGAATACAACTGGATCCAACTAAAGCATAAGTTGACCAAATGATCGCTGAAGATATCTACTTTGGATCCAAAACAACACTTCCTGACCGTAGACAAGCGTGGATCCATGTCGCGCCCGAAAACATCTGATCGCGGACTGCCAAGTGCGGCAATGCATCCGTGCGGCCCGGAACCACCCGAGGAGAAAACCGTGACACATCAAGCCCCCTATCCCAAGAATACCTGGTATGTCGCCTGCACCCCGGATGAGCTCGAAGACAAGCCGCTGGGACGTACCATCTGCAACGAACCGATCGTCTTCTTTCGCGGCGACGAAGGACGCGTGGCGGCCGTGGAGGATTTCTGCCCCCATCGTGGTGCACCGCTATCGCTGGGGTTCGTGCGCGACGGCAAGCTGGTCTGCGGCTATCACGGCCTGGAGATGGGCTGCAACGGCAAGTGTTCCAGCATGCCCGGCCAGCGGGTGCGCGGCTTCCCGAGCATTCGTGCCTACCCGGTGGAAGAGCGTCATGGCTTCGTATGGATCTGGCCCGGCGACCCGGACAAGGCCGATCCCGCCCTGATTCCCGAGCTGCACTGGGCCAACGATCCGGCCTGGGCCTATGGCGGCGGGCTCTACCACATCCACTGCGATTATCGCCTGATGATCGACAACCTCATGGACCTGACCCATGAGACTTATGTACATGCCTCCAGCATCGGCCAACCGGAAATCGAGGAAGCCGCCCCCGAAACCAAGGTCGAGGGCGACGAGGTGACGACCGGACGCCACATGCACGACATCCCGGCTCCGCCCTTCTGGCAAACGGCCTTGCGTGGCAATGGCCTGGCTGACGATGTGCCCGTGGATCGCTGGCAGATCTGCCGCTTCACACCACCGAGTCACGTGCTGATCGAGGTGGGAGTCGCCCATGCCGGCCACGGGGGGTATGACGCTCCCGCCGACCTCAAGGCATCGAGCATCGTGGTGGACTTCATCACCCCCGAGACGGACACCTCGATCTGGTACTTCTGGGGCATGGCGCGCAACTTCAAGCCGGAAGACCAGGAGCTCACCGACCAGATTCGCGAGGGTCAGGGCCAGATCTTCTCCGAGGACCTGGAGATGCTCGAGTCGCAACAGCGCAACCTGCTGCGCTATCCGGACCGCCAATTGCTCAAGCTCAACATCGACGGCGGCGGCGTCCAGGCACGGCGCGTCATCGACCGCATCCTCGCCGAGGAGCGCGAGTCACGCGATACGGAGGCCACGACATGAGCAACTCATCCCTCTCCCTGATCGTCGAGGTCAAGGCGCGGCACGAGGAAGCCCAGGACATCGTCACCTTCGAGCTGGCCGACCCCCATGGTCGGCCGCTACCGGCGTTCAGCGCCGGTGCCCATATCGATGTGCAGGTCCCATCAAAGGGCCAGGACACTATCATTCGCCAGTATTCGCTGTGCAACCATCCCGAGGAACGCGACCGTTATCTGATCGGCGTGCTCCGGGATCCAGCCTCGCGCGGTGGCTCCGTCGCCATGCACGACGAGATCCGTGTGGGCGACCTGATCCAGATCAGCGCCCCCAAGAATCA
This sequence comes from Halomonas caseinilytica, assembly GCF_001662285.1. NCBI lineage: Bacteria > Pseudomonadati > Pseudomonadota > Gammaproteobacteria > Oceanospirillales > Halomonadaceae > Halomonas > Halomonas caseinilytica. The sequence goes on from NZ_BDEO01000005.1 coordinate 26,400, forward strand.
CTTCCCGCTCGAGCCCGCCGAACGCACCCTGCTGCTGGCCGGCGGCATCGGCATCACGCCGCTGCTGTGCATGGCGGAACGCCTGGCTCACACCGACACCACCTTCGAGCTGCACTACTGCACCCGCTCGCCGGAGCGCACGGCCTTTCGTGACCGCATCGCCGCCTCCGGCTTCGCCGAGAAGGTGCACTTCCACTTCGATGACGGCCCGGCGGAGCAGAAGCTGGACCTGGAGTCACTGCTGGCCACGCCGGCCCCCGATACCCGCGTCTATGTCTGCGGCCCCACCGGTTTCATCGATGCCGTGATGTCGACCTGCCAAGCCGCGGGCTGGCCCTCCGACCGGCTGCACACGGAGTACTTTGCCGGCGCCGTGGCCAATACCGAGGATGACGACAGCTTCGAGGTCAAGATCGCCAGCAGCGGAGCGACCTTGACCGTGCCGGCCGACAAGACCGTCCACCAGGTGCTGACTGAGAACGGCATCGACGTCATGGTCTCCTGCGAACAGGGGGTCTGCGGCACCTGCCTGACTCGGGTACTGGAAGGCGAGCCCGACCACCGGGATTTCTTCCTGGAGGATCACGAACACGCCGCCAACGACCAATTCACTCCCTGCTGCTCGCGAGCCAAGAGCAAGGTCCTGGTGCTGGATCTCTGATTCAGCTGCCCGCTCCCAAGCACAACGACACCAACATAATCACAACGACACAACGAGGATGCCATGCGTCTCAACCCGATCGTGACCGGCCTGGCGGTGGCCAGCGCCCTGACCACCCAGGCTGCCCTGGCCGAGACCACCACCCTGCGCGTCGCCCATGTCTGGCCCGGCGGCTCGATGATCGACAAGGAACTCTTCCAGGCCTGGGCGACCAGCGTCGAGGAAGCCTCCCAGGGCCGCCTGGAGGTGGAGGTCTATCCCGGCCAGACCCTGACCAAATCCGACAAGACCTATGAGAGCATCGCCAACGGCATCGCCGATATCGGCGCCTCCGCTCAGGGCTATACCGCCGGACGCTTCCCCCTGACGCAGGTCATCGAGTTGCCCGGCGTCTCGGCCAGCAGCCGCCAGGGGTCCTGCATCCTGCAATCCCTCTACGATGCCGGCCACCTCAACGCCGAGTATGCCGATACCCATCCCTTGTTCATGTTCACCACCGGCCCCGGTTACCTGCACACCAAGACACAGCCTATCGAGACGCCCGAAGACCTGGATGGATTGCGCCTGCGCCGCCCCACTCCACTGGTCGGCGACATGTTCGAACGCCTCGGCGCCCAGGCCGTCGGTATGCCGGCGCCGGATGTCTTCACCGCCATGCAGCGCGGCGTGGTCGACGGCTTGAGCTTCAACTGGGAAGGCATGAAGACCTTCCGGCTCAACGAGCTGGCCAACCACCATACCGAAGTCCCGCTCTACGACCTGTCGCTGTTCGCCACCATGAGCCAGCGAACCTACGACGCCCTGCCTGACGACCTGCAGCAGGTCATCGACGATCACAGCGGGCTTGAGTGGTCACTGCGCGCCGCCGAGGTCTACGACGAGCTGATCCGCCAGGGGCGCCAGGAAGCCGAGGCGGCCGGCGACGACTTCGTGGTCATCGACAACGCCCTCGAACATCCCGACTGGGGGCCCGTACTGCAGGAAACCACCGACCGCTATCTGGAAGAGATCGGCGACGAGGCCAGCACGGTCTACGACGAAGCCATGAGCCTGCAGGACAAGTGCTCCGCCTGACACATCCCCACTTCCCTCCTCTAAACGGCGACCCCTGGGTCGCCGTTTTTCTTTGCCCATCCGATACCCGCCCCGACCAAAGACGTAGTACGCCAAGATGACCTGACGGCATATCTGTTGTAATCTACATATTGTTTATTGTAACAACAGTATATCAATCAACATAAGTGATGCCCCAACGCCAGGCCATCAGGAGCCGACATGACCACCGACAGAACGACACCAACCAGCGTCGAATGCTCCTCCGTCGCGGCACTCGGACTGACAACTCTTATACCGGCATGCCAGCCACGTCTTTCATCATTCACTATTCATTATTCATTGAGTCCTTAACTTCCCATCGCCGAGGCCCATCATGACCGAGTCCCTCGTCAAGACATCCCTGGACGACAGCATCTACACCATCACGCTGGCACGGCCCGAGAAGCGCAATGCCGTCAGCGACCGCCTGCTGGGCGCCCTGGAGCAAGCCTTGATCGCCACCCCGGAAGGCACCCGGGTGATCATCCTCGCCGCCGAGGGCAAGCACTTCTGCGCCGGCCTCGACCTCACGGAGCATCAGAATCGAGACCCCTTCGGCGTGATGCAGCACTCCCAGGGCTGGCACCGCATCTTCGACCGCCTGCAGAACGGCGGCATCCCGGTGGTCTCCGCCATGCAGGGCGCGGTGATCGGTGGCGGCCTGGAGCTGGCCACGGCCACCCATGTGCGTGTCGCCGAACCCAACACCATTTACCAGTTGCCCGAGGGGCGCCACGGCATCTTCGTCGGCGGTGGCGCCTCGGTGCGAGTGGCCAACCTCATCGGTCCCGGTCGCATGTGCGAAATGATGCTTACCGGCCGGATCATGGAAGCCGACGAGGGTCAGCGCCTGGGGCTTTCCCATTATGTGGTCGGCGAAGGCGAGAGCCTCGACAAGGCCCGCCAGCTTGCCGAGCGCATTGCCGAGAATGCGCCCATGGCCAACTGGGCCATGGTCTCGGCCATCTCGCGCATCGACAACATGTCCAGCGACGACGGCCTGTTCGTGGAGTCGCTGACCGCCGCCCTGACCCAGACCAGCCCGGAGGTTGCCGAACGGATCGGGGAATTTCTCGAGCGCAAGGGTAAGGGCCCGCGCATCTAACTTTCGGAGGGAGTGATTCATGAAATTCCAGGACAACACCTTTATCGTCACCGGCGGCGCCTCTGGCCTTGGCGAGGCCACGGTGCGCGAACTGCACGAGGCCGGCGCCCGGGTGGTGATCGCCGACCTCAATGCCGCACGTGGCAAGGCACTGGCCACCGAACTCAATGCGCAAGGCGCGGGAGAACGTGCCGCCTTCCAGCGCACCGACGTCACCGACGAGGCCGATGCCCAGGCCGTGGTGGATCTTGCCGTGTCACGCTTCGGCGGCCTGCAGGGACTGATCAACTGCGCCGGCGTCGGCGATCCCGCCAAGGTCGTGAACCGTGACGGGGATCCCCTGCACCTGGAAGCTTTCTCGCGTGTCGTCAACATCAACCTGCTGGGCAGTTTCAACATGCTGCGCCTGGCCGCTGCGGCCATGGCCAAGGGCGAACCCCAGGCCGATGGCGAACGCGGCGTGATCATCAACACCGCCTCGGTGGCCGCCTTCGACGGCCAGATCGGCCAACCCGCCTATGCGGCTTCCAAGGGCGGCATCGTCTCCATGACGCTCCCCATTGCCCGCGAAATGGCCCGTCATGGCATCCGCGTGATGACCATCGCCCCCGGGCTGTTCAAGACACCGTTGATGGAGGGCCTGCCGGAAGAGGCTCAACAATCCCTGGCGGCTTCCATTCCCTTCCCCCATCGTCTTGGCCAGCCCGATGAGTTCGCCCGCCTGGCCTGCCAGATCGTCGACAACGTGATGATGAACGGCGAGACGATCCGACTCGACGGCGCCCTGCGCATGGCACCTCGGTAAGGCCTCCTCGCACTCCCACTCGCTGGTGGGCGCCGGATCAGCCCACCAGCGAGACGTTATCCTCCGACCAGGGTCCGGCCAGCATCAGCTTGAGGGCGCCACTATGATCGATTACCAGGCTCCACTGCGTGACATGCAGTTCATTCTCGGCGAGCTCGCCGGCCTCGACGCCGTGGCCGCGCTGCCGGACTGCGAGGAGGAGTCCTCCGACCTGGTGAATGCCATCCTCGAGGAAGCCGGCAAGTTCGCCAGCGGTGTGCTGGCCCCGCTGAACTGCCGGGGCGATCAGGAAGGCTGCCGCCTTGAGGGCGAGCGCGTCGTCCTACCCCAGGGCTGGCAAGCCGCCTACGACCAGTTCCGCGAAGCGGGCTGGCTGGGCCTGTCGTTGCCAGAGGCATTCGGCGGACAGGGCCTGCCCAAGCTGGCTTCCACCCCCGTGTGGGAAATGTGGTTCTCCAGCAACATGGCCTTCACCATGCTGCCGCAGCTCAATGTCGCCCAGGCCGAGGCACTGCTGATTGCTGCCAGCGAAGCGCAGAAGGCCACCTGGCTCGAGAAGATCGTCAGCGGCGAGTGGGCCGCCACCATGAACCTCACCGAGCCCCAGGCCGGCTCCGATCTGGCCGCCACCCGCATGCGCGCCGAGCCCGACGAGAACGGCAACTACCGCCTCCACGGCCAGAAGATCTATATCTCCTACGGCGAACACGAACTCACGCCCAACATCCTGCACCTGGTGCTGGCCCGGCTGCCGGACGCTCCCGAAGGGGTCAAGGGACTATCGCTGTTTCTGGTGCCCAAGTATCTGCTCGACGAACGGGGCGAACCGGGGGAGAAGAACGACGTGCGCTGCATCTCCATCGAGCACAAGATGGGCATCCACGGCAGCCCCACCTGCACGCTCAGCTACGGCGACCACGACGGCGCCATCGGCCAGTTGATCGGCGAGCCCCACACTGGCCTCAAGACCATGTTCATCATGATGAACGAGGCCCGCTTCGGTACCGGCGTGCAGGGCCTCGCCCTGGGGGAGCGCGCTTACCAGGCGGCGCTGGACCATGCCCGGGAGCGCATCCAGGGGCGCAACGTCGTCAGAGGCGAGACGGGACTACCGATCCTTCATCATCCTGACGTCAAGCGCATGCTGGTGGGGATGCGCGCGCGACTGCTGGCCATGCGCACCTTCCTCTATACCGCCGCCGGCTGGTTCGACCTGGCCCGCCACCACCCGGACGCCGAAGTGGCCGACAAGCATCGCCGCCACGTCGACCTGCTGATGCCAGTGGCCAAGGGCTGGTGCTCCGAGCTCGGCAACGCGCTGTGCGACGAAGCGATCCAGGTGTTCGGCGGCATGGGCTTCGTCGAGGAGACCGGTGTCGCCCAGTTATTCCGTGACGCCCGCATCATCACCATCTACGAGGGCACCACCGGCATCCAGGCCAACGACCTGCTGGGTCGCAAGATACTCCATGACAACGGCGCCACGTTGCGCGAACTGCTCGACGACATCCGCACCTGCGCTCGCTCGGTCGGCGAGGACGCGCGCCTCGGCGATCTGGCCGAAAGCTTGAACGAACTGGTCGACGGTCTGGCGGCGACGACCGACTGGCTGCTCGCCCAGGGAGAGGAGCAAACCGCCGAACTCTACGGCGGCGCAGTGCCATTGCTGCATCAACTGGGCATCGTGTGCGGCGGCTGGCAGCTGGCCCGCGCCGCCGAGGCAGCACAGCGCCGACACGACGCCGGCGAAGGTGACGCCGCCCACCTGGTCGGCATCATCGAACTCGCCCGCTTCTACATGGCCAGCGTGGCCCCCGAAGCCGACTCCCACGCCCGGGCGGTGCGCCACGGCGGCCAGGTACTGGCCCGCATTCCAGAGGCAGGCTTCTGAGGCGGCATGATCTACCCGGGAGAGGCATGTCATGAGCCCTTTCGTCACAGCCCGAGAACATAAAAAAGAACATAAAAAAAGGCGAACCATCAACGCATCTTGATGGTTCGCCCCAAGAATCGAAACAAGCAACCTGAATAGGGTTCAACTGCTTATCTGACGGGCTCGCGCTAGAACCTGTACTTCGCCATCACCTCGACTTGTTGCCCACCCGGACGAAGCGGCATGGTGAATGCACTGCGATCGCGCCATTCAACACCAAAATCCAGGTTGGGCAAGTACGTATAGATCAGATTGACATTGATCTTCTCCAGGGTATCGTCGGGAACGCTCGGTGCTACCTCATCCGCCTTGACCTGTGCATAGCGGATGTTGCCTCGCAGCTTGTCGCTGAACCTGTGACTTACCCCTGTAGAAAATCCAGTCGTGCTCACCAGGTCACCCGAGGCATCGACCTCACCTCGAGCGGCGATGCTGCTTGGATTGGTCGCACCGTTATAGCCCCATCCGGAATAAACGTTATTGCCCGTTCCCGTATAGCCGCTCAAGGCGAGAGAGGTATCGCCGAAATTCAACTTCCCCGCCAGAGAGACCGCAGCGCCGAACTCCGAGTCATCTATATCCGTCTGCACTTCCCGCCCGGTCACCGCGGCGTTGAACGCGTGCCCGGCTTCGGTACGGTAGGTGTATGATGCCACCATGTCCGGCAGGTCGGCATCGTCATAGACCGGATCCTGAAGGCTGAAACGCCAGCCACCCGGCGTGTAATGCACGACGAGATCGGGGCGAACCACGGCACCACTGCCGGAAACGGTGCCGATACCCGTTCCATAGAAATCGAGAATCTCGACATCGAATGGCGCATTGGCATAGAACTGCCCGGTCCAGGTCTGGCCGAATGTCAGGTCGTCCACCTTGATATAGGCATGACGCAAACGCATGGCGTAGCTCGTGTCACTGGCATCGGTGGCATTATCCCAGAAGTCACCCTCCACGAAGGCCGTTACATCATGCCCCTTGACCTCCTTGTCGATCTTCAGGTTGACCCTTGACTGGCGGGCACTGGAATCGAAATAACGGTCACCTCCATCGGGATCGGTAAATATACCTTCCGCCTTGATATATCCGCCAATACTGACCTTGGTTCCATCAAACTCTCCAAGTTCAAGCGAATAGCCCTTGCAGGAAATGGTGGAAAGTGCAATCGCCAGCAAAATATTGTTCTTGTTTACTCTCATTTGTATCTCCGCATTGTTTTAATAATGGAGATCCCAAACCTCAGGGAGACTTGAAATCCGATATAGGCATCGTGCGATTTCCATTCCCTGGCGTTTCATTTCTATGCCCGCCGAGTTCCTTGGCGGGCTTCCCGGTCTGTATCACCGGAAACGCTTCACCCCACCTTGACGATCAGCGCCGCCGCAGAGTCGCCGGCGGCGCAGCCAGTCACCAGGGCATGGCCACCACCCTTGAGGGCGGTCTCTTCGATGGCCTCGATCAGCAGGCGCGCCAGGGTCGGGCCCTGGGGATGCCCGAACACCAGCGAGGTGCCGTAGTTGTTGAAGGTCTCGGCATCGAGACCCAGCGCCTTGGCCAGGTAGAGGTCATTGACGATGAACGGCGAGTGGTTCTTGATCGTCTTGATCTGGTCGAGGGACAGGCCCACCTGATCCAGCGCACGCTGCACCGAGACGGCCGGTGCCATGGGCATATGGGCCGGCTTGGTACGCGCATGCCCGTAGGCCACCACCTGTACCGCCATCCTGGGGTCGGTGCTTAGCTCGGCGGCCCGCTCCCGGGTGGTGACGATGATCCCGGCATTGCCGTCGGCCGGATGGGTCTGGGTGCCATACGTATGAATACCTTCCGGCTGCACCGTGCGCAGCTTGGCAAGCCCTTCGGCGGTGGTCGGCATCACGCCTTCGTCGGCCTCGACGACCCGAGTCTCCTTGCGTGACACCGGCACCTCGACCGGGAAGATGTAACGCCGCTGGAAGGCGCGCTCATCGGCCAGAGCCTCGCCATATTGCGCATAGCGACGCAGGGTCAGTTCATCGGCCTGGTCACGGGAGAAGCCATGCTCACGGGCCACATTCTCGGCGGTGGTCAACATGTCCTTGCCGGTGGCCGGATCGGCGGCGATGTTGTCCATGTTCCAGTTCTCGGCGATCACCTCGCCACCCGGCCCGGCAGGATTCGGCCAGATGGTGTGGGGGCCATTAGAGGTGCGGTCGGCGAGCAGGCAGTAGGTGGTCTCGAAGCCGCCGGCCTCCACGGCCAGGGCAGCGTTGAACACCGAGGTGGTCGCGGTCGCGCAGGCCTGGGTGATGTTCTGCCCCGGTGCCTGGCCGGCTCCCATCAGAGCCGCCGCCCAGGGAGCGCCGTAGAAGATCGACTTCTGGCCCACCGAAACCCCGAGATAGAGGTAGTCGATGATCGCGGGATCGATGTCGCGACTGGCGAACCACCGCTTGCTGGTGGCGGCTCCCAGCTCGATGGAGTTGACGTTGGCCAGGCTGCCCATCCACTTGCAGAAGGGGCTGGAGTAGTAACCGCCATAAGGGATGTAGGCGTTCTTGAACATGCTCGACTCCTCGAAGGGGAAATACGGAGATGTGGTCCGAGGGCTCAGTTGTTGATCAGCCGTGCGCGCAGGCCACCCCAGTGGGGCTGGAAGAGCTCCATCGACATTCCGCGCAGCTCATCGGCAATGCGTGGCACGAAATCCATGGCCGCCAGAATGTCGCGCTCGACGTCGAGGCCAGGCGCTATCTCGGTGAGGGTGACTTCGCCGTCGATCAGCTCGAAGACACATCGTTCGGTGACGAAGAGCACCGGCTTGGCGGTCTCATGGGCATAGCGGCCACTGAAGGTGATCTGATCGACGCGCTGTACGAACTTGCGTCGATGTCCTTCCTGACGGATGACGAGACGACCGTCCTCGACCGCCACGTTTCCGCCGTTGGTGAAGGTGCCGCAGAACACCACCTTGCGGGCGTTCTGGCTGATGTTGATGAAGCCGCCCGGGCCGACCACCTTGTCACCGAACTTGCTGACGTTGAGATTGCCTTCGTGATCGGTCTGGGCCAGTCCCAGGAAGCAGACATCCAGGCCACCGCCGTCATAGAAGTCGAACTGGTAGCCGTGATCGATGATCGCTTCGGCGTTGTAGGAAGTGGCGAAATCGCCACCACTGGCCGGCACACCGCCGTAGGTACCGAGTTCGGTGGTCAGGGTCATCAGGTCACTGACGCCCTCTTCCGCCGCCACGCTGGAAACGCCCTCGGGCATGCCGATGCCGAGGTTGACCATGCCGCCTGGCACCAGCTCCATGGCAGCACGTCGGGCGATCACCTTGCGCGGATCGAGCGGCATCGGCGTGATACCGCCCAGCGGCACCTTGAGATCCCCGGAAAGGGCCGGGTTGTAGCCGGTAGAGATGGTCTGCATGTGCTGCCCAGGCTCAGCTACCACCACATGATCCACCAGATCGCCCGGCACCTTGACCCGCTGCGGGTGCAGGCTGCCCCGCCGGGCCAGGTACTCCACCTGAGCGATGACGATGCCACCGCTGTTCTTGGCCGCCTGAGCCATGGAGAGCTGCTCGAGGAAGAGCGCCTCGCGCTCCAGGCTCAAGTTACCGCGTTCGTCGGCGGTGGTGGCGCGGATCACCGCCACATCCACCGGGAAAGTGCGGTAGAGCAGCCATTCTTCGCCCTCGAGTTCGACCGCCTTGACCAGATCTTCCTCGGCCGCCGTGTTGGCCTTGCCTCCGTCCAGACGCGGATCGACGAAGGTACCGAGCCCCACCTTGCTGAGCACCCCGGGCTTGCCACCGGCGATGTGACGCCATAGATGCGCCAGCACGCCCTGCGGCAACAGGTAGCCTTCGATACGGTTCTCGCGGATCAGCTCGCCCATGCGCGGCGCCTGACCGGTATGGCCGCTGACCAGTCGCTTGACCAGGCCGGCATGGCCCAGGTGGTTCATGCCGCGGTCCTTGCCATCACCACAGCCACAACTGTGCGCCAGCGTCAGGTCGCGAGGGGCACCGGTCTCGAGGAAGCGCGATTCCAGCGCCGCGGCCACCGCCTCGGCGAAGCCGCACATTCCGGCGGTAGTCCAGGCAACGGTGTCACCGTCACGAATCAGGCCGGCCGCGGTCTGGCTGTCGATCACCTTGTTCACTGTGGGCTCCTCAGGCATAAAAAGTTGTTATTTAAAATATATTGTTTATATAACAAACAAATACGATGACAATTCGGTACACGCCACTACACGGCATGGTCAGCCGCCGGTCAGCACCAATACGATCTGGGGATAGAAGATCACCAGGGCCACCACCAGGATGTCGGCGACCAGAAAGGTCGCGACGCCCTTGAAGATATCCATCAGCGATGCGTACTGGCCCGCGACACCCTTGATGACGAAGATGTTCATGCCCACTGGCGGGGTGATCATGCCGATTTCCAGCAACTTGACCAGCAACACCCCGAACCAGATCAGGCTGACGTCATAGAGCTCGAAGACCGGCAGCAACACCGGCAGGGTCACCAACATGGCGCCGAAGGGCTCCATGAACAGCCCCAAGAACAGATAGATGCAGACAATCACCAGCATCAGTTCCAGGTAGGAGGGATCCCAGCCGGTCACCAGGCCCGTCACCTGGCCTGCCAGCCCGCTCAGACTGAGAAACAGGGTGAACATGCTGGCCCCGACGCCAATGATCAAAAGCGCCGAGGTCGTCGACAGCGTCTCGAGCAGCGCGGCCTTCATCGACTGGCGATTCAGGCGCCCGAGCGCCAGGGCGACCAAGATCGCTCCGGCGGCACCGACCGCCCCCGCCTCGGTGGCCGTGAAGATCCCCGAGAAGAGGCCGCCGAATACCAGTACCCCCAGCACCAGTACCGGCCAGATATCGACCAGGGCCTCTCGGGCTTCCACCTCCCGGGCACCGACGGCCTCACGCGGCACGATGTCGGGCCGCAACCAGCTGACCGTCAGGATCACCAGGCTGTAGCTCAGCGCCGTCAGCAGGCCAATGGTGATGCCCCCGAGAAATACCTGGGTGATGGAAACCTGGGCGAAGACGCCATAGACGATCATCAGGATGCTCGGAGGAATCAACGCACCGATGGTGCCGCCGGCGGCGATGGTGCCGCAGGCGAAGCTCGGCTTGTAGCCGCCGCTGACCATTTCGGGAATGGCGATACGCCCCATGGCCGCCGAACAGGCAACGCTGGAGCCGCTCACCGCGGCGAAGCCCGAACTGGCGACGATGCTCGAGATCGCCACGCCGCCGGGTAGCCAGCGAAACAGGACCTTGGCGGCATTGAACAACCCCTTGGTGAGCCCGGCATGAAAGCAGACGAAGCCCATCAGCAAGAACATCGGCACCGCACTGAGCGTCCACTTGGCGATGAACTCATAGGGCGCGGAGGACAGCATGCCGATGGCCGTATCCCAGCCCAGCATCAAGCTCATGCCTCCCATCGAGACACTGATCAGGGCCAGGGCAACCGGTACACGCAGGGCCAGCAGAACCAACAGGGCAATGAGGCCATAGACGCCGACAGTGACGGACATGAATCACTTCCCTCCTTGGGATTCGGGAGACGAGGGCGCGCCTCCCGCCAGGAAGGGCAAGCGAACCAGGCAAACCAGGGCCGCCAGGGCGAAGGCGAGGGGCAACACGAAATAGGTCGGCCAGACCGGCATGGGGAAGTTGAGCGACATCACATAGGAACCGATATCGTACTGCTCCATGGCCTTGCCCCAGGTCGCCACGGCCAGGACGGTATAGATCGCCGCCGACAGCAACGACACCAGGACATCCGACAGGCGCACTAGCCAAGGGCCCATCAGTCCTTCCAGGGCCTCGACGGCAATCATTTCGCGCCGCCACTCCACCCACCCCAGGGGCAGCAGTGCCATGGTGATCAGGTAATAGCGGGTAACCAGCTCCACGGTTGCCGGAACCGACACCGATAGGGTCGAGCGCAGCACCACATCCAGGGTAACGTGGATCACCATCAACAGGATGCCGACAGTGCCCAGCAGCGCCAGCCCGATGGCGACTCGGTTGGTCAAGCGGTACAACACGGCCATGAATTCGCCTCCTGCATCCTCGGCGGTCCCGGGACCGGCAAATTCCGGCCTCCGGGCATGACATCAGGTGCCGTAGGAGGAAAAGTCCACCTGGCTCCAGATCTCACGCTCCATGGCCTCAGCGACCGCCTCGGGCTCCTCGCCGACGTCCTCGACGATACCGGTCCATTTCTCCACCAGGCCCTGGAAGCGCTCGATCTTCGACGCCGCACCTTCGACGCCATAGCGGTTCTCGGCCTGCTCGGCGGCGTAGGTCAGGTCCTCTTCGAGGAAGGCTTCGGTGGCATCCAGCAATTCGGGATCGGGCTCCAGAATCTCGATGTCGCTTTCCTGGGCGATCTCCCGAGCTTCATCTGCCATCTCGTACCCCCAGCGTTGGGTGATGGCAGCACTGGCTTCCACGGAGGCTTCGACCAGCGCCTCACGCTGCTCGGGAGAAAACGAGTTCCAGGCCTGCTGACCGACCGCGTGAGAGACGGTGCTATGAAAAGTGCCGAGCTGGATGTCGGTGATATGGTTCAACACATCATCCAGCCGGAAGGAGATGATATCGGCGACGGACGCGATAGTGCCCTCGATCACGCCCTGCGAGAGCGCTTCGTACTGCTCGCCCACTGGAATGGAGGCCGGCGATATGCCCATCGCCTCCGCCCAGCGGGAATACTGGGGACCACCGACCCGCATGCGCAGCCCCTGGAGATCGTCGAGGGAGCTGGCCGGTTCGGTGCTGAGGATCCGATACAGGTCCGACGCATGGGAACTGGTATAGACGATGCCCAGCTTCTTGAGCTCCTGCTGGCACGCGCCGCACGTCACGATATATTCGGTCATCGCCGCTCCCATGGCATGCGGATTCGTGCCAAGAAGCGCCAGGTCGCCCACCAGGTTGATCTCCGGCAGGTCGGCCGGGAAGTAGGCCGGCAGAAAGAGCCCCACTTCTACCATGCCGCTGCGCAACGCGTTGCGCATGTTGCCGATGTTGGCCACCTCGGTGCCCAGCAGATTCCCCGTAAGCTCGCCGTCCGTCTTTTCCGCCAACCGCTCGGCAAACTCGGTGAACATCGGGTCATACGCCGGATGCGCCGGCGGCACCCCAGGCGCCATGCGCAGGTCTCGGGCCTGGGCCTGGCCAGCGAACGCCAGACTCCCCAGGGAGACGGCAATGACTAGGGGCGTGAGCAAGGAACGATGCATCATGGATCACCTCAGCGATTTAGCGAACTTGTAATTGTTGTGTATAAAAACAATAGATTTACACATCTATCTTTTTCCGGATTATAGTCCATATCACCACTACTCCCGATACCAGACTTTGGTATACCGCAAGGGCCTGCTGTCCGATCGACCTGACAAGGACCCCGCAGGCAAGGCCTACCGCGCTCTACTCCGTTCCCAGCGCCACTCTCACTGCCTCCGGTACCGGCCGGGCCTGCAGACGCTGCGGGTCGTCCGGGTGCGGCCCGGCCCAGACACGAGTCACCGTGGCCTCCACGGCCAGGTCTGCGCCGCGATACAGGCGGTGGTGCACGTCGAAGCTGCTGTTGCGGAACTCGGCAACTCGCGTCTCGATACGCACCTCATCGCCGAAGCGGCAGGGCGTCGTGAAACGACTGTGCAGATCGACCACCGGGTAGCCGAGCACGCCGAAACGGGACTGCAGGGTCGCCAGGTCGAAGCCGGCCCTGGCGAACAACAAACAGGTCGCATGATCGAAGTAGGCCAGGTAGCGAGGGTGGAAGACGATTCCCGCCGGGTCGCAATCACCCCATTCGATGGAGCGGACATGAGTGTGGGTCAGCATCTTGTCCTCATCGGGCCCGGTTTCCATCGAGTCGAAGCACATCCTCGGAAGGCTCGACGGCGTAGAGCGCGTCCACTAGATCAGCCCGGTTCTCGAGCACGGCCCGCTGGTTGATGGATCCCTTGTCGGTGGCCTCGTTGGCATCCAGGCGCGGCGGTTCGGCAAGCAGCATCGCCCGCCGTACCCGGCTGGCGCTGCCTGTGCTCTCGCTGTCCAGGTCACGCAACAACTGCAGGAAACGTTCGCGCACCGGCTCGCTGGCCAGCACCGTGGCATTCTCGGCCCCGCTGCCCAGCCCCGCCAGTTCGCGGCACTTCGGCATATCCGGGAAGATCAGGATCGAGACATAGGAGCGGTCGAGCCCGGCGATCACCACATCCTTCACATGGGGAGCTCCAGCCTCGATGATTCGCGCGCGCAACGGGCCCACGCTGACCCAGGTGCCGGTATCCAGCTTGAAGTCCTCGGAGATACGCCCGTCGAAGCGCATGCCACGCTGAGGCTCGGCCGGGTCAATGAACTTGACCGCGTCACCCAGGCAATAGAAGCCTTCGTCGTCGAAACTTCTGGCCGTCACCTCGGGCTGACGCCAATAGCCCGGCATCACGCTGGGCCCTTTCACCCGGCACTCCAGCTTGCTGCCGTTGGGCACCAGCTTGACCGTGACCCCGCGCGCCGGCAGCCCCACCACACCGGACTGCGATTCTTCCAGCGAGGCAAACATGGCCGAAGGCGCCGTCTCGGTCGCCCCCAGGCCGGTCAACATGCCTACCTTGCAGCCCAGGGTCTGGATGGCCAGGCGGTCGAGTTCGTCCCAGATATGCTGGGATAGCCCCGCCGCGGCGAAGAACATCAGGTTGAGACGGGAAAAGAAGGTTTCGCGCAGAGCGTCGTCGCGCTTCAGGTGGTCGACCAGGATCTCGAAGCCCTTGGGAACGTTGAAGTAGACGGTCGGCGCAATGTCGCGCAGATTGGCGATGGTCTTATCGAATTCGCCCGGTATCGGGCGGCCATCGTCGATATAGAGACTACCGCCGTTGTAGAGCACGATGCCGATATTGTGGTTGCCGCCAAAGGTATGGTTCCAGGGCAGCCAGTCCACCAGCACCGGCGGCTCGTCACGCAGGAAGGGCATCTGGGCTGCCAGCATCTCCTGATTGGCGCAGAGCATGCGATTGGTGTTGATGACCCCTTTGGGCATGCCGGTGGAACCGGAGGTGAACAGGAACTTGGCGATGGTATCGGGCGTGACGGTTGCATGGGCAGCGTCGACCGCTTCGCTCACCGGTGTGTCCAGCAACTCGGCGAAAGCGCGCGCACCGGAGATCGCCCCGGGCTCCAGCGCCAGGCAGATACCATCATCGACCTGTACCGCCTCCAGGGCAGCGGCGAAGTCATCCGCCTGGTCGACCAGCACCATGCCCGGGGTCAGCAAGTCGGTGATATGGCGTAGCTTGCCGAAATCCTTGCTGACCAGTGAATAGGCAGGAGATATCGGCGCATACGGGATTCCCACGTACATGGCCGCCATCGCCAGCAACAAGTGCTCGACGGAATTCCCGCTGAGGATAGCCAAGGGACGTTCGGCATTCAGGCCCGCATCGAGCAGCCCCTGGGCCAGAGAGCGAACCCTGGTCAGGGTCTCGGCATAGCTCAACCGCTGCCACTCGCCCGCCCCGTTGCGCTGCGCCACGAAACACCGATCGGGCGCCACCGCCGCCCAGTAATCCAGGCATCCCATCAGGGTTTCCGGATATTCGCCGAGCGGCTCTTCGACGCGCAGCAGTTGCACCCCGTCATCACGACGGGCCAGGTGGGCAGTCGCCGTTCCCAGACGGACATCGCGGAAGGAATCTAACATGATCGCACCCTGTCATTATGGTCATTGTCGAGAAGGGTCGACCTGCCCTACCCCGGGCGTCGACGCCTTGGTAGCATGGACTTAAAGACTTCCATAAATTGTTTATCACATAAACATTCTAACCATTAAACATTGGTCTACAGCAATCAGGACAGCCACATGCACAGCGACGACAAGAACGGAATCGACTACTCGATGCTGCAGTCGCGCCTCGGCTACAAGCTGAGGCGCGCCCAACTGGTCTACTTCGACGTTTTCTCCGAAGCGTGCGCTCAGGAGGGCATCACCCCGGGGCTGTTCGGCATCCTCGCTATCGTCTACCACAACCCGGGGCTCACCCAGACGGCCGTATCGAACGCCCTGGATGTGGACCGCTCCGCCATGGTCGCGGCCATCGACAAGCTGGAAGGCATGGAGGTGGTGGAACGCCGGAAATCGAAACATGACCGCCGCTCTTACGCCCTTTACCTGACGGAGAAAGGCAAGGCCTTCACGGAGCGCCTCGACCGTCAGGTGAATGAAGGCGAGTCGGCTTTCGACAGCTTCCTGTCGGAAGAGGAGCGTCGGTGGCTGCTGGATACCCTGGATCGGATCATCCAGGCCAGAAAAGGAGGGTGAGAGAACTCTCGGCGCCAAGGGCATGCCTGGCACCTGCTTGCTTTCCCCGGCGTTGCCGCCTCACATCTCGCTGAGCCGCCGCGGGCCACAACACACATGGCCGGATCGGGAGACCAGGGCAGCCATGAAACCGTCCGGGCCCCGTCGCAGGGCCCGATAATTACTGTGGCATTGGCTCATGAAGCGGGGCGTCTAGAAATCGAAAAACACCGTCTCGCCTTCGCCCTGCAGGCGGATATCGAAGCGATAACGCACCTTGCCGTCGACTTCCTCACGCTTGGCGATCAGGGTCTGGCGACGTGTCGGCGACTCGATGGCACCCAACACGGGACAGGCGGCATTGGCCTCGACCTCGTCCTCGAAATAGAGACGGGTCTGCAAGTGAATGTTGATGCCTCGGGCAAAGATCGCCAGGTTGATGTGCGGTGCCATCACCTTGCCGTCGCCACGGGCCACGGAACCGGGCTTGATGGTGGTCAGCGACCACTCGCTGTTGCCCTCGGCAGTGGTGGCGGTCCGGCCAAAGCTGTTGAACGCTTTCTGCAGGTCGAACGCCGGCTGATACCACCCACTGGCATCGGCCTGCCAGGCCTCCAGCAGGGCATCGCGCACCGGATCGCCGTTGCCGTCGATCACGGTGCCGATCACTTCGATATGCTCACCCTCGGCCTCGGGCTTGGCCATCCGGCTCCAGATTTCCTCATCGCGCTCGGGTAGGCCGGCCACGTCCAGGGCCAGGCCGATGTGCACATAGGGCCCGGCAGTCTGGGATGCGGTCTCGCGCAGCATCAGCTCGCTGCAAGGCTGGGAATTCGGCTGTCGCATGGTCTCGGCTCCCCTCACTGATTCTCGAAGTAGGTTTGAAGCTCGCCCCGTACCACCAGGTCGAACCGATACGCCAGGCAGTCCATGGGACGGCTGCGCGCCATGTCGAGACGGCCGATCATGGTCTCGACGGCCTCGGGGTCCTTGAGAGTCTGCACGATCGGGCAGAGCGGAATCAGCGGGTCACCTTCGAAATACATCTGGGTGATCAGGCGGGTGGAAATCGATGGGCCCATCACCGACACGTGGATGTGCGCCGGGCGCCAGGTATTGATGCCGTTACCCCACGGATAGGGGCCGGGCTTGATGGTGCGAAAACGATACCAGCCCTGCTCGTCGGTGAGGCAACGCCCTACGCCACCAAAATTGGGGTCCAGCGGTGCCAGGTAGCCATCCTTCTTGTGGCGATAGCGACCGCCGGCATTGGCCTGCCACATCTCCACCAAGGTATGCGGGACCGGCTTGCCGAACTGATCGACCACCCGGCCGAACAGGATGATGCGCTCGCCCACCGGCAGGCCCGCCGCTCCCGCCAGGGCGGGGTCCTCGCGGAAGTTCATCAGCAGGTCGTTATCATGGGGCCCCATGCGTAATTGCCGAAAATCCGGCCCGGTCAGCTCGGAGACGCTGGGCGTCTGCAGGCTGACCAGCGCCTGGCTCGGCGAACGAGCCACGGAGGTCTTGTAGCCGGGGGCATAGGCCGGTGGATGCCAGTCACGGTCGCGCTCCACGAAGCGTTTGTTATCGTCTTGCATCTTGGTGTCTCTTGCTGGCTGACAGAAGGCGACGCACCGCACCCGGCGGCTCGTCGGCCAATGATCGCAGTGTGGCGGCTGACCCTCAGGCTGCCAATTGACGTCTCGGCGAGAGGTCATAACCTGGTGGTTATGGACTCGGCAGCCACCCCGCGCAATACTTCGCAGAATCCTTCCAGTGCCAGCGAGGGCTCCATGCTGGCGTTGGTACATAACCCCACCGAACCGCCCTGCTGTTCCAGCCGCAGCGCCAGCTCGACGACACGGCCGGCCTCGAGATCGTCGATCACCGCTTCTCTCGGGGCCACCCAGATAGCGTCGCCATCCTGCGTGTAACGGTGACTGATCGGCAGCGACAGGGTTTCCAGCAGTTGTGCGGGCAAGTCCAGCGAGTGGCGCACGCAGAAACTGTCGACCTGCTGGCGTAGCGTGGTCTGCGGCGGCGGAATCACCCAGGGGAATTCGGTCAGCCGACTGGGGGCCAGCGGCTCGATGCCGGCCAGGGGATGGCCGGCGCGCACCACCAGCATCAACGGCTCGTAGTAGAGATGCTCGAAGGTCAGATCGCGGATCTCGCGCGCCTCGGTCATGCGCCCCACCACCAGATCGAGTTCACCGAGGCGCAGTTGAGAAAGCAGGAAGGCACTGCGGCCGGTCACCACATTGACGCCGACCCGATCCGCCGACTGGGTAGCCTGCCAACGCCGAATCGCCGTGGGCAGCAGGTGACTCTCCACGGTGGACAGCGCCCCCACGCGCAACCAGCGCGCGCCCTGATGGGCATCGCCGACCGCACTGATGCCTTCTTCCAGCGTCCGGATCGCCGGCCCGGCATGGCGCAAGAACGTCAGACCCGACTGGCTCAATGCCACACCCTGGGCACCACGCTCGAAGAGCTCGGTTCCCAGGATGTCCTCGAGTTCGCGGATGGTCTTGGATACCCCGGGCTGGGTAATCGCCAGGCTCTCGGCGGCCCGCGCGAAACTGCGATGCTTGGCGACCTCAAGAAAGGCCTGGAGATGGCGCAACTTGATACGCGGGCTCAACACACCTCAGCCTCCCGTTTGTGTCCCATCCAACGCCACGCCCCCGTCACGGCCGGTCGTGTCCTCATTCCAGGGTCTCGCCCCAGCCGAGTTGCTTGGCCAACGCGAAGGCGTGGTTGGCCGCCGGCACACCGCCATAGACCGCCACATGCATCAGCACCTGGCGTAGCTGGGCTTCGCTGAGGCCGATGCGCTTGGCCGTCTTGAGATGCAGTTCCAGCTCCTCGCGCCCCAGGGCGGCCAGGATGCCGGTGGTGACCATGCTGCGCTCGGCCCGGGTCAGGTCGCCGTTGCCCCACAGCTCCCCCCAGGCCAGACGGGTGATCATCTGCTGGAAAGGGGCATCCAGCGAAGTGGCGTTCTCGGTCGAGCGCGCCACGTGCGCCTCGCCCAGCACCTGTTTGCGGGTCTCGAGTCCCTCGGCATAGGCCACGCCCTGCTCGCCGACCTGGGAGCGATCCGGGGCCATCCACAGCAGCAGTCGCTTGGCGAGCGCCTCGGGAAACTCCACCGAAGGCACATGCCCCAGGTTCTCGAGAATCTCCAGCGGCGCGCCGCCACACTCGGCCGCCAGGGCTTGCAGGGTCTCGGGCGGCGTCGCCATGTCCTCGCTCCCGCCAAGCAGGTGCACGTCGACTCCCCCGGGCTGGGAACAAGCCGCCTTGAGCTTGCCGCGGAAATCGGTGCGGCCGAGCATTTCGCAGAGCCGGGCATAGGATTCGGCATCGCCACGCCCCATGACAGTTCGCCAGCCCTCTGCCAGCGCCGGGTCGCGCTTGTTCAGGTCGGCGGCAAACCAGCGCGGCACGATCTCGCCGGATAACGCCACCAGGCCCTCGTCGCGCACCCGACCCGCTCGCGTGTTCCACAGCTCGGCATTGCCGATCACCGCCCCGGTGTTGGTCAAAACCGCCGACAAAAGCCGATCGGCATGCTCGGAGAGCAATTGCTTGCCGATGACGCCGCCAATGGAGGTGCCGACGAAGTGGAAGCGCGTGTCGCCGGCCTGCTCGACCAGTGCCAGAGCATCGGCGGCCAACGCGGCCGGAGTGATATCGCCACCATCTGCTGGCCAGGCCTCACTGGCACCATGGCCCGGCAGATCCCAGGTCAGCACCCGATAACGCGGCAGCAATGCCGGTAGAACGTCGTCCCACACCGCCTGGGTCATGCCCAGCGGATGCGCCAGGATCACCAGCGGATTGGCCTCGGCGCCCAGCAGACGATAGGCAACGTTGCGTCCGTTGACGTTAATAAAAGCCATGACTGACTCCTTGCTTGAAAGCGGAACTAACCGAATACGGCCAATGCGACGAAAGTGCTGACAATGGCGATGCCGGAAATCCCCAACCAGATCACCAGGTATCCCATGATGTCGCGTGCCGACAGGCCCGCCACCCCCAACAGCGGAAGCGCCCAGAAGGGCTGGATCTGATTGGTCCAGCCATCTCCCCAGGTGAACGCCATGATGGTTTGCGCCGGATTAGCCCCCAATGCCGCGGCTGCTTCCATCATGATGGGCCCCTGAATGGCCCACTGCCCGCCGCCCGACGGGATGAAGAAGTTCACGGCACCCGCGGACAGAAAGGTGAGTAGCGGGAAGGTCGTCGGCGTGGCGAACGAGATGATGGCCTCAGAAAACTGGGTGACCAGACCGGCGCTGGTCATCATGCCGGCGATACCCGCATAGAGCGGAAACTGGATGATGATACCGCGTGCCGCATGGACCGCTTTCTCGGCCGCGTGCAGGTAACTTGCCGGGTTTTGGTGCAGCAGCAGCCCGAGGGCCAGAAAGACCAGGATGATGGTATTCAGATTGATGCTGAATCCTTGCGCAACAACCTTGTTCAGCAAGTAGCCCGCCGCCAGAAGCCCCATGAAAAGTGTCGGCCAGCGGCTGTTCTCGATCCGGTCCGACGGTGTCTGGTGCGACTTATCGACTGCCGTCTTCCCTTGCTCGTCCTCGCTGTCCACTCTCAGCCGGACGATCTTGTCGGGTTGCTTCTGCAACATGAAAAACAGCACCAGCAGGCCCAGCAATCCAGCGGTCAGCGCCATGTTCCAGACAGAGTAGAGCGTTTCGGCCACCGGCACGATACCGATGGCATCCTCCATGAAGTGATCGGGCGTCGCGATGACCAACGGGATGGAAGACGAAGGGCCGCGCACCAACTCTCCTCCGTAGGCCGCGACCACGATAAGCGGAAAGTGAACGGCGACCCGACGCCCCATCTCCCGGGCCAGGATGGCGCCGGCCACCATCCCGAACCCCCAGTTCAGGTAGTAGCAGACGAAGCTCACCACGATCGTTAGCACCAACGCCTGTTTCGGCGTGTTGGCCTGCCGGGTCAATCCGGTCAGCAGACGCTGCATCGGCGCCGTCAGCGCCAGCACATATCCCGTCAGTAGTACCAGGGTCATCTGCATCCCGAACGTGAACAGGTTGGAGAAGCCGTCGCCCCAGTAATGCGCCATGTTCTGGGGCGACTCTCCGCCAACGGCCATCCCCAGAACAAAGACGATGGCGGTGAGCATTACCGCCAGAACGAATGCGCTCGGCAGATAACGCTGAACGACCCGTACGGAAAAGTTGGTTATTGCTTGCATTGGCCACTCGCCCAGCGCTTGGTCACACCCGCTCGATCAGCGTGGCGATACCCTGCCCCACCCCGACGCACATGGTGCACAGCGCATAGCGCTTGCCGGTACGTTGCAGTTCGTGGGCGGCGGTCATCAGCAGCCGCGCCCCGGACATGCCCAGCGGATGGCCCAGGGCGATGGCGCCGCCGTTGGGGTTGACCCGAGGGTCGTCGTCTTCGAGCCCGAGATCGCGCATGCAGGCCAGTGCCTGGGCGGCGAAGGCTTCGTTGAGTTCGATGACGTCGATCTCGTCGAGGGAGACGCCGGTACGCGCCAGCAGGCGGCGCACGGCGGGCACCGGGCCATAGCCCATGATGCGTGGTTCCACGCCGGCGGTGGCCATGCCGACAATCCGCGCCATGGGCTCGAGCCCATGCTGTTCCACGGCCTGCTGGCTGGCCACCAGCATGGCGGCGGCCCCGTCGTTTACGCCGGAGGCGTTGCCCGCGGTGACGCTGCCGCCTTCTGCCTTGAAGGGCGTCGGCAGCTTGGCGAGCTTCTCGACAGTGGTGCCGGCACGCGGGTGCTCGTCGGTGTCGAAGACCAGCGGCTCCTGCTTGCGACGCGGAATCTCGATGGCGACGATTTCCTCGGCAAAGCGACCGGCCTGCTGGGCCTCGGCGACCTTGGCCTGGGAGCGCGCGGCGAAGGCGTCCTGGTCCTCGCGGGAGATGCCGAACTGCTCGGCCACGTTCTCTGCGGTCTCGGGCATCGAGTGGGTATCGTAGACCTTCTTCATCAACGGATTGACGAAGCGCCAGCCAATGGTGGTGTCCTCGATCTTCTGCCCACGGTCGAAGGCGGTCTCGGCCTTGCCCATCACGTAGGGCGCCCGGGACATGGACTCCACGCCGCCGGCCAGTGCCAGCTCCATTTCACCGGCCTTGATGGCGCGAAAGGCCGTGCCCACCGCGTCCATGCCGGAGCCGCACAGGCGGTTGAGCGTAGTGCCGGGCACCGAAGGCGGCAGACCGGCCAGCAGTGACGACATGCGCGCCACGTTGCGGTTGTCTTCACCGGCCTGATTGGCGCAGCCCATGAAGACTTCCTCGATCGCCTCGGGAGCCAGACCGGGTGCCTGCACCAGCACGGCCTTGAAGATATCGGCGGCCAGGTCGTCGGGGCGCACACTTGCCAGGGTGCCGCCGAAGCGGCCGATGGCACTGCGGCGCGGATGACAGATGAAAGCGTCACTCATGATTCACTGATCTCCTGAAATTCGCCTCTAGAGCGCTTTAACGCGAATTGATGAAATTCGCCTCTAGAACGAGGCGAGCGATGGCCAGACAAGGCGAGAGACAGCGAAAAAGCAGAGTTTACGGAGGAGTAAATGAGCATTTTGAGCAGTCTCTCAACACCGTATGGCCAAGCGCAGACCGTTATAGAGCGAATTTACTGGCCACCATGGGCGCGAGCGGTTCTCTCCTTGAGCTCGCGCAGCACCTCGAGCTCGCGGGCACTGGGTACCGGTGTGCTCTCCAGCGTCTCGGCGAAACGGATCTCCCAACCGGTGGCCTCCTGCACCTGCTCGGCGGTCACGCCTGGATGCAGCGATACCACCACCAGCTCCTTGGTTTCGGGATCCGGCTTCATCACGCACAGGTCGGTGATAACCCGAGTCGGGCCACGGCCGATGTTGGGCACGCCATCGCGGCCCTTGCCGTCGCGACCGAAGCCCAGGGTGGTGACGAAGTCGACCTCGTCGACGAAGGTGCGCTTGGAATGCTTGAGGGTAATGAACACCTCACCGGCGTTGGTGGCGATCTCCGGCGCGCCGCCACCGCCCGGCAGGCGCACCTTGGGTGCGGTGTAATCGCCGATCAGGGTGGTGTTGAGATTGCAGTAGCGATCGATCTGGGCGGTGCCCAGAAAGCCCACGTCGACCTTTCCCCCCTGCAGCCAGTAGCGGAACATCTCGGGCACCGAGACGGTGGTCAGCGCAGTCTCGCACAGCTCGCCGTCGCCGATGGACAGCGGCAGCACGTCCGGCTTGGTCTGCAAGGTGCCAGATTCATAGATCAGCACCACATCGGGAGCATGAGTCAGCCGCGCCAGATTGGCAGCCTCGGACGGCAGCCCGATGCCGACGAAGCAGGTCGTGCCATTTTCCAGGGCACGCGCCGCCGTGACGGTCATCATCTCGGAGGAGGTGTAGTCCGGGTGATTGTCGACAGAACTCATCAGGCATTCCCCCCTGCGTTCATGACGTTGTCATCGATCCACTGGGTGAAGGTGTCGCGGTCGCGCGCGATGGCATCCCACTCCTTGTAGAAGTGGTTGTCGCGCGGGTAGTAGCCATGCGCGTAGGACGGCAACGAGCCCTTCTCGGCGACGCTGATGGCGTCGATCGCCCAGCCCGGAATCACGCAGGCATTGGGGTGCGCCTCGAGGTCATCGACGATCTCCTCAACGGTGACGATGCTGTGCCTGGCGGCCAGCACGGCTTCCTTCTGCACGCCGACGATGCCCTCGACCAGCACGTTGCCGGCCCGATCGGCTTTCTGGGCGTGCACGATGGACACATCCGGCCGTACCGAAGGCACGGCGGCCAGACGTTCGCCGGTGAAGGGGCATTCGATGAACTTGATCTGGTCGTTGACGCGGGGCAGTTCGCTGCCTACATAGCCGCGCAGCACGGCCAGCGGCAGCCCAGCGGCGCCGGCCTCGAAGGCACACGCCATGGCGGCGTGACTGTGTTCGAGAATCTCGATCTTGTGCGGCCAGCCTTTTTCGACGGCATCGCGCAGGCGGTGCAACGACCCGACCCCAGGATTGCCGCCCCAGGAGAAGATCACCTTCCTAGCGCAACCGGCACCGATCAGCTGGTCATAGACCAGATCCGGCGTCATGCGGATCAGCGTCAGATCGCGCTTGCCCTGACGGATGATCTCGTGTCCGGCAGCGAAGGGAATCAGATGGGTGAAGCCTTCCATGGCCACGGTAGCGCCGTCTTCGACGTAGCGTGCCACCGCATCATGCAGGCTGAGGATCTCGGCCATGATGGTTTGCCTCTGGTTGAATCGCGCACCGGTGCTTGTCGCAACGCCTCATGGGCACCGAGACTTGTCACTCGGCAAGGTGCGCTGTACGAACATAGGTTTGTTATACGAACAAAATAATCCGCCAGCTCCGGCCCGTCAAACGCGCACGAAAAACGGGGGCAGGTGTTCCCTGCCCCCGTTCAGGACGTTTCTTTCACTTGAGTTTCAGTCTATTAGCGATCTTCCAACCAAGCCCGAGCGCGATCCACCTGCGCCTGACTGCTACCAAGGTATAACGCCGGATCCGTGACCGCCTCGAGATCCGCCCGCCCGATTTCGCCCGACAGCTCACCATGACGCGACACCATCAACGCCTCGAGCGAATCGGCGTACGGGATCCGCTGCTGGCGTGCCTGCTCCGCCGCCTCCGCGGCCAGGGCCTTGGCCTGTTCCGTCCCCAGGTGAGGCGTCAGCAACCTGGTGACCGGCTCGGCCATGATCGCGCCACCGGTCACCGTGAGATTGCGCTGCATGGCCTCGGCGTGCACCTCCAGCCCCTCGAGCAACACGGCAGCCTGTTCGAGGGCTCCCTCCAGCAATAGCGCACTGTCGAGCAGTGGCGCCCATTCGGCATGCCACTCGCCCAACCCGCGCTCCAGCGGCTGGGCCGTGGCATTGAGTATGACCGTGGTGTGACCATGGATCTGACGACAGGCGCCCCGGATCATCGCGCAGCGCACCGGGTTACGCTTGTGGGGCATGGACGACGACTCGCCCATGCCTTCCCCGGCGGGCTCGGCCACCTCGCCGAGCTCGGTCTGAGTCATCAGCGACACGTCCAGCGCCAACTTCTCGACGGCCCCGGCCGCACCATCGAAGGCCGTCGCCAGGGCATGGATCGGCTGGCGATCGGTGTGCCAGGGCAACACCGGCGCCGAGAGGCCCAGGCGCTCGGCGAGGCCGTCCATGACAGTGAGTCCCAGGGTTTCCCAGCCAGAATGCACCCCCACGGCCCCACCGAACTGCACGGGCAGCCCCGGTTCGGCCAGGGTGGCGAGACGGCGGCGCGCCTGCTCCAGCCCCAAGGCCCAGTGGGCCACCTTGACGCCGAAGGTGATCGGCAACGCCTGCTGCATCAGGGTGCGCCCGACCATCGGCGTCCGAGCGTGAGCCTCCATCAGCGGCAACGCCGCGCGTCGACAGCGGGCCAGCAAGGCATCCAGACGGGCCAGGCGTGGCGTCAGCAGAAGCATCAGGGCAGAATCGACCACGTCCTGGCTGGTCGCGCCAAGATGCCAGTAGGGCTTGAGATCATCGGGGAGCACTGCTCGTCCGGCCTTGACGAAAGGAATGGCGGCGTTGCCGCCGCTGGCCACACCCTCGGCTATTGCGCCCGGATCGAAATCGTGACTCTCGAGGCAGGCTCGCATGCGTCGACTGACCCCAGCAGGAATGGCCCCTTTGGCCTCCTGAGTCTCGACCAGCGCCAGTTCGAAAGCCAGCATGGCGCCGACGAAGTCCTCGTCGCGGGACGCGGCCAGACCGCTCTGGCTCATGAAGGGATGCTGGATCAGGGCGTCGGGCATGACAGGCTCTCCACTGGCAGGAACGGCCGGCTCTCGCAGGGAGTCGGCGCATCACTTGACATAAGTCGCACAGGTGTTCGCAATTCGAACAACTATGCTAGATTGAGGGCGAGCGACCTAGCAAGTCGACATGAACCATAGCGAAGGCACCCTCATGCAAGACGATACCCTGACCCCCGATGATCGCGACTTCGTGACAGCGCTGGCCAGCGGCCTCGAGGTCATCCAGGCCTTCGACGACGAAACCCCGCGCATGACGCTGAGCGAAGTCGCCGCCAAGACGGACATGAACCGAGCCCGTGCTCGCCGCTTCCTGCTGACGCTGCATGCCCTGGGCTACGTTCGCAAGCAGCAACGTCACTTCGAGCTTGCCCCCAAGGCACTGCAACTCGGGTATGCCTTCCTGTCGGCCAACAACTACCGCTCGGTGATCCAGCAATACCTGGAGGACATCACCGATGAAATCGGCGAGTCGTCGTCGATGGGTGTGCTGGACGGTAACGATGTGATCTATGTGGCCCGCTCTTCCGCCAAGCATCGCCTGATGGCGATCACCCTGTCGGTCGGCACGCGCCTGCCGGCGGCCTATACCTCGATGGGGCGTGTGCTGCTGTCGCAGTTGCCGGATGACGAACTGGCCCGCTATCTCGAACAAGTGAAGCTCGAGCCACATACCGAGCGTTCCATCACCGATACGGCCCAGTTGCGCAACTGCATCGAGCAGGTACGCCAGCAGGGATACAGCATCGTCGACCAGGAACTGGACCCGGGATTGCGCTCCCTGGCAGTCCCGGCCTTCGACGCCAACGGCAAGCTGCTCGGTGCCATCAACATCAGCACCAATGCCGCGCGCATCGACTTCGACACCCTGACACGGTCATTCCTGCCGTTGCTGCGGGACAAGGTGCAACTGATCAAGACCCATGTCAGCTGAGCACAACGCCTGACACCTGACCCCGCCACCCTCACCATGCCGCAGGCGGAGCATCGCGCGGCCTTTCACACGAGACGGGAGCACAGCGGCAAGGAGGCCTCGAATGCTCGACATTCTCGCTATCACCACCCCGATCTTCGCCATCATCGGCCTTGGTTACCTGGCCCGGGCCGGCCGCATCATTGGTCATGAGCCGTTGCAGGGCATCGGCATCTTCGTCATGTACTTCGCCCTTCCGGCGCTGGTCATACGCGCCCTGACCCAGAACCCGCTAGGCGAGGTCTTCGATCCCGACTACCTGTTGGCCTACGGGGCCGGCTCCCTCGTGGTGTTCGCGCTCGGCCTGGCGTTCACCCTCGGGTTGGAGCACAAACCCCTGGGCACCGGTGCCATCCAGGCCCTTGGCATGTCGGCGTCCAACAGCGGCTTCATCGGCTACCCGGTAGCCGCCATGGTGTTGGGATCCCCCGCCGCGATGTTCCTCGCCTTGAACATGCTGATCGAGAACCTGCTGATCATTCCCTTAGCCCTGACCCTTGCCGAGCTGGGCCGCCAGACTGGTAATGGCTTCCGCGGGACACTGCACCAGACAGCTCTTCGCCTGGTGCGCAACCCCGTGCTGATCGGACTGCTGATCGGTGTTCTGCTCGCCGTCATGGGCCGCCCCATCCCTGCTCCCCTGGCCAAGGCCATCGATATGCTGGCCGGTGCCGCCGGCCCCGCTGCGCTCTTCGTGATCGGCGGCTCACTGTACGGCCTGCGCCCCAAGGGCATGGTCCGGGACATGGGCCAGATCGCCATCGGCAAGCTGGTGCTACACCCATTGGCGGTGTTCGGCATTTTCCTTCTGCTGCCGGATATCGATCCACTGCTGCTTACCGGCGCCCTGCTGTTCGCCTGCGCCCCGATGATCAGCGTCTATCCGATATTCGGGCAGCGCTTCGGGCTGAGCGATATCACTGCCGCCGCCCTGATGGTCAGCACCCTGGGGTCCTTTGTGACCATCAGCCTGGTGCTGTGGCTGATGCGGCATAGCGGCCTGTTCGCTCTGTCCTCCGGCTAGCTCGAACGCGTGACCCATGGTGGTACATGCATGCTCCTGAGCATGAATCGGGCTACAACCTTTCTCGCCAGCCATCCCAAGGCGGGAAAGGCGACACCTCCTCGAGCACAAAATCCATGAAGGCACGCACCTTGGGTGCCCTGAGCCGGCGCTCGGACGTCAAGACATAAAGCTCGCGATGGCCGGGCATGACCTCGCTACGCCATGCCTCGAGCAGCGCCACCAGAGTCCCCGAAGCCAACTCCTCAGCGATCAGCCAGGTGGGAAACATGACCAGCCCCTGGCCAAGAAGCGCCGCTCTCAGCAAGCTCTCAGCATCATTGCTGACGAGGCTACCATCGACCTCATGGGCGACTTCCCTCTCCCCATCGTCCTGCTGGAAATACCAACGCTGGCGGCCCAGCTCTCCCTGGTAGATCAGGCAGTCATGCTCGACAAGTGCCTCGGGAGCTTCCGGCCTTCCCCGCCTTGCCAGGTAGTCGGGTGACGCTGCGACGACGTAGTTCATCGGCGCCAGTTGCCGTGCAATCAGCGATGAATCGGATAAATGACCGACTCGGAAGGTAATGTCATGGCCTTCGCGCACCGGGTCGACGACGTGATCGCTCAACTGCAGTTCCGCCTTGATACCCGGGAAACGGCATTGAAAGCGATGAAGCAACGGCACGATCTGGCGCTGGCCGAAGGCCACCGGAGCATTGATGCGCAACACACCACTAGGTTCCGCCTGTGGTTGATTCAGCGCTTCGGTTGCCATGTCGAGGCGTTCGAGAATATCGCGAACCTCTTCGTAATAGCGCCAACCGGCCTCGGTCAGGGTGACGGCACGGGTGTGCCGATAGAACAGCGGCTGCCCCACCGATTCTTCCAGTCCACGAATCTGTCGCGAAACGGATGATACGGCGCGGTGAAAATGGTGCGCGGCGGCGGTAAAGCTGCCGGTGGCGGCGACACGTTCGAATACGCGCAAGGCGTTCAGGTCCATCGTATCAAGGCTCATTATGTTGCGATATACGCAATAAAGATTTGCAATACTACCGATTGTAGCAACAGCAGCCCTCTATCAAGCTGTATCCATCGATCTGGCGTGAAGCCGGATCTTCTTGAACTTCCAAGAGGGACACTGATCATGCGCAAAGGCACAGCACTCGTTGTGGGCGCCACCGGTATCACCGGCGGCAATCTGGCTTCTTATCTGGTTGCCAGCGGGTGGACCGTTTACGGTCTATCGCGCCGTGCCACCGAACAGAGCGGCGTGATTCCCGTTGCCGCCGATCTGCTGGACAAGCCGGCCACCGAGCAAGCGCTCGCCGGGCTGCCGATCACACATGTTTTCTACTGCACCTGGGTTCGTCGCGACAATGAGAAGGCCAACGTTGAAGCCAACAGTGCGATGATGCGTCATCTGTTCGAAGCGCTCGATAGCGATAACCTGCAACATGCCTCGCTGGTGACCGGCACCAAACAGTATCTAGGGTCGTTCGAGGCCTACGGCAGTGGGCGTATCGAGACTCCATTCCGTGAATCCGAGCCGCGCGTGCCGGGCGATAACTTCTACTACGCCTTGGAAGACGTACTGTTAGAGGCCGCCGAGCATCACGGCTTTGCCTGGAACGTGCACCGACCGCACACCGTGATCGGATATGCCCGCGGCAACGCCATGAACATGGGCACGACGCTTGCCGTCTACGCATCGATCTGCAAGGCAACCGGCCAGCCGTTTGTGTTCCCGGGATCGCAGACTCAGTGGAATGCGCTGACCGACATGACCGATGCTCTCGTGCTGGCACGGCAGATGGAATGGGCGGCGACCACGCCGGGCGCAGCGAATCAAGCCTTCAATACGGTCAATGGCGATGTCTTCCGCTGGCGCCGCATGTGGCATGAGATCGGTGAATACTTCGGCCTCAAGGTGGCTGACTGCCCCGAGACACCGCAGCCGCTGGAGGATCAGATGGCCAACGCGGAATCGACCTGGCGCGAAATCGCCGCAAAGCACGATCTCGTCGAGCCGGACGTCGACAAGCTGGCTTCCTGGTGGCACACCGACGCCGACCTGGGTCGCGACCAGGAATGTGTCAACGACACCACCAAGTCCCGCGACTTCGGCTTCAGCCATTTCCGCGAGACTCGCGGTGCCTTTTTTGATCTATTCGATCGGCTTCGCGCCGAGAAGGTCATCCCCTGAGATTGGGAAGGCAGGATCGATGAATGAAGCCTTGGGCTTTAGTCTGCCTGCAGCGCAGCCGTCCCGTGAAGGACTATAAATCCGCGCAAGTCACTCGCGAAGCTGGTCCAGCGTGTCGCTCATCCAGCCGTGATCAATGCCTCCAGGGCGGCATGGTAGCCCTGACTACCGAGTCCGGCGATGACCCCATCGGCCCGCAGCGATACGTAGGAGTGGTGGCGAAAGGCCTCGCGCTTGTGCACGTTCGAGAGATGTACCTCGATCACCTTGCCGTCGAAGGCATTGAGCGCATCCAGAATGGCCACCGAAGTGTGGGTATAAGCGGCCGGATTGATGATGATCGCCGCGGTGCCATCTAGCCGAGCGGCATGGATGGCATCGATCAGCTCGCCCTCATGGTTGCTCTGCCGGCAGGCCAGCTCCCAGCCGGCCCGTGCCGCTTGCTCGCGCAGGTCGCGGTCGATATCGGCCAGGGTCTCGCGACCGTAGATCTCCGGTTGACGCGTACCCAGTAGGTTGAGGTTGGGGCCATGCAGGACCAGGACCTTGTGCATCGTGATGGTTTCCTTATCGATAAGCCGGTTTCATGAGGCCGGCTCAAGCAACCGTTCCCACACCGCGATGACAGTATCGCGATGCGCCTTGAAGTCCTCGACGTCGCCAAACGCCGGATCGCCTGTCAGGGCCGAGCGGTGGGATGCCGTGCGGCAAGCCAGGTAAGCGTCACGCAGGCGGCGACAGTCGTCGGCCGGCAGCCGGCCGGTCTCCTCGAGGGTCTCGAGGATGCGCATGTTGTCACTGTAGGTCAGCAATGCGGGCGTCTCGTGCCCCATGGCCAGCACGGCGTACTGGCACAGGAACTCGATATCGACCATGCCGCCCGGGTCGTGCTTGAGGTCGAAACGACCGGCATCGGCCTTGCCGCTCAGGTGTTCGCGCATCCGATGGCGCATGGCCACGACCTCACCGCGCAGCTCGTCGAGGTCGCGTTCGCTGCCGAGGATAGCGCCACGTACCTCGGCGAAACGCTCGCTCAGGGTTTCGTGGCCCGCCACCACGCGTGCCCGAACCAGGGCCTGGTGTTCCCAGGTCCAGGCTTCGCGGCGCTGGTAGTCGGCGAAGGCATCGAGGCTCGAGACCAGCAATCCCGAATTGCCCGAGGGGCGCAGGCGCATGTCGACCTCGTAGAGGCTGCCCGCCGGCGTCATGGCGGTGAGCAGGTGGATGATGCGCTGGCCGAGTCGAGTGAAGAACACCGCATTGTCGATGGGCCTGGCCCCGTCGGTGCTGCCCTGGCCGGCGCCATCGTGCAGGAATACCAGATCCAGATCCGAACCATAGCCAAGCTCGATGCCCCCGAGCTTGCCGTAGCCGACGATCAGAAATTCCGGCACCTGGCCACAGCGGCCGCCGTCACGGCGTTCGGGAAAGCCATGCTTGCGGGTCAGATGCTTCCAGGCCATGGCCAGTACCGCCTCGAGCACCACTTCGGCGATATAGGTCAGATAATCGCTGACCTTCATCAAGTGGCGGGTGCCGGCGATGTCCGAGGCGGCAACGTGCAGCACCTGAGCATGCTTGAACACCCGTAACGCCTCAAGCTGGCCCTCTTCGTCATCCTCGGGGATTCGCCCCAGCGCCTGGCGCAACTCGTCGGCCAGGCGCGCCTTGTCCGCCGGCGTGTACAGCGTATCCGGCGTGAGCAGCTCGTCGAGCAGGATGGGATGGCGCGCCAACTGGTCGGCGATCCAGGGGCTGGCGCTGCACAGCCGCATGAGATGTTCCAGAGCCACCGGATTCTCGCGCAGCAACGCCAGATAGGCGGTGCGTCGCAGTACCGCCTCGATCAAGGGCAGCACGCGTTCCAAGGCAGTGTCGGGCGCGTCGCTGTCCGCGGCAGCCTCCAGCAGCAGCGGCATCAGGGCATCGAGGCGCTCGAAGCCGATGCGCTGCATGCTCTGGACCTGGCGAGAACGACGCAATGCCATCAATCGACGATGGCTGGCCGCCGCCGCGTCGAAGCCACCGGCCTCGAGCAGTGCCAGGGCCTCCTCCTCACTTTCATGCCCGCGCCACAGGGCTCGCCACTCCTCGAGGTCGACTCCGCTGTTCGTCTCCGAGGCGCCTTCGTCCGGCTCCACTTCCTCTTCGGGGTCGGCGATCACCGCATCGAAATGCCGACGCACCCGGGCGCGGACTTCGTCGAGGCGCCCCATCACCGCCGGCCAGTCCTCCATGTCCAGCCCCAGGGCGACACGCTCACGCTCGAGCTCACCTTCGGGCAGCATCTGGGTCTGGCGATCCTCGAGCGCCTGCAGGACATGCTCCAGATCGCGCAGGAAGCGATAGTCCGGCTCGAGCTCGTCGACCACCTCCTGCGGCAGCAGCCCCAGCGCCGGCAGACGTTCGAGCGCGCTGCGCAACGAGGTCACTTGCAGCTCGGTATCACGCCCACCGCGGATCAACTGGAAGGCCTGGACCACGAACTCGACCTCGCGAATGCCGCCGGGCCCGAGCTTGATGTTGCCTTCCATGCCACGGCGTTTCACCTCGCGGTTGATCATCGACTTCAACTCGCGCAGCGACTCGATGGCACCGAAATCGAGATACTTGCGATAGACGAAGGGCCGCAGGCTCGCCAGCAACTCATCACCGGCATCCACGTCGCCGGCCACCGGTCGCGCCTTGAGCATGGCGTAGCGCTCCCACTCCCGGCCCTGATCCTGATAATAGCCGGCCAGGGAGGCGAAGCTGCCGACCAGCGGGCCGCCATCCCCCAGAGGGCGCAGCCGCATGTCGACCCGGAAGGCGAAACCGTCGGCGGTCACCGCGTCCAGCGCAGCGATCAGCTTCTGGCCAAGCTTGGTGAAATATTCCTGATGTTCCAGCGACTTGCGCCCGCCCTGGGTCTCGCCCTTCTCGGGGAAGGCGAAGATCAGGTCGATATCGGAAGACAGGTTGAGTTCGCCGGCCCCGAGCTTGCCCATGCCCAGCACCACCAGGCGTTGCTCGCTGCCGTCGGCTCGCGCGGCGGGTCGTCCCCAACGCGGCTCGACGTACTTCTCGAGCCAGCTCAGCGCCGCCTCCAGGCACACCTCGGCCAGGCGCGACACGGCGCCGCTGGTGTGCCACATATCGATGCCTTGCGGGCGCGTCAGGTCGCGCCAGACGATGCCCAGCATGCGAGCCTGCCGAAAGCGGCGGATGGCGGCATGCATGGCGGCTTCGTCCTCGGCGTCTTCGAGACGTTCCTCGAGCGACTCGCGCAGGGTTGCCTCGGAGGGCGCGGCATCCAGTTCGCCCTCCGCATCCAGATGGGCGAGCCATTCGGGATGGCGCACCAGCGTCTCCACGGCAAAACCGGAAACGGCCAGCACCCGGGCCAGTTGTTCGCACCGCTCGGGAGACAGCGCCGTCCAGCATTCACTCGGCGCCTCCTGGCCCTGCATCGACGCCAGATTGTCGGCCTGCTCGAGCGAAGCGGTGAGACGCTCCCAAGTATGCCGCAACGCCGAGGTCAGCGGTTCGGGAATGGCATCCAGGGGCAGGAAATCAGCAGGCAGGGCCATGGGCGTCTCATCGTCGGCTGGCGAATGCCCTCAGCATAACCAAGCACACGCCTCGGACACTAGGCGCGTTTAAGAAAGCACCGACTCAACCCAGAAACTTGTCCCACAGCAACAACCCCCAGGTCAGTCCGGCAAAGACCAATGCCAGCATCACCGCCGCCGAGCCGATGTCCTTGGCACGCCCGGAGAGCTTGTGACGCTCGGGGCCAATGCGATCCACCACGCTCTCGACAGCGGTGTTGAGCAACTCGACGATCAACACCAGCAGGCAACTGCCGACCAGCAAGAGCCACTCCACCGGCGCCTCACCGATCCACCATGCCAGGGGAATCAGCACCAGGCAGAGGCCGAGCTCCTGGCGAAAGGCCGACTCGTAGCGATAGGCCGCCTTGAGCCCCTTGAAGGAATAGCGAGTGGAATGCACCAGATGGCGCAGGCCGGTGTGTCCAGGTTTCATCTGCCAGTATCCATCGATCAGCCAGGGTATGAGCAGCGATGGTAGCAGAACCGATGCACAGTTCCTCTAGGGAGCCAGGTAGGCCAGGGCTCCGGTGGTCAACGCCGCTATTCCCGTCCGTATGGTCGCCTCCTGCCCGGGGAAGTAATACGGTGAATGCGGCATTTCCAGATGACGCATCTTTTCGGAGATCCCCTCGCCTGGCGTCTCCCGCCAGCGTGCCTCGGGCGTCGCGCCGATGAACCAATAGACACAGGGAATATCATCACCGCCGAAACCTCCCGCCATGGCATTGCCGAAGTAGGGAAAATCCTCGCTGCCGTTGAGTCGCGGCATGGCGAAAAGCTGCGACTCACCAAAATATTCGGCATGGGCACGACGCACCCGCTCGACGGCTTCCTCATCATTGTGCAGTGATATGGTCTCGGTGAGTGTGTGAAACTCCGGATCTCGAGGCGAGCGGCCCGCCTCGCACTCGGCCCGCACGATGCGTTCGATGGCCTCGAGCACGCGGCGGTGCAGTGCGTTGTCGAAACTGCGCACGTTGATCTCGAGTTCCGCCGTATGGGGAATGATGTTGCCCTGGGTCCCGGCATGCAGCTTGCCGACCGTGACCACGACGGTTTCCTCCGGAGGCACTTCCCGGGCCACGATGGTCTGCAGACGCGTCACCACATACGCAGCGATCACCACGGGATCCACGGTATGGGCCGGCATGGAACCGTGCCCACCATCGCCATGGATGGTCACCCTCAAGGTAGTGGCGGCCGCCATGGCGTTACCCGCGAGATGGCCGAGCGTGCCGGCCATGGCCGGCATATTATGCTGCCCAAGCACGATATCCGGACGCGCGAAACGCTCATAGAGGCCGTCATCGAGCATCGCCCGCGCACCACCGAAGATTTCCTCGGCGGGCTGGGCAACCAGCATCAGGGTTCCCTGCCACTGCGCCTTGAGATCCGCTAGCACGGACGCGGCACCGACCAAGCAACTGCTGTGCAGATCATGACCACAAGCATGCATCACCGGCACCCTCTTGCCCTCAGCGTTCTCGGCGGTTTCCCGACTGGCAAACTCGACCCCGGTCTGCTCCTCGATGGGCAAGGCATCCATGTCGCCCCGCAACATCACCGTCGGCCCCTCGCCATTGCGCATCAGGGCCACCACCCCGGTGCCACCGACGCCGCGCGTTACCTCGAAGCCCAGAGTTTCCAATGCCTCGGCAAGCCGTGCGCTGGTACGGTGCTCTTGGAAGGGTAGCTCCGGCTGACAGTGAATCGCCTGGTAGAGGTCTTGAACCCGTTCGAAAGTCGACTCGACCTGACTCTCGACGGCCGCCCTGATGTCTAGATGTGGATGTTGGTGATTCATGGTTCTCTCCATCGGGTCAGCAAAGGGGATGGCCTCAATCGAGGACGCGAGCGGCCCCACGTTCACGCAGCAGCGCCTGGCACAGGCCAAGCACTGCCAGATTGGCGAGCATGCCCCAGACACCGGCATGCCACCCCAGCGGTGAGCCGAAACCAAACTCGAGCAGCAGGAAAGAGAGGCTGCCGGCGATGGCACCGGCCATGGCGCTGCGACGATTCAGCAATGGGAAGAAAAGCGCTCCCAGCACCATCGGCAGAAGTTGCACGATCAGTCCGTAGGCGGTGAGCAGGATCATCACCAGAGAGGCAGGGTTGAACAGAGCGAGACCATAGGCGATCAACGACAGCGCCAGCACGCTCCAGCGAGTCGCGGCCACTGTGGCCCGCTCGCCGACATCACGCATCAACGTGGTACCGAGGACATCACGCACCAATACCACGGCTGCGGTATGAGCCAGGTTGGCGCCGGTGGACATGGCTGCCGCCAGCGCTCCGGAAAGCATCAACCCAACCACCCACGGCGGAAACGCCGCGACTTCCATCACCAGTTTCAACAGTACGGTATCCGGGCGCTTCAGGGGCATCTCGGCAAACACCAGCGCCCCCGCAAAGCCGATAAACAACAAGGGCACCAGCAGATAGGCATAAAGCGGATAGAAAACGCTGACCCGACGCAGGGTCCGGCCGCTGTCGGCCGAATAGAACTTCATGAACATGTGCGGCCACATGGCGCCGCCGAAGGCACTAACCAGAATGGCCGTGCTGAAATAGCCCCAGCCCATGTTGGTCGCCCCAGGCAGGACGAGATGCTCGGGCGCCTCGATCTGGAGACGCGCGAACATCTCACCAACACCGCCGAACAGATGCTCGGGGATCGCCAGTCCCAGAAACCAGGCAATGGCAATCATCATGATGCCCTGCACCAGGTTGGTCCAGCCGATACCACTTAGGCCACTACAGAACACATAGGCCGCCACCACCAGAAAGGCCAGCAGAGCACCCAACCAGAAAGGGACCAAGCCATCGGTGGCGGCCTGAAACAGCAGTCCGGCCCCGGCGATTTGGATGGTCAGATAGGGCACCAGCGCCATGACGCCGATGATCCCAGCCAGCACGCCCAGCGGCCGACTGCGATAATGGTCGGCGAGCATATCGCCTTGGGTCAGATAGCCTCGTTCACGGCCCAATGCCGCCACCCTGGGCCCCAGCACCCAGATGGTGATGGGTACCAGCGACAGATAAGCCAGTATGTAGAAGGCCGGGGCACCATGCTGGTAGGCCCAACCCGGCGTACCGAGAAAGGCAAAGGCCGAGAAGACCTCGGCGCCGAGGATGAAGAACAGGATCACCACCCCGACGTGGCGGCCACCTGCCACATAGCCCTCCAGGCCGGAACCGCCCCGTCCTCGGGCCCGTAACCCGACCCAGAGTACGATACCGAGATAAGCCAGGGTGATGGCCGTGACGATCATCGCATCATTCATCGCGACCTCCCGCAGGCCGCACGACGAAAGCCGCCCACATGCCGAGGAACAGCACCAGCATCCACAGGATGTACCAGGCGAACAGGAAAGGCAGGCCGAGCATGGTCGGCTCGACGCGATTGGCGATCAACGCACCGGGCCAGATCATGGCCAGGGTGCATAAAGTGAAGTGCCCGCCGACCAGAAGGGAATACAGCGTCTTGTTCATGGGATTGTCCAGCTCGCCGAAGCGAATCTTGTTATGGATTGTCACTGGACTATGGCGCAGGCTAGGCGATATAAAAAATATCCATAATGGATTCCATCCATATCATTTCGATATTGCCAGCAAGGGTCGTGCATGGAATTCCGACAACTCCAGTATTTTCTCGCCGTGGTGGAGGAAGGCTCGTTGTCCGCGGCAAGCCGACGAGTTCATGTCGCCCAGCCCGCCCTGACGCGCCAGATTCGCTTACTGGAAGAAGATCTCGAGACTCGGCTGTTCAACCGACATGCCCGCGGCATGCGACTCACAGTAGCCGGCCGGGCGCTCCACGAAGAAGCTCGGGAACTCCTCGATCAACGCACACGGCTACGCACACGCCTTTCGACTCTGGGCCAAGGGGTGACGGGTCGAGTCAGTCTCGGCGTGACGGTGACCCACCTGTGGGTTCCCGAAGTGGCTCGCCTGCTGTCAAGTTATCGGGATCACTACCCTCGAGTGGCCTTCGAGGTCTTTCCACTGCTGTCGGGTCCTCAACTCGATCGGCTGCAGGATGGCGGGCTGGATGCCGGCATCCTTTATCTCGACGGAGGTGAATTGCCCGGCTTGGAAACACGGCTGTTGCAACGCGACCACCTGCTGCTGGCCGTCCCGGAGAATTCCCGTTGGGCGACATCACCACCAGCAAGCCTGCACGAGCTGGCGGACGCAGACGTCATCTGGGGTTTCCGACACGCCTCGCCACAGTATCATGACCGCATACAGGCGCACTTTCGCCGACTCGACTTCCAGCCCCGGGTCGTGCAGTACGGTGCGGACAATATCGCCATCCTCGGCATGGTCGCCGCCGGGCTCGGCATCGCCATCGTGCCCGCTGCCAGCAGCCACCACCCAATGCCCGGCGTGCACTTTCTACAGCTACCCGAGCTCGATACGTGCGATATGCTGCTGTGGCTCGCCTGGCGGCCGGACAATGACTCGCCGGCCCTCCACAATCTGGTATCGCTGGCGACTCAATGAGCCTCGATCAGTGCGGCCAAATCCTCGGACAGGCGTTCCAGCACCATTGTCCAGTTGAGATACGGCGTCGACTCGGTGCCGTTGACCAGCACGGTGAAGGCGCCCCAACGATTCGACCGGGTGCGGAAATAGCCGGTCATCGCGCGTACCTGCACCGGTTCATTGAGGGTGCCGGTCTTGACCATCACACGGTCCTGAAAGCTCGAAGGCCCCTTGCGGATGAAGCGCATCACGCCGTTGCTGGGTGACTGCAGTCCGGCCACGAAGCTGGGAAACAGGGAGGGCTGAGCGAACATGTACGCCAGCAGGCTGTTCACACCGCTGGCGGTGGTGCGGTTCTCCGGTGTCAGGCCGCTGCCGCTGCGCAGCGTCAGCGGGCCATGGTCGGGAATGCCGGCCGCGAAGGCTTCGATGGCGGCACCGCCTTGTTCCAGGGACGGACGCGGGCCAGCTGCCATATCCAGCGCCAGCACATCGGCCATGAAGTTGTTGGAGTAATTGAGCGTCCGCAGCAGAACCTCCTGAAGCGGTTCGCCATCCACCGCGGCCAGCTCGCGTGCCGAGGCCAAGGGTTTCGTTGTGCTGGTGGTATGCCCGCCCTGGACCTGGATACCGGCACGCTCGAGCATCGCCATCAGCAGTTGCGCAGTCTGCTCGGCCGGAGCGGCACTGGCACGGTAGAGATCCCGGGGATGGGAATTGGTGGAAATCTGCCCGCTGACGCGCACCACATCAGCGCCGCCTTCGGTCAACCGCAGGGCCGATAGCTGGGTCCCACTATTGGCGGCCTTGGTGTCGACCCGGTTGTCGATGCCCGGCAGCAGAACCTTGCTGTCGCAGCCGGTAACCGTGGCTGGCACACCGGGCGCCGAGCCCGGCGCGACGTTCACGCACCAGCTACCGAAGTTGACACCCGCGGAGGACAGCAGCGCACTGTAGGCGTTGTCCACTCGGCTACGCGCCTCGCAACGATCGGTCGTGATGCAGTCCACCGGCCCGAAACGCCACTGGCTGACCACCAGCCGGCCGGTCACCTCGCGCACGCCGGCTTGGTACAGCCGTTGAACCAGGCGCCACAGGTCTTCGCTGGTCAGTGCCGGATCACCGCCGCCATCGAACACCAGGTCGCCGCCGAGCACGCCATCGGGACCGGGCTCGGCCGTGCTGACCAGACGCGTGGTGAAGCGATGCTGGGGGCCGAAACGGTCAAGGGCCGCTGCCGCCGTGTACACCTTGGAGACCGAGGCCGGTGACAGGGAAAGCGACGGCGACAGGCTCGCCAGAATCTCATCCGAGCGATCCCCCGTGCCCAGCAGGCGTGCCTCGGCACTGATGCGAAAGCCATCATCGGTCAGCGACGAGAGTCGTGGAAATCCCGCCGCCATGACGGACGATGGCAGCAATGACAAGACCAGCAGACAACAGCTCAGCGTGCGATGAAACATGACGGCATCCATGCAGCGTTATTCGGGCAACGGCGCGACTCCGCAGTTTACCCGGGCATGGAGGGCGTTTCGACCGTATCTCGGCTCAGTGTGGCGTCGACGAGGAAAACACCTGAATCACCGCCACGCCGCCGATGATCAGGGCCATGCCCACCACCGCCGGCAGATCGGGGCGTTCGCCGTAGACCACCATGCCGACCAGCGTTACCAGCACGATGCCAAGCCCCGCCCAGACCGCATAGGTAATGCCTACCGGCAGAGTGCGGAACACCAGCGTCAACAGATAGAAGGCCGTGACATAGCCCACCACCACCAGAACGCTCGGCCAGAAACGCGAAAACTCGTCCGATGCCTTGAGCGCCGATGTGGCGACGACCTCGGCGATGATCGCCAGGGCGAGAAATACATAACTCATCCGCACTCCCCCTGCGCCAGCCGCCGGCGCATGACATGATCGAAAAGCGTGTTGAATACCATGGCATAGAGCAGGAAAAACAGCATGAACCCGAGATCCAGCCAGAATGCCTCGACGATCCCGATGCCGAGCCACCAGGCCACCGCCGGCAGCGTCATGATCAAAAGCCCCAGCTCGAAGCCGAAGGCCTGGGCCATCCGCTGGACGAGGGAACGGCGTCGCGTCGGCACCCAGACATCGAAGAGCCGGTTCCAGACCAGGTTCCAGAGCATGGCAGCACTGGCCAGCCCCACCGCCAGCACTCCGATCTCGCTCAGGCCGTGACCGGTCAGCCAGCTCGCCAGCGGTGTTACCAGCACCAGTCCGCCCATTTCGAAAAGCAGAGTGTGCGTGATCCTTTCCTTCCAGGAACGCATCGTGACCTCCTCACTCGGGTCCCTCAGGCCAACATGGCCTCGACGTGGCCTCCTATTCTCGCCATGATGGCGATGGGTGCGAGTTGGAATCCATCAATTTTTCAGATAGGTCGCGTATATCATGCGTTGGAGTCTTGACCAGCTCGAAATCCTCATCGCCTGCGCCGAGCGGGGCTCTTTCTCGGCGGCGGCCCGCCATCTGGGCCGAGCCCAGTCCGCGATCAGCACCGCCATCGCGCACCTGGAGACCGACCTGGACTGCCAGCTATTCGACCGCACGGGCCGGATGCCCCGCCTCACCGAGGCAGGCGCCGCACTGCTCCACGAGGCGCGGGCGGTCATCCGCCAGTGTCAGCGACTCGAATCCCGGGCCCAAGCCATCGGCCAGGGCGAGGAAGCACGGCTGGTGCTGGCCATCGACGAGGCGCTGGTGGAAATGCCGCCGGTGGACGAGAGCCTGGAAGCATTGGCCGGCCACTACCCGGCCCTGCAACTGACGCTGCTCTATGGCGCCCAGGGCGATATCGCCGGCTGGGTGGAAGACCAGACCGCCGACCTTGGCATCCTCCTGCGCCAGCAGGGCCAGGGGCCGCTGCTGGAGGGCATTCGCATCGCCCATCTCCAGCAAGCCCTGGTCGTGGCGCGTCACCATCCCCTCGCCGAGCTTCCCGCGCCCTCAGCGGGCGATCTGGCCGGGCATCGCCAGCTATTGATCGCTTCACGCAGCGAGGGCGATGCCTGGCAAC
Source organism: Halomonas caseinilytica (assembly GCF_001662285.1). Taxonomy (NCBI): domain Bacteria; kingdom Pseudomonadati; phylum Pseudomonadota; class Gammaproteobacteria; order Oceanospirillales; family Halomonadaceae; genus Halomonas; species Halomonas caseinilytica. Next base: position 67,487 of record NZ_BDEO01000005.1, read on the forward strand.
CACTGAGCGCCCAGTTCTGGCGACTCAACAGCTTCTACTCCATGGCCGAACTGGCGACCCGGGGGCTCGGTTGGGCCCTGGTACCACAGCACATCGCCCAATACCCGCCCTTTCGCGACGATCTCATCCACCTGGCCAGCGATGCCCTCGGCATCCCGCCGGTCATCGAGGTCGAGACGGTCTCCCGCCGCGACAGCGGACGCGGCCCCATCGCCCAGTGGCTACAGCGCACCCTGGGTGAACGGTTTCGCGATCACCGACTCAGATAACGCTTACTCGACAGGCAGCAGCTCGGGGCGATGCGGCAACTCGGTCACCAGCCGCCAGAGCGACTGCCCACTTTGCCGATACTTGCCCTCGAAGGGGGTCAGCGGCTCGCCATCAGGCTCGAACGCCTCGACGCCTGCCTCGACGCCAGTGGCCTGCCGCAATGCCAGGGCAAACTCCTCGACGTAGAGTCGCCAGTTGGAACGCAGCTCGAGGCGACCGCCCAGCGCCGGGATGACCGGAAAGATCGGGTGGCCATGCCAGCGCATCTTGAGATGCACCGACTTGGGATAGGGATTGGGATACAGCAGATAATGCCGCGCCGGCTGCCACCCCTCGGCCAGCGCCAGCCGCCAGAAATCGACCAGGTCGGCACGCACCAGCAGGGCGTTGTCGGGCAGCGGCCCGTGATCCCGCGACAAGCGATCGGCGCTGCGATCGACGCCGATCACCGCGCAGCCCGGGTGTTCACTGGCCAGGCGTCGGGTCGACAGCCCGACCCCGCAACCGGCATCCAGGATCAGTGGCATCCTCGCCCGGGCGTCACGCCAGTGCTCGGCTCGCTCGAACGCCTCGCGAGTATGGTCGGCCACAGGCTTGCGCAGGGGGTGTTGCAGCGCTCGCTCGACGCGACGCGTCAGATCCCGGTGGGGACCGGGCTGATTGGAGGTGATGGCGCGGGAATGTCCAGTCATGGGGGAACCGATGGCGATGTCGACGGTCGAGCATTCTAGCAGCCGCCATCGCCCCGGCGCAGCGGCCCGGCATGACGCCGTGGCGGGCCGGGTGCTATGATCCATGGCCTATCGAGAGACGATTCTGCCCTGCTATTTCAATCCAACGAGGAACCCGGCTTGTCACATTTACCGGTGATCGTGGGCATGGGCGGCGTGAATCCCGCCGGCCGCACCTCGGGCCACCAGGCGTTTCGCCGCACCGTGCTCGACGCCCTGCCCGATGATGACCAGGCCCAGACCCTGCTCGGCCTGGCGGCGATGATGCGCCTGGCTGACGCTCAGGACGACGGCACCTGGCACGACGCCCAGGGGCATCCCCTCGATGCCGCCACCCTCGTCGAGCGCACCCGCCAGCGCGTACTGGACCACACCCTGATCCGACGCATCGAAGATCCCCGCTTCAACGCCGAGGGCTTGCCCGCCAACCGCCGAGCGACCCTCGCGCTGGATGCCCCCTTGACCTTTCGCGTGCGCCGTCGCCAGTTGCCCGACGACCTGCCACCGACCTGGCAGGTTCGCGAGCTCGACCGCCGGCATCTGGAAGTCACGGTGCCAGCCGGCGAGATGGACGTCATGCTGCCCGAGACACGCCCTGCCCAGGTACGGGCCGCCGGCCAGCTTCCCTCGGGCTTCGAACCCAGTCATTTCTACCGCAGCGTGCACCACCCCCGCGGGCTTTCCATGGCCATCTTCGCCGCCAGCGACTGCCTGGGGGACAGCGGCCTGACCTGGGATGAACTGCGCGACCGCCTGGACCCCGACCAGGTCGCGGTGTATGCCGGCAACTCCATCGGCCAGCTTGATGACGAGGGCTGGGGCGGTCTGCTGAAGAGCTTCGTCTCCGGCAAGCGGGCCACCTCCAAGCAGATGCCGCTGGGCTATGGGCAGATGCCCGCCGACTTCCTCAATGCCTATGTGCTGGGCAGCGTAGGGGGCACGGGCGCCGCACTGGGCGCCTGCGCCAGCTTCCTCTACAACCTGCGGCTCGGCGTGGACGACATCCGCGCCGGGCGGCGCCGCGTCGTGATGGTCGGCACCTCCGACGCACCGATCACCCCGGAGATCGTCGAGGGCTTTCGCGCCATGGGTGCCCTGGCCGATGACGACAGCCTGCGTGCCCTGGATGCCCTGGAACTGCTGACCGACGCCGACTACCAGCGGGCCTGCCGCCCCTTCGCCCGCAACTGCGGCTTCACCATGGGCGAATCCAGCCAGTTCCTGATGCTGATGGATGACTCCCTGGCCCTGGAGGTCGGTGCCGAACTCCTCGGCAGCGTGCCCGAGGTCTTCGTCAACGCCGACGGCTGGAAGCGCTCGATCTCGGCACCGGGCATCGGCAACTACATCACGCTCGGCAAGGCCGCCTCGCTGGTGCGCGACATGCTCGGCAAGCATGCCCTGCGACATCGCACCTTCCTGCATGCCCATGGCACCAGCACGCCCAAGAACCGTGTCACCGAGTCTCACGTCTTCGACCTGGTCGCCCGGGCCCACGGCATCGAAGACTGGCCGGTAACGGCCATCAAGGCCTTCGTCGGCCATTCACAGGGCGGTGCCGCCGGCGACCAGCTGGCCAGCGCCCTGGGCAGCTTCGCCCATGGCCTCTTGCCGGGCATTCCAACCCTGGATGCCGTGGCCGACGACGTCCACACCGACCGGCTGCGTTTCTTTCGCGACCCCTATGCCTTCGAGGCGGATGCCGCCTTCATCAATGCCAAGGGATTCGGCGGCAACAACGCCACCGGTGTGGTGCTCTCTCCCGGCGTCACCGAGCGCCTGCTCACTGCCCGTCACGGCGCTGCGGCCATGGCAGATTGGCGAGCCCGGCGCGAAGCCACACGAGAGACCGCCGCGGCCTACTACCACGACGCCGACCGAGGCCATTTCGCGCCCCGCTATCGCTTCGGCGAAGGCGTGCTCGAAGGCCCTGAACTCGACGTCGGCGATGACGCCATCCAGATTCCGGGCTATGCCAAGCCGGTCTCGCTGGCCGTGGACAACCCCTTCGGCCGGCTCGACGACGGAGAGGAGGACTCATGAACACCGCCGTGTATCCCGGCACCTTCGATCCCATCACCAACGGACACTACGACCTGATCGAGCGGGCCTCGCGTCTGTTCGATCACATCGTGGTGGCCATCGCCTCCAGTCCCGGCAAGTCGCCCGCTCTGGACATCGACGCCCGCATCGCCCTGGCGCGCAAGGTGGTGGAGCACCACGACAACGTGGAAGTGGTCGGTTTCTCCGGCCTGCTCACCGAGTTCATGCGTCAGCGCCAGGCCCGCATTCTCCTGCGAGGCCTGCGTGCGGTCTCTGACTTCGAGTACGAGTTGCAGCTGGCCAACATGAATCGCGCCCAGATGCCGGAACTGGAGACCGTCTTCCTGACGCCGGAGGTGGAAAACTCCTACATTTCCTCCACGCTGGTGCGCGAAATCGCGCGCCTCGGCGGCGATGTGTCGCAGCATGTCCATCCCGATGTCGCCGAAGCGCTCAAGAATCGCTACAATACCTGACCGTGGCACTCGGTCTTGTGTGCCCGGTACTGATTTGCTCAAACCCTGTTAAAATCTAGCGAGCTTGCGCCAGACAAGGCGATATCGAGCGGAAAGCGCACTTTAGGTGTACGAAAAGCAGACGTACAAAAGCGCTTTCTGGCGAGATGCCAACGCCCTATGGCCGACGCACAGCAGATTTTTATGAGGCGCCCCATGGCCCTGATGATCACCGACGAATGCATCAACTGCGACGTCTGCGAACCCGAATGCCCCAATGACGCCATCTCGCCGGGGGAAGAGATCTATATCATCGACCCCAACCGGTGCACCGAGTGTGTCGGTCACTACGACGAGCCGCAGTGCCAGCAGGTCTGCCCGGTCGACTGCATTCCCCTCGACCCGGAGCGCAAGGAATCCCGGGAAGAACTGATGGAGAAATACCGGCTCATCACTGCGGCCTGAGATCGGCGCGCGCCTGCCTCCCTTGAAAGACACGGCTCTCGTCGAGGCGAGGGCCGTTTTCTTGCTCAGACGAGCCGTCTCCCCCATCCTATCGGGCTCGCTGAACTTCCGGAGCCACCGTGTCATCTTCCGATCCCGACCAACGGCGTGTCTGGTCCCTGGCCTGGCCGATCATCCTCTCCAACATCACCGTACCGCTGCTCGGCCTGGTGGACACCGCCGTGGTGGGCCACCTGCCGGATTCCCGCTATCTGGCTGCGGTCACGCTCGGCGCGACCCTGTTCGGCTTTCTCTACTGGGGCTTCGGCTTTCTCCGCATGGGCACCACCGGCCTGACCTCCCAGGCTGCGGGACGCGGCGACGACGAGGGTGTACGCAACCTGCTGGGCCAATCGATGCTGCTGGCACTGGGCATCGGCCTCGTGCTGATCCTGGCGGGCGGCCCTCTGGTCGACCTCGGCCTCTGGCTGCTGGACGGCAGCGCCGAGGCCACGGCATTGGCCGGCGAGTACGCACGGATTCGTCTATGGTCGGCACCGGCGGTACTGGCCAACTATGCGATCCTCGGCTGGTTCCTCGGCCAGCAGAATTCCCGGGTGACGCTGATCATCCTGGTGCTGACCAACGCCGTGAACATCCTGCTCGACCTGCTCTTCGTGGTCGGGTTCGGCATGACCAGCGATGGCGTGGCCTGGGCCACGGTCATTGCCGACTTCAGCGCTCTGGCGGTGGGCCTCTGGCTGGTCAGCCGTCAACTGCGGCGGCTCGAGGGACGCTTCCGGCGCGAACGTCTCTTGCGTCTCGGCGCTTACGCCGAGCTTTTCCAGGTCAATGCCAACCTCTTCGTGCGCACCCTGGGGCTGCTGTTCGCCACGGCCTTCTTCACCGCCCAGGGCGCGGCTCAAGGCGACACCATCCTGGCCGCCAACGCGGTGCTGCTGCAGTTCATCATGCTCACTTCCTACGGCCTGGATGGCTTCGCCCACGCCGCCGAAGCCCTGACCGGCCACGCCGTGGGTCGTGGTCGCTGGCAGGAATTCGCCCAAGCAGTGCGCGGCGCGACCCGCTTCTCATTGCTGACCGCAGGCATCGCCGCCCTGGCCTTCGCGCTGGGCGGTCACTGGCTGATCGCGCTGCTCACCGGCCTGCCGGATGTCCGTGCCAATGCCGGCGAGTACCTGCCCTGGGTGGTGGTCATGCCGCTGATTGCGGTATGGAGTTACTTGCTGGACGGCGTGTTCATCGGCGCCACGGCAATCCGTGAGATGCGCAACAGCATCTTCATCGGCCTGGCGGTCTACCTCCCCGTCTGGTGGCTCACTCAACCGCTTGGCAATCACGGCCTGTGGCTGGCCTTCACTGTCTTCACCGCAACGCGTTCGGCCGTGCTGATCGCCTATTATCGGCACTATCGTCGGTGGCACTGGCGAGATGCCTGAGGACACACCGCCCTCTTCAGTCATTGGACTTTGGTGGCTTTGACAGCTCCCGGGAAGTCGGGCAACTTGATGCTGCCCAACTTCCTGATCTAACGAGATTTCTCAGTATCTTCTGCCACGATGGCAAGGCTGATTGAATAGCCGAGCGTCGTGAAGCGCAAAGCAAATGACGCGCAGAAAGCGAGACATAACAAACCGTTAGGCGAGTTTCCCAGCGCCGTGCGGCATGGCGATTTGCACGTGCCGTCATTCAAGCCGTATTTCCCTGACCCGAGATGAGGCCCAGCACCATGCTCAAGTCACTGTCGCGTCCAGCGGTCAAACTGGTCGAGCGGTATCTCCCTGACCCCTACATTTTCGTGCTGCTGCTGACGGTGATCGCCGCTGCCGCCGCCATCGCCGTCGAACGTCAGACGCCACTGACGGTCCTCCGCTTCTGGGGCGACGGTTTCTGGAATCTGCTGTCGTTCTCGATGCAGATGCTGCTGGTACTGGTCACCGGCTTCATGCTGGCCAGCTCGCCCCCGGTCAAGCGACTGCTGCAACGCCTGGCCGGCCTGGCCAACAACGCCGGCGCCGCCATCGTCCTGGTCACCCTGGTGTCGCTGGCCGCCAGCTGGATCAACTGGGGCTTCGGCCTGGTGGTAGGCGCGCTGTTCGCCAAGGAGCTGGCCCGCCAGATCCGCGTCGACTATCGCCTGCTGGTCGCCAGCGCCTACTCGGGTTTCATCGTCTGGCACGGAGGGCTGGCCGGCTCGGTGCCCCTGACCATCGCCACCGACGGTCATTTCGCCGCCGAACAGATCGGCGTCATCGGCACCTCCGAGACCGTCTTCTCGCTGTTCAATCTCGGCATCGTGGTGGTGCTGTTCATCGCCATGCCGTTGATCAACCGCATGATGCTGCCCGACGAAAAGGACAGCGTGTATATCGACCCGAGCCTGCTGAACGAGGACGAGACACGACGCGTGCGCATCACCCGGCCAGCGGAGCGTCTCGAGAACAGCGTGACCCTGGCCTGGCTGGTGGGGATTCCGGGGCTGCTGTTCCTGCTCGACCACTTCGTGCTGCGTGGTGGCGGTCTCAACCTCAACGTGGTCAACTTTCTCTTCCTGTTCCTGGCCATCGTTCTGCATCGCACGCCCCGCAGCCTGCTCGAGAGCCTGCATGAAGCGATCAAGGGCGGCGCCGGCATCGTCATCCAGTTCCCGTTCTATGCCGGGATCATGGCGATCATGGTCCAGTCCGGACTGGCCGAGACGCTCTCCGGCGCCCTGATCTCGATGGCTTCGGAAGCCTCGCTGCCCTTCTGGACCTTCATCAGCGCCGGCATCGTCAACATCTTCGTGCCCTCCGGCGGCGGCCAATGGGCCGTGCAGGCGCCGGTCATGCTGCCGGCCGCCGAGGCCCTGGGCGTGGACATTCCCCGCGTGGCCATGGCCGTGGCCTGGGGCGATGCCTGGACCAACCTGCTGCAACCCTTCTGGGCCCTGCCGGTCCTCGGCATCGCCGGTCTCAAGGCCAAGGACATCATGGGGTTCTGCCTGGTCCAGTTGCTGCTGACGGGCGTGATCATCGCCGCCGGCCTGACCTGGCTCTAGCGGCGCCGGATTGACGGCTGGCCCCGGCAGCCGGCGCCATGAATCAACGCATGGCATATGTGTGGCTCGCCTTGTCCCCATTACGGCGGCAAGGCGTTATGCTGAGGGCAACCTCCACAAGAGACCCTGCAAATGACGGAACATGCACTGCCCGGTCAGCACGAACTCACCATGACCGTGCTGATGACTCCCGATATGGCAAACTTCAGTGGCAAGGTCCATGGCGGCGCCATCCTGAAGAAACTCGACGAGGTCGCCTATGCCTGTGCCAGCCGCTATTCGGGGAGCTATGTCGTGACACTGTCGGTGGACCAGGTACGCTTCAAGCAGCCGATCCATGTCGGCGAACTGGTGACCTTCCTGGCCAGCGTCAACCACGTGGGACGTTCGTCCATGGAAGTCGGCATCAAGGTGATAGCCGAGGACATACAGAACAAGCTGATCCGTCACACCAATAGCTGTTACTTGACCATGGTCGCGGTGGACGAAGCGGGCAAACCCGCCAGCGTGCCGCCTCTGGAGTTGAAGACGCCCGAGCAACAGCTGCGCCACGAGAAGGCCGCATTGCGCAAGAAGCTGCGCAAGCGGGCAGAAGAGGAGGAAGAGCGTCAGACCCAGGCGGCACATGACGCCAGGCAATGAACCATGGCCCGGCAAGCCGGGCCATGGTGGAGGCATGCGTCAGGAAGAGGACTCCTGGATGGCCTCGCCGCCCTGTTCGATGTCCTGACCGACACCGCGCACGGTGTTGCATCCGGCCAGCAGCGACAGCGTGAACAGGGTGATCATCATCAGAGAAAGGGTCCGTTTCATCGGGCTCTCCTTGTTACGGCTCGGTAGGGAAACGCGGAAGGCGAACGGCGCCACAGGCGCCATACCGCCTCCTCCGGCGTTTCCGGGAAGGGATGCTACTCGTTCAATCTAGCAGGAAGCGCGGTCCCGCACAGCCCCTATCCCGCACAACCCCCTACCCCGGCTTTCCAGACCTGATTCCCCTGCAGCATGGCCATGGCATGCTGCACATGTACCAACGACTTCAAGGAGCCCCGACATGCCAGATTTCGAACCGGACGCCCGTCTGATCGAGGACACCTACCCCATCACCGAACTCCCGCTCTGTCAGCTACGCCTGATGAACGATGCCCGCTTCCCCTGGCTGGTTCTGGTGCCACGCCGTGCCGGCGTCTCCGAGGTCATCGAACTCGACGAGGCCGACCAGCGCCAGCTCTGGCGGGAGGCGACCCTGGCCGGCAGCGTGTTGAAGGAGTGTCTGACGGGCGACAAGCTCAACATCGCCACCCTGGGCAACGTGGTCTCCCAGCTGCATCTGCACGTGATCCTGCGACGTCATGACGACGACGCCTGGCCGGCGCCGGTCTGGGGCCACGGTCAGGCCTCGCCCTATGATCTGGACACCCTGGCGAGCCTGCGCGATCGTCTGCTGGCGGAAATAGAAGCCATCGACTGGAAGGCACCCGCCTAGTTCTCCAGGCGTGTGCGCAGCGTCGCCAGCCAGGGCTCGAGCAACCATGGCGGCAGGGGACGACCGCCACGCAGGGCCGTCATCTCGACCCGGCTGCCTCGCTCGGCGGGACTCGCCTCGAGACGCAGCCGGTAACCGGGCCAACGCCCGAGCACGGCCTCGACACGTCCCAGGTCGGCATCGGCATGGCGCACCACATAGCCACGCTCCATCAGCAGGATCATGGCTTCATCCAGCACGTCGACCACCGAGCCTGGCACGTTCCCCGTGACAGGCTCGGCGGGGGCGGGCGGTGCCATGCTCGCGCATCCCGTCAGCAGCAGCATCAGCGCGCCCCCCAGCAAGCGGCGCCTCATGACGATACCTCCCCAGCCTCGACGGCATCGTGCAGCTCGCGACAGAAATTCGCGTCACTGGCGGTGCGCGACTGCCGCAACTGACCGCGCCAGTCGTACAGCTGAACATCACGCGACACCCTCACCGACTCGCCGCCGACCACCACCGAGACACGTTCGATCCGGGTGGCTTCCTCGGACGGCCACCCCGCGCCACCAAAGCCGATGCCCAGCCCCACGCCGGATGCCACATGACCGCCGCTTCCGCCGAACAGAAAACCGCCCAGGCGGGGTGCCGGGTCGACGGCATCATGATAGAGGGTGCGGCCGGCACGCTCGGCACTGACCAGCCCCAGCGAGGTATCGGTATCGCGTACCAGAAAATCGCGCTGCTCCAGTACCTCGACCACCCGTGCCAGAGTGGTGCTGCGCGAGCCGGCCTCCACCGGCCAATGGCAGGCAGCGGCGGGGGCCGGCTCGGCTTCCGGCATGCGGGTGGGCGTCGCCTGACAGCCCGCCAGGACCGCGAACGGGGCTATCAACAGGGCGTGCCAGTTTCCTCGAGCCATGCGTCTCTCCTCGGTGTCTTCCGACAGTCTAGCAGTCGCCACCCTCTTGAAGCCCCGCAACGTCGCCCGCATGTCATCAATCAGCGCTATGGTGTCCATGCAGGAAATTCGCTTAACGGTCACTACCCCGGCGCCTATACTGGCCCAACACGAATCAAGGAGGCATTCGCATGAGCGAGACCAACAGCATCGGCCTGCATTCCGGCAGTGCCAGCCAACTGGCCGAACGGCTCAACGCCCTGCTGGCCAACTATCAGATCTTCTACATGAACGTTCGCGGCTATCACTGGAACGTGAAAGGCGAGAACTTCTTCGAGCTGCACACCAAGTTCGAGGAGTTCTATACCGACCTGCTGGCCAAGATCGACGAGGTCGCCGAGCGCATCCTGACCCTGGGACACAAGCCGGTGCACGCCTATAGCGATTACTTCAAGCTGTCCAGCATCGAGGAAGAGAAGGATATCCACGACGGCGAGACCTGCGTGCGTGGCGTGGTCAAGGGTTACCAGACGCTGATCGAGCTGCAGCGCGAGATCCTCTCCCTGGCATCCGATGCCGACGACGAAGGTACCGCCTCCCAGGTGAGCGACTACATCCGCGAGCAAGAGAAGACGATTTGGATGTTGAACGCCTATCTCGGCTAAGGAAGCACTGATTTATTGTTGCGCTCGATACCCTGACCGTCGGCGGTACTCATAATCCTCATTTACGATCAGTAAACTGCGGTTATTCCGTTCCGGCGGCGGCCAACTTATCGTCGCTCACGACATAAATCAGCACTTCCTGTACCCAAAAGGTTCGGGGAACACGATTTCCCTGGATCCGCTCTCGACCATTAGCGGTCTTGATCCTCGTCGCCGCCTTTCGGGGCGGCGGCGTCGTGTTCGGGAGACTCATCCGGTGCCTCGCCCTCGGCGGCACGCACCAGGTCATCGGGCAGCGGCTTCTTCATGCGCACGCCCAAGCGTTCCAGCTCCCGGGCCTGAGCGACCAGGCTGCCCTGTCCCGTCGACAGCCGCCGCATGGCGCGGCGATGGCTGTCTCCGGCACGCTCCAGGTGTCGCCCCACCTCTTCCAGGCTCTCGACGAATCCTCCGAACTTGCTCAGCAGGCGCTCGGCACGCTCGCCGATCAGACGAGCATTCTCGTTCTGGCGTTCCAGGCTCCACAGACCCGCCACGGTGCGCAGGCTGGCCAGCAGGGTGGTCGGCGTGACCATCACCACTTGCTTGTCGAAGGCATCCTGGAACAGCGTCGGATCACGTTCGAAGGCCGCCGCGAAGGCCGGCTCCACCGGCACGAAGAGGAACACGAAGTCCGGAGAGTGCAGCGTCGAGAGGCCCGGATAGTCCTTGGCCGCCAGGCCCTGAACGTGCGAGCGCAGCGACTGCAGGTGATCGCGCATCGCCACTTCCCGCTCGGTTTCGTCCTCGGCGTTGACCACTCGGGACCAGGCGCTGAGCGACACCTTGGCATCGACGATCAGATGGCGGTCTTCCGGCAAGTAGATGATCGCATCGGGACGCCGCCGCCCCTGCTCGTCGTGCAGCGTCACCTCGCGACGATACTCGATGTCGCGACGCAGGCCACTACGCTCCAGCACCCGCTCGAGAATCAGCTCTCCCCAATTGCCCTGCGCCTTCTGGTCGCCCTTGAGTGCCCGGGCCAGCCCGGCGGCTTCCTCGCCGAGCTTGGCGTTGAGACCGGCCAGTTGATCCAGCTGGGCCTTGAGCGAGCCGCGTTCGCGCTGCTCCTGGCCATGCAACTCCTCGACGCGTCGACGAAAATGGTCGACCTGCTCGCGGAAGGGCTTCAGCAGCGCTTCGAGGCTCTCGCGACTCTGGGCGCTGTAGGTGCGTTGGCGTTCGTCGAAGACCTGGCCGGCGAGCTGGTGGAATTCGTCCTTGAGGCGTTCGCGGGCGTCTTCCAGCAGCGCAAGCTGCTCACGATGGCGCAGCGCCGCTTGCTCACGTTCCGTTTCCAGCCGTGCCGCCCGCTCGCGCTGCTCGGCCAGTTGCCCTTGAGTCTGCTCGAGCGCCGCCTCGACACTGGCCAGCCGCTCGCGACAGCCATCCAGTTGGGCGTCGCTCTGGGTCAGTTCCTGCTCGAGCCGTGCCGCGGCCGCCTCGCGTTCGGCCAGACGGGCACTGACGGCCACATGACGGCGGCGTTGGCCGATTCCCCAAGCCAGGCTCACCAGTGCCAGCACGCCCAGCCCGAGCGGCAGCCCCCAACCGGGCGCGAGCCATGCCTCGTTCATGCCCTCTCCTTCACGCCTTGGGGTCCGCCAGATCTTCGACCAGGGCCCGCAGCATGTCCCAGAACTCCGCAACCGAGTCGATCTCCACGCGCTCGTCCGGCGAATGCGCGCCACGGATCAAAGGACCGAAGGAGATCATTTCCAGGGCCGGATACTTGGCACCGAGGATGCCGCACTCCAGGCCCGCATGAATCACCTTGATGGCCGGATCGACCCCCAGCCGCTCCCGGTGCAGGGCGCAGAAACGCGCCAGCAGCGGGCTCTCCGGGGACGGCGTCCAGCCGGGATAGGCGTTCTCGACCCGAGTGCGGGCACCGATCAACTCGAACAGCGCGCGAAAGCGATCGGCGATGTCGGCACGCGCACTGTCTCGCAGCGAGCGCACCAGTGCGCACAGGTGGAAGCGGCCGTCTGCCAGACTCACCACCCCGAGATTGTTGGACGTTTCCACCACGCCCGGCACGGCGGTACTCATGCGTTCGACACCACAGGGCGCTACATGCAGGGCATTGACCAGCAGGCGGCTGGCCTCACGGCTCAGGGCAGCCGTGCCGTCGGCAGCGACGCCTGGCTCGAGGGTCAGTCGCAGGTCATCATCAACCCCGGCCAGTTCATCGCGCAACTCTTGCTCCAGGGCTGCCAGGCGCGTGCGCGCGGCCTCCACTTCCTCGGCGGGCAACGCCAGAGTAGCGAAGGCTTCACGAGGCAAGGCATTGCGCAGGGTACCCCCCTGATAGTCGACCAGGCGTGCATCGACGTCTTCGAGGCGACGCAACGCCCGCACCAGCAGGCGATTGGCGTTGCCGCGTCCTTTGTCGATATCGAGACCCGAGTGGCCTCCGGTCAGCCCGGTCAGGGCTAGGCGCACCAGTGTTTCATCCTCGCCCACCGCGCTGGTGGGCAACTGCGCCTCGACCACCACGTCAGCACCGCCAGCACAACCGATGTAGACCTGACCACGGTCCTCGGAATCGAGGTTAAGCAGCATCTCCCCCTCGAGCCAGTCTTCCGCCAGGTTCAAGGCACCGCCCATCGAGGACTCTTCCTCCAGGGTGAACAGTGCCTCGAGCGGGCCATGCACCAGCGTGTCGTCTTCCAGGATCGCCAGTGCCGCCGCCACACCCATGCCATTATCGGCGCCCAGGGTGGTATTCCGCGCATGCAGCCAGCCATCCACCACATGGGTTGCGATGGGATCGCGGGTGAAGTCGTGGGGATGATCGGCATTGGCCTGGGCGACCATGTCCAGGTGACCTTGCAGAATCACGCCCGGCGCCTTCTCGTGGCCAGGACTGGCCGGCTTGCGGATGCGCAGGTTGCCGAAAGCGTCGCGATCATGCGGCAGGCCGAGGCCGTCGGCCCAGGCCTCAAGGTGCGCGACCAGAGCCGCTTCATGGCCGGAAGGACGCGGGGTGTTGCACAGAGTGCGGAAATGGCGCCACAGCGGGCGCGGCGCGAGTTGCTCGAGATGTGCGTTCATGGCGCTTCTGTATCGTGATTGACTCGGAGACTCTACCGGCCGTCCTCACCCTTGGGAAGACTGGCGGCATCGAGCCATCTGGCGATGCCCTGCCGCCGCCAGCCATCGACCTGCCGAGCGCCGCTGAGCGACAGCCGTCGAGCGAGCCACTCGTCGGAACGCCCCTGGAAGGCCCAGGCGGCCAGCATGGCCAGCGCGTCATCGCCCTGGCCATGGGGAGCGACGAAGCCGATCAGTGCCTGCACGGCCGGCCTCACCATGGCCGGATCGCGATGCCCATGGGCCACATCCTCGAGGTCGCGAAGGTCCTCCGCCGACAGCGGCCCGGCGGGACATTCGCCGAGCAGGGCCAGCGCCACCAGCGGCTCGAGCTCGGCCAGCTCGAAAGCCAGCAGGGCCGGAAGCTGACGATGGAAGCGATGCATCAGGCGTGTCGCCAGCGCCTCGCCCTTGGCGCTGATCGGCTGCACCACCATCAGGGCGTGCTCGCCCGTGGAGGTCTCGCGGGTCAGGCCGAGGCGTACCACTCTAAACCCCTGACCCTGCCAGAAGGCCAGAAGGCCGGGGTCGGTGCCGAAGCTCGCACCGAGCAGGTCGATGCCATCCGACTCGGCATCGCGCCGTTCGGCCGCCAGCAACTGCGCTCCCATGCCCTGGCGGCGGCATGGCGACACCACGGCAATACGCAGGACACGGCGCAATCGGGCCATCAGCGCCTCGCGCTCGCCGGCATGGGCTGCCAGTGACTGGGCCAGCAGATGTCCACGAGGTCGCCGCTCGCCACGCGCCACTCGCTCTGCCAATACCGGTTCGAAGCCTCCTTCGTCGCTGGTGACCGCGACGGCCGCGACCCCGCCACCGCCCGACAGGCTGGCAATGCGGCCTCCCGGCGCATCCAGCAAGCGCCTCAGGTCGCCAGGCGTGGTGCGGTAGTGAGCCTGCACCAGCAGACCGAAGATGGCACGCAGACGCGGCTCGTCGCGAGCCAGGTCTCGGCGATCCTCGCGCTGCCAGTGCACGCCCGCCTCCGGTTGGTCGACATCCGGTTCGGCGTCGAGCATCAGCAGGCGCGACGTCAACGCCTCCAGAGGATCGCCCTCGGCCCAGCGCACCGGCGTGGCCAGGTGGCATTCGCGCCAGTCCGGGGCCAGGCGGTCGAGCCTCTCTCGAAAGCGCAGCGCGAAGCCTCTCCCCGCGCCTTCATAGCCATGCACGGTCGTCGCAAAGGCGATTCGCGGGAAGGCCTCGAGCCAGCTCCCCAGGAGTCCGGCAGGTATTGCTGCCGCCTCATCCACCAGCAACCAGCTGCCTGCCCCGCCGGCCTCGCCTCGTTCGATTCGCGCTTGCAGTTCATCCGGGGCCAGGAAGCTCACGTGTCCCTTGTCGGTCGCGAAGCGATTGCCCTGGCGAACGCCCTCGGGGCACAGCGCTGCGAGACGCTCGAAGAGCCCCGCCACTGCAGCCGGACGCGGCGCGGTTACCAGAACGGCGATGCCTCGCGCCAGCAGTCGGGCACAGGCGATGCCCAGAGCGGCCGTCTTGCCGCGCCCCCGGTCGGCGGTCATCACCAGCGGCCGACGTCGCCGTAGACGCTCTAGCCGGGCCACGGCATCGGCCTGGTCCGGGGTAAGGCAGGCAGCGTCGGGCGACGTCGGCGCCTCGCGAGGCTCATCGGTCAATACCGGCACCACCGGCGATGCCGCATCGGTCCACCGCGCGACGCCCGGCGCATCCGCCAGCAAGGTCGACAAGCGCGCCAGATATCGGCACGACAGCTCCTCCAGGGACCAGGGATACTCGGCCAGACGAGCATAGTCGGCATCGGGCCGCGCGCCCCAGTCGGTGGGCGTCAACAGCACCATCAAGCCACCGGCACGCAAGGTGCCGGACAGGGCACCGAATGCCTCGGGATCGAACCCCGCGCCCGGAGAGGCCGCATCGAAGACGATCAGGTCCTGCTCCCCGCCCAGCCGGGTCCGCGCCTTGCTCGCCGGAAGCCATGACGACGCCGCGATGCCGTCCGGCGATTCGGGAGCAACC
Organism: Halomonas caseinilytica; assembly: GCF_001662285.1. NCBI lineage: Bacteria > Pseudomonadati > Pseudomonadota > Gammaproteobacteria > Oceanospirillales > Halomonadaceae > Halomonas > Halomonas caseinilytica. The sequence continues at coordinate 82,658 of NZ_BDEO01000005.1, forward strand.
CAGAGAGGAGCCTGCCATCTTGCATCTCCCCAGAGCCGCCACGCCCGTTCGCGACAACGCCCGGCCTCGCCCTGTAGCCAGACCAGTCCGCGCCATCGATGCCGACGAAGGGCCTGACAGAACTCGTCCAGTTCCGGCGGGAAGTGGGGGCTGGGCAAGGGCGACATGCCGATCTCCTGGACAAATCAACTTTGGTCTAATGAATTTCGGGAATTAAACGCTCGACTGCACTTCGGCAACGCAGCACTCGATACGCCAAAACCCCTTCATTCTACTGATATTACGAGACTTTCCATGAATCAATGACATGTGCGGTCGCCACAAAATTGCGTGGAACACGACCATGGTGGACATCGAACACGGCGGAAAAGCCATGCTAGCTTGATGACTGCCGCCGTTCCGCTGGTCGGGGATATCACGGGATGGCAACGTTCTTTGCTGCGTCTCTTCTCGACAACCACAACAACCCCATGAGGGAGTCCCACATGATGACACGCTTCGCTCTCACCAGCCTGGCCGCCGGCGTTGCCCTGGCCACGCTGGCGACTCATGTCCAGGCCCAGGAAGAATGGACCATGACCACGACCTGGCCGGACAACCTGGATCTCATCCAGATCGACCGCCACTGGGCAGAACTGGTCAACCAGCTGGCCGGCGACGAGCTGCAGATCAACTTCCGCGCCGGCGGCACCCTGATGCCCGGCACCGAGGTGTTCGACGCCACCGAGACCGGTAGTATCGAGGCCGCCGGTGACTGGCCCGGCTACTGGGCGGGACGCAGCCCGGCCTTCTCGCCGCTGGCTACCACCACCAGCCTGTTCAATGGCGTCGACTACCTGAACTGGATTCAACAATGGGGCGGTTTCGAGCTCTATCAGGAAGTCTACGGCCAGTACAACATGGTCTATCTGCCCTACGGTATCACCAATAACGAATCCGGCTTCCGCGGCGGCACGCCCATCGAGAGCCTCGCCGACCTGGAGGGCAAGCGCCTGCGCCTCTCCGGCCGGGACCAAGGACGCGTGCTGGAAAAGTTGGGCGGCTCCCAGGTCACGCTCGCCGGAGGGGAAATCTATCAGGCCATCGAGCGTGGCGTGGTCGACGGCGCCGAGTTCTCAACCCCCGGCGTGGATTACAAGGCCGGTTTCAACGAGGTTGCCGATTACTGGCTGACGCCGGGTTGGCACCAGTCCGCCAGCGTGTTCGGCGTGATGATCAACCAGGATGCCTGGGACGCGCTCTCCGAGGAGACCCAGGAAAAGCTCAAGATCGCCGCGGACGCCACCATGGCCTGGTCGCTGGCCTGGTCCGAGCGTCAGTCGACCGAAGGCACGGTGAAGTTCCTCGAGGACGGCACCACCATCAACCAGCTCTCCGAAGAGGACCTCGCCGAGATCCAGGACATCACCAACGAGGTGATCGTGCAGGGCGCCTGCGAGGATCCGATGCACGCCAAGATCTATCATTCCATGATCAGCTACATGGAGCATTACGCTAACTGGCGCGACATCTCGGCGCCCTACAACATGAGCCGAGTCACCGACAACCTGCCCTCCCTGGAGGAAATCGAGGCCTGCATGGAGCAGTGAAACGGAGCGGCTGGGCCCTTCGGGGCCCGCCCTGCCGTGACGACGGCGCTCCCTGCGCCTGGCCACGCCGATATCGTCTGACGCCGAGATCATCATCATGAATGCCATTGCCAGGACCATCGATGCCCTCAATGAGGGATTCGGACGCCTGATTGCCCCTTTGCTCGCCGTGATCACCCTGATCGTGATCTACGACATTGCCATGCGTTTTCTCATCGGGCGCCCCAGCGACTGGGCCTTCGATGTCACCAAGATGCTGTTCGGCGCCCACTTCATGCTGATGGCCGCCTATGGACTGCGCCACCACGCCCATGTGGAAGTGGACGTGCTGAAGCGCCTGCTGTCACGACGCAAGCAGGCGGGACTCGAGATCCTGGGTTACCTGCTCTTTTTCGTCCCCTTCATCGGGATGTTGCTCAGCCTGGGCTGGGATTTCTTCCTGCGCTCCTTCAGCCGCGGCGAAACCACCTACGGCATGGTGTCCATCCCCGTCTATCCGGTGAAGGCCGTCATTGTCGTCACCGCCGTCCTGCTGTTGCTCCAGGCCATCGCCGTGGTGATCCGAGCCATCCAGGAAGTGCGCAGGGAGGAAACCGCATGAGCGCCGAGATGCTCACCTTGTTCATGTTCGGCGGCCTGCTGGTCGGCCTGTTCATGGGCCACCCGCTGGCCTTTGTCCTGGGCGGCGTCGCTGTACTCGGAGCCTGGCTGGGGCCAGGGGCCAATACCCTGGGTATTCTGATCAACAACATCTATGGCAACGCCATGGACAACTACGTCCTGGTGGCCATCCCCCTCTTCGTGCTGATGGCACGCTTTCTCAACGACTCGGGCGTCACCGAGAAGATGTTCGAGTCGATGCGCCTGCTGCTCGCCAACCTGCGCGGCGGCCTGGCGCTCACCGTGGTCATCGTCTCGGTGCTGCTCGCCGCCACCACCGGCATCGTCGGCGCCTCCATCGCCGTGATGGGCATGATCGCCCTGGTGCCAATGCTCAAGTACTCCTACAACAAGGAACTCAGTACCGGAGTGATCATGGCCAGCGGCTGCCTGGGCATTCTGATCCCGCCGAGCATCATGCTGATTCTGATGGCCAGCTACTCGCCGGTCTCGGTGGGCGCACTGTTCGCCGGCGCCCTGGTGCCCGGGGTCATGCTAGGCGTGCTCTATGCCCTCTACGTATTGATCATCTGCCATGTGAAGCCATCCTACGGCCCACCGGTCCCCGCCGAGGAACGCGCCGATGTCTCCACCGGTGAACTGCTGGGCATGCTCGGCCGGTACGTGCTGCCCCCCATGACATTGATCCTCGGCGTCCTGGGGTCACTGTTCACCGGCATCGCCACTGCCACCGAGGCCTCGGCCATCGGCGTGGCCATCGCGTTCGTACTTTTCCTGATCTTCGGCGACCGCAAGCTCTCGACCTGCTATCGCACCCTGATCGAAGCCAGCAAGACCACCACCATGGTGATGCTGGTGCTGGTTGGCGCTACCGCCTTCACCGGCGTATTCTCGATCGGTGGCGGCATGGAGGTCATCAGCGAGGTCGTCATGGCCATGCCCGGCGGCACCACCGGCGCATTGATCCTGATGCTCTTTCTGGTCTTCGTGCTTGGCATGTTCCTGGACTGGACCGGCATCGTGCTGCTCAGCTTCCCGATCATGCTGCCCATCGTGGAGCAGATGGGCATCGACGTGCTGTGGTTCGTGGTGATGGTGGCCGTGGTGCTGCAGACCTCTTTTCTGACACCGCCGTTCGGCTATGCACTCTTCTACCTCAAGGGCGTGGCGCCCCAGGGGGTCGAGATCGTCGATCTCTACCGAGCCGTGATTCCATTCTGCGCGCTGATCGTGCTGGCCTGTGTGCTGATGGCCATCTTTCCCACTCTGGTGACCGGTCTGCCGACCTTGCTGCTCGGTCACTGAACGATCTCGCAGCCCGCCATGCCAGCGGGCTGCGACGCCTGATATGCTGGCACTGTCCGCCGCTTCGTCTGCCTCCGGGAGACCTCCCGCTTGTCCCGCACCCGTCTTTCACGCTCCGTACCGACGGCCCTCCGATCGAGGCTACGACTCGATGCCTGGAATCTGCTGACCCTGGGGATCGCCGCCATCGTGGCGCTGCCGGTCCTGGTGGTGCTCGCCCATATCGTCATGCCCACCGATGGCGTCTGGCAGCACCTGGCCAGCACCGTACTGGGTCGCTATCTCGCCAACACTCTCTTGCTGGTGATCATGGTGGGCCTGGGAACCTTCATCATCGGCACCGGCACGGCCTGGCTGATCGTGATGTGTCGTTTCCCGGGACGCCGTCTGTTCGAATGGGCCCTGTTGCTGCCGCTGGCGGTGCCGACCTATGTGATCGCCTACGCCTATACCGACTTCCTGCAGTATGCCGGTCCGGTACAGGGCTGGCTGAGGGCGACCTTCGAGTGGGGGCGAGACGATTATGTCTTCCCGGACATCCGTTCCCTGGGCGGAGCCGCCACCCTGATCACCCTGGTGCTCTATCCCTACGTCTACATGCTGACCCGGGCGGCCTTCCTCGAACAGTCGGTGTGCGTACTGGATGTGGGGCGCACCCTGGGATGCGGCCCGTGGCGGCTGTTCGGCAGCGTGGCCGTGCCCCTGGCGCGTCCGGCGATCGTCGGCGGCGTCTCGCTGGCGTTGATGGAAACCCTCAACGAGTTCGGCGCGGTGCAATATTTCGGCGTCGACACGTTCACCACCGGCATCTACCGCACCTGGTTTGGCATGGGCGAGCAGGTCGCGGCCGCCCAGTTAGCGGCCTGTCTGCTGACCTTCGTGATAGGCCTGGTACTGCTGGAGCGCGTCTCGCGCGGCAGGCGCCGTTATTTCCACACCACGGGCCGCTACCGGCGCCTGCCGGAGTTTCCGCTTGCCGGTTGGCGAGCCGCAGCGGCCTGCCTGGCCTGCCTGACGCCGGTACTGGTGGGCTTTCTCATCCCCGGTGGATTGCTGCTCTACCTTGCCCTGACCGGTGGCGACAGCCTGTTCGGCCCCGCCTTCCTCGAGTTCGCCGGCAACAGTCTGGTACTTGCCGCCCTGGCCGCCCTGGTCGCCGTGGCCCTGGCACTCCTGTTGAGCTATGGCGCTCGCCTGCACCCGGGGCCGACGACCCGTACCGCCACCCGCATCGCCGCCATGGGCTACGCCGTGCCCGGCTCGGTGGTGGCGGTGGGCATCCTGATTCCCTTCGCCTGGCTGGATGACCAGATCAATGGCTGGCTACGCACACACTTTGGCGTTATCGCCGGCCTGATCTTCAGCGGCTCGGCCTTCATTCTGATCTATGCCTATGTGGTACGTTTTCTGGCGGTATCGTTCAATGCCCTGGAAGCCAGCCTCGGCAAGGTCACGCCCAACATGGACGCGGCGGCTCGCACCCTGGGACAGACCGCCGGCGGCACCCTGCGTCGAATCCATACCCCGATCATGCGCAGCAGCCTGTTGGCCGCCGCCATTCTGGTCTTCGTCGACGTGATGAAGGAGTTGCCGGCGACCATCATCCTTCGCCCCTTCGACTTCGACACCCTGGCCGTGCGCGCTCACAACCTGGCCACCGATGAACGGCTCGCCGAGGCCTCCACTGCCTCACTGACGATCGTCGTGGTGGGCATCATGCCCGTGGTGCTGCTAAGCCTCGCCATGCGCGGCGCGCGTCCCGGCGGGAAAGACGAACACCTGTGAAGCATCCAGGCTTATCGCCACCGGCTGCCCCTCCTCGGGCAGAAAGACGCCCGGCACCCGGGCATGCAGGTGCGCCTCCTGCCCATCGGCGCCATGGGCGCAGATATGCAGCAAACTGGCTCGTCCCAGCAGCTTGGCCATGATCACATGGCTATGGGTCGTCGTCGGCGGCTTCGCCAGTGCCTCGACCCGCAACGCCTCGGGACGGATCATCACCCGCGCTCGCTCACCCTCCGCCAGCGCCGGTGCCGCCACTTCGCCCACCGGCGTGGCTACGCGCCCTCCGCGGACCTCGCCGGTCAGCTCGTTGACCGTATCGAAGAAGGTCACCACGAACGGGTCGACCGGCTCGCAATAGAGTTCCCGGGGCGTACCCATCTGTACGACATGGCCTTCACGCATCAGGGCGATGCGATCGGCCATGAACATCGCCTCCTCCGGGTCGTGGGTCACCAGCAGGGCGCCCGCTCCCAGTTTCTTGAGGACGTGCAGGGTATCGTCGCGAATGCGGTCGCGCAGTCGCGCATCGAGGCTCGAGAACGGCTCGTCGAGCAGCATCAAGCCGGGTTCCGGCGCCAGGGCTCGGGCCAGGGCAACGCGTTGCTGCTGCCCGCCCGACAGGGTGTGGGGATAACTGCCGGCGTAGTCCTCCATCCCCAACAGGGCGAGCAGTTCCATGGCACGTGCGCGGCGCTGCCGAGCGGGCAACGACGCCAGCCCAAAGGTGACGTTCTCGAGCACGCTCAGATGGGGAAACAACGCCGACTCCTGGAAGGCCAAGCCGACATTGCGATGCTCCGGCGGCACATGCGGCTGCCCCAGGGGCCGCCCATTGATCTCGACATGCCCCCGTTGGAGAACCTCGAGACCGGCAACGATGCGCAATAGCGTCGTCTTGCCGCACCCCGAAGGCCCCAGCAGGCAGACGACCTCGCCCTGGCGTACCGTCAGATTGATCCCCGCCACCGCCGTGTGGCGGCCATAGGCGTGATGGATGTCCTGCATGCTCAGGACGATGGGCGCCTCCGAGGCGAACGGCTCGGCGGCATTCTGAAAGGGAGCCTGGTGCATGGCAGTCGCCGACAGCAAAGTTCGAGCGTCATGGTAACGCGAAAGCATCTTCGACACGTTGCGATTTTCAACGCTGCAGCCCTCAACGCCTGCGTCAACGTTCTGCGCACCCCGAGGTTGACGCCCTCGCCGGCAGGCGCTTCAATGCTTGACAGGAAATGCAACGCATTAACATCAACAAATCATTTCCAACACGCCTGAGAGGTTACGCATGTTCCATTCCCAGCGACTCGTCATACCGCTTGCCGCCCTGCTGACCGGCGCGGCCTTCACCACCGGCGCCGCCGCCGATGAGCTCAACATCTATTCGGCGCGGCACTACGACTCCGACCAGGCGCTCTACGACGCCTTCACCGAAGAAACGGGCATCGAAGTCAACGTTCTCGAGGGCGATTCCGACCAGCTCATCCAGCGCATTCTCCGCGAAGGCGAAGCCAGCCCTGCCGACGTGATGATGACCGTCGATGCCGGCCGCCTGTGGCGCGCTGAACAGGAAGGCATCTTCGCCAGCATCGAGTCCGAAACGCTGGCCGAGCGACTGCCCGACGCCATGCGCCACCCGGAAGGCAAGTGGTTCGGTTTCAGTCAGCGCGTCCGCGCCATCTTCTACAACCCCGACAACGTCGACGCCGACGAACTCACCCGCTACGAGAACCTGGCCGATCCGCGCTTCGAGGGCCAGGTGTGCATTCGCTCCTCGAACAACATCTACAACCAGTCTCTGCTCGCCTCGCTGATCGCCCATCACGGCGCCGAGGAAGCCGAAGCCTGGGCACAGGGCGTGGTCGACAACATGGCTCGCGACCCCGAAGGCGGTGACACCGACCAGATCAAGGGTGTCGCCAGCGGCCAGTGCGATATCGCCGTGGCCAACCATTACTACTACGTTCGCCTGCTGAAATCGGATAACGACGCCGACCGGGAAGCCGCCGAGAAGGTCGAGATCCTGTTCCCCAATCAGGATGACCGTGGTGCGCACGTCAATGTTGGCGGCGCCGGCGTCGTGGAAAACGCGCCAAACCGGGACAATGCCATTCGCTTCCTGGAGTTCCTCGCCTCCGACGAGGCCCAGCAGGCCTTCGCCGCGGGCAATTACGAATTCCCGGTCGTCGAAGGTGCCGAAAAGAGCGATGTGCTGGAATCCTGGGGAGATTTCAAGAAGGACCAGCTCAACATCAGCGAACTGGGCGAAAACAACCCCGAGGCCATCAAGATCTTCGACCGCGTCGGCTGGAGATAGGTGGCTCATTCTCGCAATCCCTGCAAGTGACGGCCCGCGACATCATCGCGGGCCCGCCTTTCCTTCCGGCGCTCACCCCGGCACGCTAGCCGGGCATCTCGATACCGAATCGACGCCCCAGCCCCCGTCGCCCCGCTGACGTCAATGTCAGCGCCCGGCCGTCGAGGTCACGCCGTACCCACTCCCGACCGATGGCCAGTTCCAGCAGGGCCGCTCCCAGGGCTCCCGCCAGATGCGGACGACGCACGCTCCAGTCCATGCAGGGACGAGCAAAGCGACGTCGGCGAGCCCGCACCGCCGCGACGTCCACGCCCATGGCGCTGAAGGCTCGCGCCCCTTCCTCGGTCAGCCGATAGTCACTCCCCGCATCGGCAGCGGGCACCAGCCAGCCGGCCCCGACACAGGCATCGTGGAGCGTCACCGCCAGCTCGCCGGCCATATGGTCATAGCAGGTCCGAGCGAAGCGCAGGCGCTGCGGCGTGTTCGGCGCGAAGGTTGGCGCCGCTCCTTGCCCGATGACCATCAGCCCCTCAAGGGCCTCGGCGACGCTCGGATCCTCCAGCGCATAGTAACGATGACGACCTTGAACGTGCCGCCGCAACAAGGCCATTTCGGTGAGACGCGCCAGATGAGTGCTGGCCGTCGGCGGGCCGACCCCAGCGATCACCGCCAGCTCGGTGCTGGTCCGCGCATGGCCGTCCATGAGCGCGCACAGCATGCGGGCCCTCGCCGGCTCGGCGATCGCCGCCGCCACCCGGGACATCGCGAGATCCGTGACTGCCATATTTCGCTCCCGATCGAATCATGACCCGCGACAGGCACCGATACTGGGTCGGTACGCCATGTCAGGCCCCTGACTGAACGACTCTAGCGCCATCATGCCGGACACGCACAAAGGAATGCACGATGCTTACCCTCGATCCTCCAAGCCACCCGAATCCCTATCCTTCCTACGCCAACTTGCGTCAACACGGTGGCCTTCACTATCTCGAGGCACCGGGTCTCTGGGTCGCCAGCGACGCCGCCACCGTCGCCGAGGCCTTCGAGCAGCCCGCTTGCCACGTGCGACCGCACGAGGAACCAGTCCCCGCCACGATCGCCGATGGCCCCGCCGGCGAACTCTTCGGTCGACTGATGAGAATGAACGAAGGCGAGGCCCACCAGGCTCCCAGGCGGTTCCTGATGCCTTTCCTGAACGCCCTGGATGACGAAGAGATCGCCAGGCTGACGCGGTATCGACTCAGCGCATCGGATGTTCCCGCGCCATCGGACGCCATGTTTCGTGTTCCGGTCATGGTTATCGCCGCCCTGCTCGGATGCCCACCAGAGCACGAAGCTTGGCTGGCCGCGCAAACATCGCGTTTCGTGGCCGGCTTGAATCCGCTCGGCACCAGCGTCCAACGCGAAGCTGCCCACCGGGCCGCTGAAGCATTGATGGCGACAGTATCCCGCTTCGAGACTCTCCCCACGAGAGCCCAGGGCACACTGGCCCCGGACATCCTGGTCGCCAACCTGATCGGGCTGTTGTCGCAGACTCATGACGCCACGGCCGGCTTGATCGGCAATGCCATGCTCGCCCTGCATGCGCGCCCGTCGCTACGCGATGCGCTCGCTCACAGACCCGAAGGCGTGGCCACGATGATCGAAGAGGTCGAGCGCCACGACCCGCCGGTACACAGCACCCAGCGCTTCGTCGCGGCGTCCTGCCAACTGGGGGATACATGGCTGAAGCCCGGCGACACCGTTCTGGTGCTGACCGCCTCCGCCAACCGCGATGCTGCCCTGACTCCGGATGCCGACCACTTCCGCCTCGAGCGTCGCCAGCGCATCAGCTTCTCTTTCGGCGCGGGACGTCACCACTGCCCGGGAAGACGCCTGGCACTGGGCATTGCCACCCATGTCATCACCGGCCTGCTCGAGCGTCGTGAATACGTCAACACCCTTCACCATCAAGGCTACCTGCCATCGCGGCACGGCCGAATCCCCCGCCTCACTTCGACACAGGAGGAACACGCATGATCGCCGTCATCTTCGAAGCCCAGCCGCATCCCAACCAGCGTCAGCGCTACCTGGACATCGCCGCCGAGCTCAAGCCGCTGCTCGAGGACGTGGAGGGATTCATCTCCATCGAACGCTTCCAGAGCCTGGCCGACCCCGATCGCCTGCTGTCGCTGTCCTTCTGGCGCGACGAGCAGGCCGTCGCCGAATGGCGCCGCCTGGAGGCCCACCGCGCGGCCCAGAAAGCGGGCCGCCGTTCGGTATTCGCCGACTATCGGTTGCGCATCGCCCGGATCGAGCGCGACTACGGCTTGCACGACCGCGAGCAAGCACCCCCTGACAGCCGCACAGTCCACGCGGACCGCTGACTCAGTGTGCTTCGTCCCAGTTGGCGCCGCTCTCCGCCTCGACGGTCAGCGACACGTCGAGCTCGGCGGCGCTTTGCATGCGGGCCTTGACCTGTTCAATGAAGGTGTCGACCTCGCTTTCCGCGACCTCGAAGACCAGTTCATCATGAACCTGCATGACCATGATGGCATCGATGTCATCCTCGGCCAGCCAGTCGTCGACATCAATCATGGCACGCTTGATGATGTCCGCGGCCGTGCCCTGCATCGGCGCGTTGATCGCGGTACGCTCGGCGCCCTGGCGCCGATTGCGATTCTGGGAGTGGATCTCCGGCAGATGGAGCCGTCGACCGAAGACGGTTTCCACATAGCCGTCCTCCGCTGCCTGGGCGCGAATGCGCTCCATGTAGCGCGCCACGCCGGGGTAGCGGTCGAAATAGCGATCGATGTAGATCTGCGCCTGGTTGCGCTCGATATGCAGTTGGCGCCCCAGTCCCCAGGCGCTCATCCCGTAGATCAGCCCGAAGTTGATCGCCTTGGCGCTGCGCCGCTGCTCGCCGGAGACCTTGTCGAGCGCCACGCCGAAGACCTCGGCGGCGGTGGCGGCGTGGATGTCGCGGCCCTCGGCGAAGGCATCGAGCAAGCCCTTGTCGCCCGACAGGTGCGCCATGATGCGCAGCTCGATCTGTGAGTAGTCGGCGGCGACGAGCCGGTAGCCCGGTCGGGCCACGAATGCCTGGCGGATGCGTCGGCCCTGCTCGGTGCGAATGGGGATGTTCTGCAGGTTGGGGTCGGACGACGACAGGCGCCCGGTCGCGGTGACCGCCTGGTGGTAACTGGTGTGCAGACGCCCGGTCGAAGGATCGACCAGCTTGGGCAGCTTGTCGGTGTAGGTGGAGCGCAACTTGGAGAAGCCGCGATGCTCCATGATCACCTTGGGCAACGGATACTCCAGCGCCAGCTCCTCGAGCACGGCCTCGGCAGTCGAGGGCGCGCCCTTGGGCGTCTTCTTGATGACCGGAATCTTCTGCTCTTCGAACAGGATCTCGCCCAGTTGCTTGGGTGAACCGAGGTTGAACTCGCGACCAGCCAGTTCATGGGCGCGCTGTTCGAGCTCGCGGATGCGCTCGTCCAGCTCCCGGCTCTGCTCGTGGAGCCGCTCGGGATCCAGCGCGACCCCGTTGCGCTCCATTCGCGACAATACCTGGACCAGCGGTCGTTCTATGTTGTCGAGCACCTCGGCCAGCCGACCCTGCCCGTCGACCCGCGGGCGTAGTTCGCGGTGCAGCCGCAAGGTGATATCGACATCCTCGCAGGCATAGGGCGCGGCCTGCTCCAGAGCAACCTGATTGAAAGTGAGCTGCTTGGCGCCCTTGCCGGCGATCTCCTCGAAGCTCACCGTCTTCTCGCCCAGGTACTTCAACGCCAGGGAATCCATGTCGTGGCGGGTGGCCGTGGAATCCAGCACATAGGATTCGAGCATGGTGTCGTGCAGGGCACCGGCCACTTCGTAGCCGTGACGCGCCAGCACCGAGATGTCGTACTTCAGGTTCTGGCCAATCTTGGCCTTGCCGGCATCGGCCCACAAGGGGGCCAGCGCCTCGAGCACGGCCTGGCGATCGAGTTGCTCAGGCGCATCCAGGTAATCGTGCGCCAGCGGAATGTAGGCCGCTTCCCCTGGTTCCAGGGCAAGTCCCACGCCGACGATGTCGGCCTCCATGTAGGAGAGGCTGGTGGTCTCCAGATCGAAGCAGAAGGCCTCGCTGTCCGCAAGACGCGCCAGCCACTCGTCCAGCACCGCCTGCTCGGTGATCACCACATCGCGGCGCGTTCCGCTCCCGCCGGCCTCCTCCGCGTCACTCGCCTCGGGCGTGGCAGTGCCCCCCGCCACGTCATCGACACCCTCGTCATCGCCTTCCAGCAACTCCGCCAGCCAGTTCTTGAACTCCAGTCGGCGATAGAGGGCGAGCAGCGCCTCGCGATCGGGGCGGGCGATATTCAGGTCGTCGAGGCCGACCGGCAGATCGCAGTCCGTCTTGATGGTGGCGAGCTCGTAGGACAGGAAGGCCTGCTCGCGATTCTCCTCGAGCTTCTTCGGCAACGTCTTGGCGCCACGAAACCCCAGCGTCTTGACCTTCTCCAGGTCGGCATAGATGGTTTCCAGCCCCCCTTCCATGCCCTGCAGCAGCCCCAGGGCGGTCTTCTCGCCGACACCGGGCACACCGGGAATGTTGTCGACCTTGTCGCCCATCAGCGCGAGAAAGTCGATGATCAGACTCGGCGGTAGGCCGAACTTCTGCTCGACGCCGGCGGTGTCGAGGGTCTCGTCCTTCATGGTGTTGACCAGGGTGATGTGGCCATTGACCAACTGCGCCATGTCCTTGTCGCCGGTGGAGATCACGGCATCGCGCCCGGCCTCGGCGGCATGTCGGGCCAGGGTGCCGATGACGTCGTCGGCTTCCACGCCCTCGACGCACAGCAGCGGCAGGCCGAGCGCCCGCACGCAGTCGTGCAGCGGCTCGACCTGGGCGCGCAGATCGTCCGGCATCGGCGGCCGTTGCGCCTTGTACTCGGCGTAGAGATCATCGCGGAAGGTCTTGCCGGGCGCATCGAAGACCACCGCCATGGGGCTGTCGGGATAATCCTTGAGCAAGCGCTTGAGCATGTTGAGCACACCCTTGACGGCACCGGTGGGCTGGCCACCGGAAGTGGTCAATGGCGGCAGAGCGTGAAAGGCTCGATACAGATAGGAAGAACCGTCGACGAGTACGATGGGGGTGTCGGCCATGAATCGGCATCCATTGATGTCTGAGTAAAATGATGTCCGGGAAGAAAGCGCCATCCTGAGTCCCCATGATACGCATAGCCGCCGATGTTTGCCGGACGGTATGCCTCGACCGGACGACGGCATACACTAGGGGAGATGACTGCAGCCCCGGAGATTGCCATGCTGTCCCTGTTTCGTCCGTTCGCCGCCTTGCTGGTCGGTGGCGGCCTGCTGCTCGCCGGATTGCCGGCCCTGGCCCAGTCCGGCGATTCGCCCGACCCCGAGATCACCACCCGCCAGGAAGCGGATCGCACCATTCGCGAGTACCGGGTCGACGGCGTGCTCTATGCCATCGAGATCCAGCCCGCCTCGGGCCCATCCTACTATCTGGTCGACAGGGACGGCGACGGCAACTTCGAGCGCCAGGAGGGCAACGATATCACCGTCCCCGAATGGGTACGGCAGGACGGCTGACCCCCGGTGCGGCACAACCTGCCCCGGTAGTCGTGCATCGACGCGCCAAGCCGCTACAATAGGCGATTTGGCACAGCCCGCGCGAGACACACATGGCCGTATTCACACCGCTTACCGACGCCCAGGTCGCGGCATTCCTGAGCCGCTTCGACGCCGGCTCGCTGGTTGCCGTCGAAGGCGTGCCCGCCGGCACCGAGAACAGCACCTTCTTCGTCACCACCGATCGTCAGGAACTGGTGCTGACCCTCTTCGAGCAAGGCGAGCATGAGGAACTGCCGTTCTTCGTCGAGCTGCTGGACTACCTCGACGAGCACCGTCTACCGGTCCCCGGCCCCCTGCACGATCACGACGGCATCGCCCTGCACAGCCTGGCCGACAAGCCGGCCCTGCTGTTTCCGCGCCTGCCGGGGCAACATCCCCATCATCCCAACCTGGCGCAGTGCCGCGCCCTGGGCGATGCTCTGGGCCACATGCACAAGGTCTCGCAACGCTTCCCCGGACATCGCCCCAACCCGCGCGACCTGCACTGGCTGCTGCCCATGCACCACAAGGTTCTGGCCTATCTCTCGCCCGAGGATCAGGCGCTGATGATGGACGAGGTGGAAATCTACCAGGGCTTCTTCGACGGGCATCCGGAACTGCCCCAGGGCGCGCTCCACGGCGACCTGTTCCGCGACAACACCCTGTTCGACGGCGACCGCCTGGGCGGCATGATCGATTTCTACAATGGGTGCACGGGCGATCTGCTGTTCGACCTGGCCATCGTCATCAACGACTGGGCCTCTCAGGCCGACGGTCGCCTCGACGCCGAACGCTACGCCACCATTCTCGCCGCCTACCAGGCCCAGCGCCCGCTGGAAGCCGCCGAGCGCGATGCCTGGCCGATGATGCTGCGCATGACGGCCCTGCGCTACTGGCTCTCGCGGCTGCTGGTGGTCTACGTCGACCCGCCGGCCCATGACCTGACGCCCCACGATCCCGATCAGTTCCGCACCATCCTCAAGCGACGCCTGGAGGAAGGTGCCCTGCCGCTTCCCGAGGTCACGTCTTGAAGGCCTCCATGAGCAGTGCCGCCGGCCCCGCGCATCGCGCCCGGCATACCTGGAACATCGATCAATGGGGCAGCGGTTATTTCGATGTCGATGATGGCGGCCAGGCTCTGGTGCGACCACTCGGCGAAGACGCCGAAGGGCCTGCCCTGCCGCTGACGACACTGGCGACACGGCTTCGCGAGGCGGGGCTGCGCCTGCCGGTGCTGGTACGTTTCACCGACATCCTCCACGACCGCGTCGAGCAGCTCTGTGCCGCCTTCGACGGCGCCATGGCCGAGGAAGACTTCGATGGTGGTTACACGGCCGTCTATCCCATCAAGGTCAATCAGCAGCACCGGGTGGTCGAGGAGATCCTCGCCACCCAGGAGCGTGGTCGCGGCCGCGTCGGTCTGGAGGCCGGCAGCAAGCCCGAGCTGCTGGCGGTTCTCGCGCTCTCCGGCGACGGCCCCTCGTTGATCGTCTGCAACGGCTACAAGGACCGCGAATACATCCGCCTGGCCCTGATGGGCGAACGGCTGGGACATCGCGTCTACCTGGTCGTGGAGAAGCTCTCCGAATTGCCGCTGATCCTCGAGGAGGCCGAGCATCTCGGCGTCGTGCCACGCATCGGACTGCGGGCCCGTCTCGCCTCGGTGGGCAAGGGAAAATGGCAGAATACCGGGGGCGAGAAGTCCAAGTTCGGCCTCACCGCCAGCCAGATCCAGGCTGTGGTCACTCGCCTGACCGAGGCCGACGCCCTGGGAAGCCTGCAGCTCGTGCACTTCCACCTGGGCTCACAGATCGCCAACATTCACGACATCCAGCGCGGCCTGCGTGAATGCGCCCGTTTCTACCAGAACCTGCTGGCGATGGGCGCGCCAGTGGATACCGTGGACGTCGGTGGCGGACTGGGCATCGACTACGAGGGAACTCGCTCGCGCAGCTTCTGCTCGATCAACTACTCGATGCGCGAATATGCCCGCAACGTCGTCTCGGCCTTCTCCCAGGTCTGCGCCAGCGAAGGGCTGCCCCATCCCCACCTGCTCAGCGAATCCGGCAGGGCCCTGACCGCCCATCATGCGGTGTTGATCACCAACGTGATCGGCGAGGAGCGCCCCGATACCCAAGCCCCCGAGACGCGCTGCCACGCCGGCGACCCGCAGGTAGCCGAGCTGTGGCGGGTCCACGACGAACTGCACGCCTTGCATGACCCGCGCGGGCTGGTCGAGGCCTGGCACGACCTGACCCAGGCGCTGGGCGAACTCCAGGACCGCTTCGTCATGGGTCTGGCCGACCTCGGTGCGCGTGCCGAGGGGGAAGGCGTCCATTCCGCTGCCTGTGCTCGCCTGCGCGAGCGGCTGGACCCCCGCAACCGCGCCCATCGCGAGATCCATGACGAGCTGGCCGAAAAGCTGGCCGACAAGCTGTTCGTCAACTTCTCGCTGTTTCAGTCGGTGCCCGATGTCTGGGGAATCGACCAGATATTCCCGGTGCTGCCACTCTCCGGCCTCGACCGTGAGCCCTCGCGCCGCGCGGTGATCCAGGACATCACCTGCGACAGCGACGGCCGCATCGATGGCTATGTCGACGGCCAGGGGGTCGAATCCACGCTGCCGCTGCCGGAATGGCGCGACGACGAGGAGCGCCTGATGGGCTTCTTCCTGGTCGGCGCCTATCAGGAGATCCTCGGCGATCTGCACAACCTGTTCGGCGATACTGACTCAGTGGATGCCTCCCTCGATGCCGATGGCCAGTGGCACTTCGACCACCTGCTGCGCGGCGATCGGGTCGCCGACGTGCTCGGGTACGTCAACTTCGATGCCGATGCCCTGCGCGCACGGCTCGATGAGCAACTCGCCGCCAGCGACCTGAGCGACGACGAGCAGTACCAGTTCCGGCATGACCTCTCCGCCGGTCTGGAAGGGTATACCTACCTGGAATGAACGGTTTTCGACGCATTCGACACTGACATCTCCGGTCCATTAGACCATAGTGATGGTAACGCTGCGTCCGGGACGAGGCGTCACACGGGCCGCCACGGGTGGCCGCCTTTGTTTCACAGGCTAACTATTATAAAATGAAATTAATCAACGACTCCGCAAGCACTGGATAAATCGACGAACGGATTCAAACGCCGAATGATGGCTCGGTACAGTCTGCTCCATTCGGCGGCACGGCGAGCGCAACCGAGATCGGGCTGGCGTGCGAATACCGGCATCGCGACCTTATTCAGGGCTTCTTCCATGGCAAGGAGCTTGGATCATGATCATTCTTTCGCTCATCTTCTGGCTGGTAGGACTGGCCCTGTTGGGAGGTGGCATCTGGCTCATCACCCTCGACGGTAGCTGGTACTACGCACTGGCCGGCATCGTCCTGATCGTGGTCGGGGCCTTGACGCGCTCGCGTCGCCCCACCGCTCAGATGCTATACGCGCTCTTCCTGATCGCGACCGCCGCCTGGTCGCTCTGGGAATCCGGTTACGACTGGTGGCCGCTGGCAACCCGGCTGGGCCTCTTCCTGGTGCTCGCCATCCCGCTGCTGATCCCGGCCAAGGGGGGCAGTCGCGCCGGCCTGGCCCTGCTGCTGCCGGTCTGGGCGATCATCGGTGTGGGCACTCTCGCCAGCCTCAGCGTCGACGCTCACCGTATCGAGGGCGAGCTGAGCCGCGACGTGGTCGCCGAAGAGCCGGCCACCGGGGACACGCCCAAGGAAAGCTGGCACGCCTACGGGCGCAGCAACCTGGGGCAGCGCTATTCACCGCTCGAGCAGATCACTCCGGAGAACGTCGGTGATCTGGAGCTGGCCTGGCAGTACCAGACAGGTGACGTGAAAGGCCCCGAGGACGTTACCGAAACCACCTACGAGGCGACTCCGCTGAAGGTGGGCAATTCTCTGTTCCTGTGCACGCCGCACAACTGGCTGATTGCCCTGGATGCCGATACCGGCGAAGAACAGTGGGTCTATGACGCCAAGGTGCCGGCGGAAAGCTCGCGCCAGCACCAGACCTGCCGTGGCGTCTCCTACCTGCCGCCGAGCTCCGGCGAGGCGGACGACATTGACGTGCAGGTCGCCAGCGGACCGGCCGAGGACCTGGACGCCATGCAGTGCGACGCCCAGCTGTTCCTGCCGACCTCCGATGCCCGCCTGGTCGCGGTCGACCCGGCGACCGGCGCACGCTGCAGCAACTTCGCCGACAACGGCGAACTCGACCTGCTGCACAACATGCCGTTCAAGCAGGCCGGCTTCTACTATTCCACCTCTCCCCCCGTCGTGGCCGACGGCAAGGTCATCGTCGCCGGTTCAGTCAACGACAACTATGCCGTCGAGTCTCCCTCCGGCGTGATTCGCGCCTACGACGCCAAGAGCGGTGAACTGGTATGGAACTGGGACGCCGGCAACCCGGACGAGACCTCACCGATCGCCGAGGGCGAGACCTATACCACCAGCTCCCCGAACAGCTGGTCGATCGCCAGCGCCGACGAAGAGCTGGGCATGGTCTACTTCCCCATGGGCAACCGCACGCCTGACCAACTCGGCATGTACCGCAGCGAGGCCGAGGAGAAGTACGCAAGCTCGGTGGTGGCGCTGAACCTGGAAACCGGCCAGGTGGAGTGGGTCCAGCAGTTCGTGCATCACGACCTGTGGGACATGGACACCCCGGCTCAGCCCAGCCTGCTCGATCTCGATACCGAGCAGGGAACCCAGCCGGCCCTGGTGATCCCCACCAAGCAGGGCGATGTCTATGTGCTGAACCGCGAGACCGGCGAGCCGATCCTGCCGATTTCCGAGCAGCCGGCACCCCAGGGCACCATCGAGGGTGACCATGCCGCCGAGACCCAGCCAATCTCGAGCCTGACCTTCCGGCCGCCGACCCTGCGCGAGGCGGACATGTGGGGGGCCACGCCGCTCGACCAACTGATGTGCCGCATCCAGTTCAAGTCGCTGCGCTACGAGGGCCAGTACACCCCGCCCTCCGAGCAAGGCACCATTGTCTTCCCGGGCAACTTCGGGGTCTTCAACTGGGGGAGCATCGCCGTGGACCCCAAGCGCCAGGTGATGTTCGGCATGCCGCTCTACCTGGCCTTCACCTCCACCCTGGTGCCCAAGGAAGGCGCTGACCTGGGCGAGACCAACCAGG
This sequence comes from Halomonas caseinilytica, assembly GCF_001662285.1. Lineage (NCBI taxonomy): Bacteria > Pseudomonadati > Pseudomonadota > Gammaproteobacteria > Oceanospirillales > Halomonadaceae > Halomonas > Halomonas caseinilytica. Next base: position 101,024 of record NZ_BDEO01000005.1, read on the forward strand.
GAGAACAGGGCCTGAACGAGAATGCAGGCGCCCCCTATGCGGTCGATATGAAGCCCTTCCTGTCGCCGTTCGGCGTGCCCTGCCAGCAACCGCCCTGGGGCTACGTGGCCGGCACCGATCTGCGCACCGGCGAGATCGTCTGGAAGCACAAGAACGGCACCATCGAAGACATGACGCCGCTGCCGCTGCCGATCAAGATGGGCGTGCCGGGCATCGGTGGACCGATCATCACCGAAAGTGGCGTAGCCTTCCTGGCCGCCAGCGTGGACGACTACCTGCGCGGCTATGACCTCAGCACCGGTGAGCAGCTGTGGGAAGCCCGCCTGCCGGCCGGTGGCCAGGCCACACCGATGACCTACCTCAACAGCCAGGGCGAGCAGATGGTCGTCCAGGTGGCCGGCGGGCACGGCTCGATCGGTACCACCATCGGTGACTACGTGGTGGCCTACAAGCTGAAGCAGGACTAGCCCTGCTGTCCCGGGCTTGCTGAACGCCCGGGGCAAGCCCCACCACGACAAGGCCCCGCCGGGTAACCCGGCGGGGCCTTGTCGTTGAGGTATATCGGCCGAGGCTCTCAGTCTGGCTCGGCCACGATGCGCCGACCCGGGTTCATTCCGCGACCCGGGTCTCCACTGTCAGACCTCCGGTCAATTGAAGGCGCAACGCTGCACCGCGAGGCAATTCCCCCACGCCGGCGGGCGTACCGGTCAGCACCACGTCCCCCGGCAGCAGCGTGAAGTGGCGGCTCATTTCCGCCAGCAGTGTCGGCACCGAGAACAGCATGTCAGCTCCCAGGCCGTGCTGTCGGCGCTCGCCGTTCACTTCCAGGGTAAACTCCAGGGCACTCCAGTTGGGTGTCTCGGCGAGCGGCAGGAAAGCCGATATCGGACAGGCTCCATCGAAGGCCTTGGCCACTTCCCAAGGCTGCCCCTTGTCCTTCAGACGTGCCTGAACATCGCGCAACGTCAGGTCCAGCGCCAGGCCAATCCCCGCAATGGCATGCTCCGCCTGATCGGGCGCGGCCGCACTCAATGGCTCGCCGATCAGCAATGCCAGTTCCGTCTCGAAATGTACCTCGCCACGCGCAAGCGGTAGCTGGATGGGCGAGGCCAGATCCACGGCACTGGTGGCCGGCTTGATGAACAACAACGGCTCGCTGGGCACCGGGTTGTTCAGCTCCCGGGCATGCTCGGCATAGTTGCGACCGACGCAGACGATCTTGCCCAGCGGTTCCGGAAAACTCCGGCCATCGGTGAAACGGGGAACGAAGCGCATATCCGACTCGACTCCTTCTACGGGTGAGGCCCAGCAGGGCCCGGCTCCTTCAGTTTACGCTCGAGTCAGCTATCCGGCGACCACGGCTCATCCGGCGCATGCGCCAGGAAGCTCGGGCGGCGCTTGGCGGCCGCATAGGGCTCGACACAACGATTATCACGACGGTTGTAGACGAAGAAGGCATTGCTGCGCGGATCCGGCGACATGTTGGCGTTGGAACCGTGCAGGGTGTTGCAGTCGAACAGCAGCAGGCCACCTGCCGCGCCGGTGGGCGCCTCGATACCGTGCCGATCGATCAACTCGCGCAGTGCTTCGCGGCTCGGTACGCCGAACTCCTGAGTCTTGAGCGACTGCCGATGATGATCCTCCGGCGTTTCGCCCAGGCAAGGCACGAACACGCGATGCGAGCCCGGCACCAACATCAGCGGACCATTGAAGGTGTGGTTGTCGGTCAGCACGATGGAGGCACTCACCGCATGCATGGCGGGCATGCCATCCTCGGCGTGCCAAGTCTCGAAATCCGAGTGCCAGTTGAAGCCCTTGCCTTCGAAGCCAGGCTTGTAGTTGATGCGCGACTGATGGACATAGGGCTCGCCCCCGAGAATCTGGCGGGCGCGGCCCATCAGGCGTTCATCGTGGGCCAGGCGGCTGAAGACCCGCGACAGGAAGTGCACCGCGAACAGCGAGCGGATCTCGTTGCCCTGCGGCTCGGTAATGGCGAAGTCGCGTCCGCGGAAATCATCTCGGGCCAGCAGGGCATCGAGCTCGCGGCGCAGCGCATCGAGCTCCTCCCCCTTCAGGAAATCCGGCTCGAATAGAAAGCCCTGGCGCTCGAAGGTGTCGAGCTGCGAGGACGAGAGCGGCCCATCGGCTTCGCCTCCCTTGACCACCGGCTCGCGGCGATTGAGCCAGGGGAGATCCAGCGGTTCGGACAGACGGGTCGGATAGGGATCCTCATCCGGAAGCGGGGCACTCCGCACCCGGCTCTCTGCTTCGAGGAAATTCAGATCGGTCTTGGCGTTCGCTTGTGGCAGCGGTCGGCTGGACGATGTCTGCACTGACATCCAATACCTCCTTATGAAAGTCGGAATGGTTCAGATTCGATCTCGTTACCGACGGCGGTCAGCCGCGGGCGGTCCATGCTGGACCCGCGTGGGAGGGTGGTGGCGTCAGGGGGAGTTTTCAAGGGGCGTGTACGCAATGAGGCCCGACACACCGGAGCGAGACGGCCCATTGGCGAGCCAATGGGCCGAGCATGGCAGCCCTAATGGGCCTTCATCTCGCGGACGATCGCGTCGCCGCTCATGCTGGAGGGATAGTAGGTCGGCCAGTTCGTGACCTCGTCCAGCAGGGCTTCCCGGTCATCGCCCCAGTAGAGGTGGTAATGGCCCGCATCGGTCGGGTAGATGCTGTGGTCGCTGAACTGGATGTACTCGGGCAACTCATCACCGCCTTCCTGCAGCTCGAAGATGAACCGCACGCCCCGGTTGCCGGCCTCGTAGGTCAGGATCTCATAGCCATCGTAGGCATATTCGCCGGACATCGTTTCGCCATCTTCATGGAAGGTCACGGTACTGCCGTCGATCACGATGCGATCGACATCCGTCTCGTAGCCCTTCGCGTAGTACGCCTTGTATTCCTCGGCGGTCTTCTCATCGCTCTTCTCCGCCTTGTAGGCCATGACTGGATCGAGCGTGCCATCCTGAAGGTAGGGATACACTGACTGCCAGTCACCCTCCCAGTCGGAAAGCGGCCGGTCCTTCACCTGGCTGTCGTCGAAATAACCTGCGTAGATATCGCTGTCATGGCCATGGTCGTGGTCGTGGTCGTGGTCGTGGTCGTGGCCATGATCGTGGCTGTGCCCATGATCGTGGTCATGCTCATCGTGGCCGTTCTCATGTGCCATCGCCGCCTGACCCGCCGTCATGGCCAGCAGGCTGATGGCCAGAACGCTCGCCCTCTTCATATATGGCATGCTCATGCTTCTCTCCTTTGCTCAACAGTTCGAGTGGATGAACCACTCGTTCTTTTACGTTATTTATCAATGTGTTACTGATGTCTCTCGATGCCGGACCACAAGCGGTGCGACACCGCGATCAGGCTTCCGTGGCGCATTGCGCCACGCCATCCGCCAACTGGCGAAGAAGTTGCGGATAAAGCGCTTCACCGAGCGACAACTCCGTTCCCAGAGGATCGATCACGATGGACGTGTCGATTCCGGTCGAGCCGAACACGTTTTCCACCAGTTGCGGGTTGAACTGCGGTTCGCTGAAGACACAGTCGACTCCCAGCTCCTGCACCATGTCCCTGAGCTCATCGATGCGCGCCGGACTCGGGTCCGACGCATCACCCAGAGAAATCGCCCCGGCAGCCGCAAGATCGAAGCGCTGCTCGAAATACTGATAGGCATCGTGAAAGACGATGAAGCGGGCGTCATGGGCACCGGCAAGACGCTCCTCCAGCTCACCGATCAGTTCCTCAAGCGCTTCCTTGCCGAGGCGTGCGTTTTCCCGATAGGTCTCCGCGTGCTCCGGATCGGCGTCGGCCAGCGACTGGGCGATGGCATCCAGCCATACACGGGCATTCTCCGGATCGAGCCAGGCGTGTGGATCTTCGCCATCATGCGAATGGTGATGACCGCCAGACGCATGATGATGGTCGTGGTCGTGGTCGTGACCATGATGATGCCCATGATCATGATCGTGGGCCTCGAAGGTGGCCCCCTGACGAAACGCCAGCGTCTTCGTGCCAGGCACCTCCAGCAGGGCGACGCTCTCGGCATCGCCGGCCAGACTCTTCAGCGATTCACCCAACCAGGGCGTCAGGTCATCGCCGATCCAGAACACGACATCGGCACGATCCAGCGCGGAGGCTTCCGATGGCCGCATGGAATAGCCATGCGGTGATGCGCCAGGCTGAATCACGAGTTCGGGGGAGCCCAGATCTCCCATGACACGATCGACGAGCGAATGGACCGGCGGGATGTCCACCGCCACATCCGGCACATCGGCGACCGCAATGGCCGGTGCTCCCAGCAGCGCCATCAAGCAATGGCGAGCGCGTATTGGCATGGCATCCTCCAGGGGCGCAGTCAGGTGAATTGAGCGGCAAACATTTATGTTATAACATAACAATAATGTCAAGCACGCCATCCTGCGCTGCCCAGCTTCACCCTTGTTCGCTTCCGATAGAGACACCATGACATTGCTGACCATCGAACACCTGGATGTCGACATTGATGGACGCCCCATCCTCGACAATATCCAGCTCACTATCGAGCGCGGCGAGATCGTCACCATCGTCGGCCCCAACGGCTCGGGGAAGACCACCCTACTGAGGGCCATCATCGGCTCGCTGACACCTTCACGAGGACGCATCGCACGGTCATCGGAACTGGTTCTGGGGTATGTCCCGCAGCGACTTCATCTCGACCCGACCCTGCCGATGACGGTGTCCAGGTTCATGGGATTGCCTCGTCGGCAGCACGCCGAGCGGATCGACCAGGCTCTCGAGCGGGCAGGCGCCGCCGGGCTGAGCCAACAGCAGATGAATTCACTGTCGGGCGGCCAATTCCAGCGCATCCTGCTGGCCCGCGCCTTGCTGGAGTCCCCCGACCTGTTGATTCTCGACGAAGCGACCCAGGGACTCGACCAGCGCGGTGTCGCCGACTTCTACCGCCAGCTGGAAAGCGTACGCCGCGAGCTCGGCTGCGGCGTTCTGATGGTCAGCCACGAACTGCATGTCGTGATGCGCGCCTCGGATCGCGTCGTCTGCCTGAACGGGGCCATCTGCTGCGAAGGCACGCCGGAGCGCGTGGCTTCCTCGCCAGCCTACCGCGCCATGTTCGGGCACGACACTCAGGATGCCTTCGCCCTGTACCGTCACGACCACTCCCATCAACAAGCGCCAGCGGAGTTGGCCTCATGATCCTCGACGACTTTCTGGTTCGCGCCGCCCTGGCCGGCATCGGCGTTGCCCTGGCCGCCGCACCACTGGGTTGTTTCGTGGTGTGGCGGCGCATGGCCTATTTCGGCGATGCCACCGCTCACGCCGCGGTCCTCGGCGTGGCCCTCTCGCTGGTCCTGTCGACCTCGATCCTCGCCGGCGTGCTGGTCACGTCACTGGTCATGGCGACGATCGTCTCGTCACTGAGCGGACGGGGCTATGCCATGGATACTCTGCTTGGCGTCATGGCTCACTCGGCCCTTGCCTTCGGCCTGGTGGCGGTATCCTTCGTATCCGGCGTACGTATCGACCTGATGGCTTACCTGTTCGGCGACATCCTGGCCGTCGGCAAGCCCGACCTGGCCATCATCTGGGCAGGGGCGGCCCTCGTGCTGGGATTGATGGGCTGGCGCTGGTCGAACCTGCTGACCGCCACCCTCAATACCGACCTCGCCTACGCCAGTGGCATCGACCCGAAACGCGAGCAGTTGATCCTGACCCTGTCGCTCGCGGTAGTCGTTGCCGTGGCACTGAAGGTGGTAGGCGTCTTGTTGATCGCCGCCTTGCTGATCATCCCCGCCGCCACGGCCCGCCCGTTCAGCCGCACACCGGAAACCATGGCGTTGCTCGCCGCCGCCTTCGGGGCGAGCGCCACCACCGGGGGCCTGCAGGCGGCCTTCTGGCTGGACACCCCGACCGGTCCGACCATCGTCAGCCTGGCCGCGATCCTGTTCGCCCTGTCCAGCCTGGCCGGTCGCGTGAAGGCCCGCGCCATGAAGGCCCCGGGCCAGTAGGGAAACGCTGATTTACGCGGGAAGCCAGGCCCGTGCCCGACGGGCCATCGCCTTCCCCACATCCATGTGGGTCACGCAAGGCGTCTGGAGCACAGAAGGCAAGACATAACATGAGGTTAGGCGAGCTTTCGACCGGGCTGGCGCACCAGCACCGCGTACCGGTTCGCCAGGAGCGAACCGGTAGCGTCGTTAGATGGGCCCGCAGGGTAGCCGACAAGGATGGCAGCCAGAGCGCAGCGATCTGCATGCGCAGGCATGTATACCGTGTTTCCCCTAAAGGCGCATCTCGATGCCACGCTCGGCCATGTAACGCTTGGCCTCGGGAATGCTGTACTCGCCGAAATGGAAGATACTGGCGGCGAGTACCGCATCGGCCCCGCCATCCTTGACGCCTTCCACCAGGTGATCGAGATTGCCGACGCCACCGGAGGCAATCACCGGCACGCTGACCGCCTCACTGATGGCACGAGTCACGCCAAGATCGAAGCCCTGCTTGGTACCATCGCGGTCCATGCTGGTGAGCAGTAGCTCACCGGCTCCCAGTTCTACCATCTTCTGCGCCCACTCGACGGCATCCAGGCCGGTGGGACGACGGCCACCATGGGTGAAGATCTCCCAGCGCGGCGTCTCGTTCTCGCCGGAGACCCGCTTGGCGTCGATGGCCACCACGATGCACTGGCTGCCGAAACGTTCCGCGGCCTCATGAACGAAGTCGGGATTGTGCACGGCGGCCGTGTTGATCGAGACCTTGTCGGCGCCAGCATTCAGCATGGTGCGAATATCGTCGCAGGTGCGAATGCCGCCGCCCACGGTCAAGGGAATGAACACCTCGCCGGCGATGCGCTCGACCATTTCCACCGTGGTGTCGCGGTCCTCGTGGCTGGCGGTGATGTCGAGGAAGGTGATCTCATCGGCCCCCTGGTGGTTGTAGCGCTGGGCGACCTCCACCGGATCGCCGGCATCGCGGATGCCGACGAAGTTGACGCCCTTGACCACGCGTCCCGCATCGACGTCCAGGCAAGGGATGATGCGCTTGGCGAGTCCCATGGTTCAGCTCCCGGTTCGTTGGCGGGTGAGTTCATCGCACAGCCGCTGCCCTTCGGCCACGTCCAGGCTGCCTTCGTAGATGGCACGGCCGGTGATGGCACCGAGGATTCCCGTCTCGCCTGCTTCGACAAGCGACCGCAGGTCATCGAGGTTGGTGACGCCCCCCGAGGCGATAACCGGCAACCCGCCCTGGCGCGCCAGCTCAGCGGTGGCCTCGACATTGACGCCACCCATCATGCCGTCACGGGCAATATCGGTATAAACGATGGCGGAGACGCCGTCGTCGGCGAAGCGCTTGGCAAGCTCGGTGGCCTTGATGGTGGACACCTCGGCCCAGCCATCGGTGGCCACGAAACCATCGCGGGCATCGAGACCGACGATCACGTGGTCCGGAAAGGCCCGGCACATCTCGGTGACGAAATCGGGCTCCTTGACCGCCTTGGTGCCGATGATGACCTGAGAGACTCCCGCCTTCAGGTAATGTTCGATGGTCGCCGCGCTACGAATGCCGCCGCCGATCTGGATCGGCAGGTCCGGATAGGCACGGGCAATGGCGGTGACTGCCTCGCCATTGATCGGCTTCCCCTCGAAGGCGCCATTGAGATCGACCAGATGCAGGCGACGAGCCCCGGCCTCGACCCAGCGAGCGGCCATGGCCACCGGGTCGTCGCCATAGGTGGTAGCGTCGTCCATGCGCCCCTGCTTGAGGCGAACGCACGTGCCATCCTTGAGATCGATGGCGGGAATTACCAGCATGTCAAATCCTCCAGGGCGGGGCCCGGCGGTAGGCCGGGCGCCGTTCAGGGCATCCAGTGAACGAAGTTTTCCAGCAACCTGAGTCCAGCCCGGGAGCTCTTCTCCGGATGGAATTGCACGGCGAAGGTGGCATCGCGGCCGGTCGCCACATGGGCCGAGATACGGCCGTACGCGGTGGTGCCGAACAGGGTGGTGTCGTCGTCGACATCGACATAGTAACTGTGCACGAAATAGAAATGCTCATCCTGGTCGATGCCGCGCCACAACGGATGGTCCTGATGCTGGTGTACCAGGTTCCAGCCCATGTGCGGCACCTTGCACCGGTTGTCGTTCTCGTCGCGCATGTCGGCGGGGAAATGGCGTACCTGGCCGGGCATGAAACCCAGACAATCGATGCCACCATTCTCCTCGCTACGTTCGTGCAGCATCTGCTGGCCGACACAGATGCCCAGCAGCGGCTTGTCCTGGCTGGCCAGCAGCTCCTCCACCAGGCCACGCAATTCCGTACGCTCCAGCTCGCCCATGCAATCGCGAATGGCCCCCTGACCGGGCAGAACCAGCCGGGTGGCACCATGGATGCGCCGAGCATCACGGGTCACCACGACATTCTCGTGAGTCACGTGCTCCAATGCCTTGGCGACGGAATGCAGGTTGCCCATTCCGTAGTCGATGACGGCAATGGTCATGAGATGCTCCTCGTATCGGTCGACGGGTTCGGGAAACCTGACTCAAGCGTCTCGCGCTCCACGGCGCGGCCCGGCGTTTCCTTCACAGGCTGCCCTTGGTGGACGGCATCCGGCCGGCCATGCGCGGGTCTTCGGCCGCGGCCATGCGCAGGGCCCGGCCAAAGGCCTTGAAGATGGTCTCCGCCTGGTGATGGGCATTGAAGCCCTTCAGGTTGTCGATGTGCAGGGTGACCCGGGCATGATTGACGAACCCTTGGAAGAACTCCCAGAACAACTGGGTGTCCATCTGTCCCAGGACGGCACGGGTAAACTCGACATCCATGAACAGGCCCGGACGACCGGAAAAGTCCACCACGACCCGCGACAGCGCTTCGTCGAGTGGCACATAGGCATGGCCGTAGCGGTAGATGCCGCGCTTGTCGCCGATCGCCTGATCGAAAGCCTGCCCCAGGGTGATGCCCAGATCCTCGACCGTATGGTGGGCATCGATATGCAGGTCGCCCACCGCCTTGATGTCGAGGTCGATGAGTCCATGGCGCGCCACCTGATCGAGCATGTGATCGAGGAAGGGCACACCGGTCTCGCAGGTCAGCCGCCCCTCGCCATCGAGGTTCACGGTGACCGTGATCTGGGTTTCCTTGGTGTCGCGGGTGACCGTGGCGGTACGCTCGGACATGTTGAATCTCCAGCGCCAGGGCGCTTGTCGAAAGAAGACCGGTCGCTTGACCAGAACGCGCCGATGGCAGGCCGCCGACGCAGAATCGCCATTATAGTGAAACGCCACCCCCATCCGCTACAATGCCAACCATTCAGCGATGGCGGTCTTCGCCACCCTAGACGGGAGAATCATGCATGCCGGTCACGCTTCAGCGAGTCGACCAGGCGACCTGGGAATCGGATGCCCAGGCCCGCACCGATCTGCTCCGCATCTACGCCGATGCCCCCATCGAGCGCCTGCCACAGGAACCCGAGGCGTTCATCCGCGAGCATCTGGCGGCAACGCGCTTCTTCTGCTGCGCGCACTTCAACGATCGACTACTGGGAGCCGTGGCGGTCCACACCGACGCCGACGCCTGGTGGCTCTCCCACCTCTGCGTGCGCAAGACCACACGCCGCCGGGGCGTCGGCTCGCGTCTTCTGACACTGACCGGCGAAGCGGCACACCACGAAGGGTGCCGGCTGCGCATGGTCAGCTCGCAGCTTTCCATGGCCGACCACATGCTGCTGAAACGACTCGGCTATCGCCTGACCCAGACGGGTGACTACTTCGAACTCGATTTACCGCCCAAAGGAGCCGGGCAATGAAGCGAATCCTGCGTACCCTGCTGGCCACCATCGGCATTCTCGGCTTGGTCGTGGTCGGTGCCGTGGTCTTTGTCACCACCTTCTTCGACCCCGAAGACCTCAAGCCACGCCTCGTCGACGTGGTACGCGAGCATAGCGGGCTGAAGCTGGAACTGGATGGCCCGCTCAGCTGGTCGTTCTATCCGCGACTGGGCGTCAGCGTGAAGGCCGCCGAAGCTCGCCTGCCGAACCAGTCTTCCGATGCCCGCCCGTTCGCCGCCTTCGACCAGGCCGAAGTCAGCCTGGCCTTCGCTCCCCTGCTGCGCGGGGAGATTGCCATCGACGGCCTGACCCTCGAAGGTCTGTCGCTCAACCTGGCGCGCGATGCCCAGGGCCGTGGCAACTGGGAAACGCTCATCGAGCGCCTGGAGAGTCGTGGCGAAGAGGCCGAAGCCGTCCTCGCGCCAGCCAGCGCCGGCCCCAATCCCGAGGCCTCGAGCGACGGAGGGCTTTCCGTGGCGCTCAACATCGCCAGCGTTCAGGTCCACCAGGGGCAGGTCCACTACCGCGATGATCAGGCAGAACGGGATATCATCCTGGAGCAGCTCAACGTGACCGGCCGCAACGTCAATCCCGACAAGCCCTTTCCGCTCAATGCCAGCTTCCGCGTCACGCTGGACGACGACGTTGCCGTCGAAACGCCGACCCTCGTCAGCGAGATCATCCTCAAGTCGCAGGTCGACCTCGGTCTGGCCGAAGGACGCCACGTTCTGCAGCAGCTTTCCCTGCAGGCCGATACCCGTCTCGGCGATGCGCAGGAGGAGCAGCGAGCCAACCTGAGCGCCGGCGAGGCAGTGCTCGATCTTGGCGAGCAGCATCTGACATTGCGCGATGGCCAGCTCAATACCAGCCTGTTGCATCCGCGCCTGGGCGACAAGCGTCTGGCGCTGGAGACCACTTTCCAACTGGATGCCGACCTGCCGGCCCAGACGGCGCAACTCCGCGAACTGCACCTGACGGGCCCCGACGGCCTCGACCTGAATGGCAACCTCAACCTGACCGAACTGTTCACGGCGCCTACCTATCGCGGGCAGTTGCAACTCTCGCCATTGTCGCTGCGCCCCTGGCTGACACGCCTCGACATCCTGCCGTCCACGGCAAGCGATACGGCACTGAGCGAGGTCGGCTTGACCAGCCCGATCGAGGGCGATCTGCAGACCATCACCCTGGACGGCCTGACCCTGAACCTGGATGGCGGCACCTTCAGCGGGCAGTTGGGAGGCCGCTTCGACGGCTCTCGCCTGAATCTCGACCTGCAGGGCGACACCCTGAACCTGGACGATTACCTGCCGCCCGATACGCCTTCCTCGGAAACCAGCGCCAGCCTTCCCCTGTTCGAGAGCGCCTATGCCGAGCAAGCGACAGCCCTGGTGCCCGCAAGCTGGCTGGCCGGCCTGAACCTCGAGGCGCATCTTGAGCTCGGCGAGCTTCACTTTCTGCGGCAGCGCTTCCAGAACGTGGCCTTGGCGCTGGAAGGCCAGGAGGGTCGCCATCGCCTGACTCGCTTCAAAGCGGATTTCCACGAGGGCCAGCTCTCGGCCACCGGCTCGCTCGATGCCCGCGAGACACCGCTGCGCTGGCAGCTGTCACCCAACATCAGCGCTGTGAGGCTGGGCGATCTGCTGGAAAGCCTCGGCGATGAACCGGCCCCCGTGCAGGGGCTTCTGGAAGGAAACGGCGAACTCGAAAGCCAGGGCAACAGCCTGGCCGAACTCAAGCGCGCCCTGAACGGCCACTTGGAAACCCGGCTCGCCGAAGGGCAGTTGACCGGCACCAATATCTCACGACAACTCTGCACCACGGCGGCCCGTCTCGAGGGCAAGGAGACCAGCCGAGAATGGCAGGAGGGCACCCGCCTCCAACGCGCCGAGGCCAGCTTCCGGATCCGCGATGGCGTGGCCGAGAGCGACGACCTCATCGTGACGATCCCGGGTATCGCCCTGGACGGCCAGGGCCAGCTCGATGTGGCCAGCGAACGCTTCGATCTCAAGGCCGATGCCCACTTCACCGACACCGTGGATGCAGCCTGCGAGGTCAATCCGCGCCTCAAGCAAGTCCCCTTCCCCGTTCACTGCGAAGGGCAACTGAGCGAAAACAGCAACGAGTGGTGTCGCTTCGACCGCCAGGCCCTGCAAGGGTCGCTCGGCGATTTGCTGCGCCAGGAAGCCGGCGAGGAAATCGACAAGCGTCTCGAAGACGCCATGGACAAACTCGAGGAAAAAGCCGGCGGTGAACTTCGTGGCACCCTCGAGAGTCTATTGAAATGAGCATCAAGTAAAGCCAGTCACTGCGCCGGTCTCCGTGATCGGCGCTTTTTTGCGTGTCGAGCCCTTTCATGACCGACGATCCACCCGCCATCCTGTCGCCCGAGACCTTCCAGCGCCGCCTGCTGGACTGGTTCGACGTGCACGGGCGCCACGACCTGCCCTGGCAACGAAACCGCACCCCCTACCGGGTCTGGGTCTCGGAGATCATGCTCCAACAGACCCAGGTCACCACCGTGATTCCCTACTTCGAGCGCTTCATGACGCGCTTTCCCGATGTCGAGGCCCTGGCCGCCGCCGATCAGGACGAAGTGCTGCATCTATGGACCGGACTTGGCTACTACGCTCGCGGGCGCAACCTGCACAAGGCTGCCCGGGTCGTGGTGGCCGAGCACGGTGGCGCCTTCCCCGTGCACAGCCTCGAGGCCATGGCCAGCCTGCCCGGCATCGGTCGCTCCACCGCCGGGGCGATCATCGCCCAGAGCACCGGGCGGCGCGCAGTGATCCTCGATGGGAACGTCAAGCGGGTGCTGACCCGCCTGCATGCCGTGGAGGGCTGGCCTGGGCGCCCTGCCGTGGAACGCCGGCTGTGGACGCTGGCCGAGCACTACACGCCCGCTGAGCGCGTGATCGACTACACCCAGGCGATGATGGACCTGGGCGCGACACTCTGCCGCCGCGGCCGTCCGGACTGCGGACGCTGCCCCTTCGAGACCGAATGCCTCGCCCACGAACGTGGCGAGGAACGCCGCTTTCCGGAATCCAAGCCGAAGAAGGCACTCCCCACTCGGCAGTCCCTCATGTTGCTGCTCCAGGATGACGCAGGTCGCGTGCTGCTCGAGCAGCGCCCCTCCAGCGGGCTCTGGGGCGGCCTCTGGAGTCTGCCGCAATTCGAAGACCTCCCCGCCATGCGGGCCTGGCTGGACCAGCACGCACCGGGTGCCGAGCTCGATGAGGCCTGGCGCACCTTCACGCATGTATTCAGCCACTTCCGGCTGGAGATCACGCCCCAGCCAGCTCGCGTGACACGCCTCGACGCCATCGGAGAATCCCGGCGCTGGTTCGATCCAACCGACCCTGCCAACATCGGACTCGCCGCGCCGGTCAAGGGCTTGCTGGAGTCGCTGCGCCCCTTCACCCTGTCCGCACCCGCAGGCCATGCATCCGAATCAGCCAAGGAGCCATCCCGATGACCCAGACCGTATTCTGCCGCAAGTATCAGGAAGAGCTGGAAGCCCTTCCCTTCCCCCCGCTGCCCGGCGAAAAGGGCCGCGAGATCCAGGCCAGTGTTTCCAAGCGCGCCTGGGAGGAGTGGCAAGCCCTGCAGACCCGCCTGATCAACGAGAAGCACCTCAACATGCTCGACCCGACGGACCGGGCCTATCTGATGGAGCAGCTGGAGCGCTTCCTGAACAACGAGGAAACCGACCAGGCCGAAGGCTATGTGCCGCCGGAACAGTAACGGGCCCCAAGGTGCTGTATACGCCATCTTTTTGAAACGAAACGGTTGACGCGCAAAGGCCTTTAGGGTTTAATACGCACCGTTGGCGCGGGCCAGATAGCTCAGTCGGTAGAGCAGGGGATTGAAAATCCCCGTGTCGGCGGTTCGATTCCGTCTCTGGCCACCACAATGCTGGGGTATCGCCAAGCGGTAAGGCACTGGTTTTTGGTATCAGCATGCGCAGGTTCGAATCCTGCTACCCCAGCCACGCCAACCTAGTTCTCGTTCTGCTTTCCTGGCCGAGATCGGGTTCCGAGCCGGCATAGCTCAGTTGGTAGAGCAACTGACTTGTAATCAGTAGGTCCCGGGTTCGACTCCTGGTGCCGGCACCATCGGGAAACCCTTTGACATCGCAGGGTTGCGGAACAGCGCCAAGGCGCCTCCTCTGTAGATATATGCTTGCCCCGTTCGCCTATCGCGACACGGGGCTTTTGCATGCGCGTCGTTTCGCTCGCCCCACCAAGCGCCGGCCGCTATCCGACGCATCGAGCGTCGTCCTTCCGATATCCGCGCATCAAGCAAAGACGCTGCACTCGATGAGGCCGGCCACCACCTCGTGTGCCAGCCCCATGTTTTCCGCTCACCTCACACAGCCGGCCCTTTAAGCCAGCAAATGGCGATCATATATCTCGCTCATGCTCCGGGATGCCGACTTGCTCTCCATATCCAGGAAGTGCCCCGCCTCAGGGATGACAAAGAACTCACACTCCTCAATATAATTCTCGACACACTTGACATCTTCCTTGGACGTATATTCGTCCCAATCTCCGTTCACGAACAGTACAGGCACCTCCACTTCCTTGAACACATCGACATAGTCCTCGAAACTGAGTGACGATATCTGACCGATATGAAACCTGGCCTGACGATATGTCTCGCCATCGAGGTTCTTGATGTGCTCATGGTTCACTCGTTGCAGCAATCGAGGCAGGTACTTGCCTACCTCACTGTTCAGCAAGGTGGCGACCTCATGATTCCTTTCTTCATCGAGCAACACTTTGGCACGCTCGATATAACGGCGCATTTCCGGAGTAATTCTGGTCGAGAACGACGCTATCAATGCCTTGCGAATAGAGGGTGGTTTGTTGGCCAGCACCATCAGTGCTGCCAACCCACCCCAAGACACGGAAAGGAGATAGGATGGTTGATAGCGGTCAATCAAACCCTGGAGAATCATCACTTCTTCGGATTTGGATATTGGACGGGAAATGGTGTTGTGCTGCCTGGACTTCCCGATGAAAGGAAGATCGAACAGAATCATGTTCACCTTTCCCTTCAAGTTCTTTATGGTACTGCGAAAAGCTTGTGTCGTCGAAAGTGCTCCATTGACAAAAATCGCCGACTCGGAAGCTTCTGGACAGACATACCGTTCGACATAGATATTCCATCCTCCCACGCTGACAACCTCAGTCTCTCGCTTCATTCCCTGCCTCCATATGGCGCCTCTATGCAGGCCTTGCTGCCCCGCTCAGGCTGCCGATCTTCCTTATGAGTTATCGAGCATTTGCCATGCTTCCTGCTTTTACACTTACCCGTGCCACAACCTGTCGAATTCGTCTCACCTTCACAGATTCGCATAATATTAACAATGCATAATATCGCGCATGCTCTCATCGCCAAGGCATTTTTTCGTGCCTCCTAGCCTGCTCGCATGGCACCATGGCACAACGACGCTATTTCAATATTACAGCCACCCGTCACGTCAAGATCGATTTCGCAACTAGATATCAAGCCTCACAAAACAACAACACTTCGTAACACTTTCTGACTTTCCAACCACTCTAACTCATCACGCCATATCAGAGACCGAGGACATCATAACTCGAGCAAATACACCATCTCCATGCATTCTCATTATCATGAAAAAAGCGTCAATCCCGTTACAACCAAAACTTGATGCTCGGGCACGAGCTTGACTTTTCAAAACTGGCTAACTAGAGGTGATGGCGCTGTCTGGTCATTGAGACTAAACCGGGAACATTGCTTGATGGGAGGTGCCAAGCAGGTTTCTTTTCCTTCTGCCCGTAACACCGCTGACCGGCGCTCGGCACAACATGGCTCACAAAAGATTCTGGCGGCTTCCGTGCATTACCGGGAAAGCCCAGTCGCTTCGTTGGCCCGAACTCATCATGACTGATGCGCTAACAGGTGAGCGCTTAATACGTAATGCCGATCCAGCCGAAGCCGAGTGGAAGGCTCATCGCATGCCACCTCAGGAAAGTTTACCCACAACGAAATGACCCAGGAGGGCTCGTGGACCACCATCTCGACTCCCGCCACTTGCAGGACACCATCACGCCGGAACGTGCCGATCACGATACGGCCGACCGGGAAACGGATCGCCCCTCGCGCCGACCGCATCTACACGAGGCCCTCGCTCAGGAAATAGCCCGGCTCACCGAAAACGATGCCGGGGCTGCTTCGATCCCCGCTGACCATCCACTGAACCAGCTAGGCTTGGATTCGCTGGCCACCGTAGAACTGACGGAATACATCGAACGCCATTTCCACGTGAAGCTGCCTCTGATGTCCTTGTTCGGTTCCATGACGCTGGGCCAGTTGGTCGACCTCGTGGAAGACAGCCGAATGCAGCAGAACACGGGCGGCAGCAACGGCGCCTTCGTGACTGCGCCCCTGGGGGCGCAGTCCGGTAGCTGTGCGATAGCATTGAGCGACTGGCAGGTTTCACTTCCCTTGTTCTGTATTCCTGGCTTGATGGGAGTGGCGACGTATCTGTCGAGCCTGTCTGCCGAGCTCGCCGAGCTTTCCCCGCTGATCGCCTTCCAGCCTCCCGGCATCGACGGCACCGCCTCTCCCCTCGGGTCGGTCGAGGAACTCGCGCGACGCTACATCGGCGAAATGCGGACCATCCAGCCCGAAGGGCCCTACCAGCTCGCGGGGCATTCCTTCGGTGGTCTGGTCGCGCATGAAATGGCGCGCCAGCTCCACGAGCAAGGCGAGCGCATCGACGCGCTGTTCCTGATCGATACCTTCCAGCTCCGAGAAGGCCATGATGCCCACGATGACCTCCCTCCCGATCTGATGGCCCTGTACGAACTCCACAACATCACCCAGCGCCTGACCCAACAGACCGGCGAACCGATCAGCGCCCGCGAGCTGGAGACCCTCGCGCCGGATCAACAGCGAGAATGGTTGACACGCAGGCTGGGCAGCCGACTCCAGACTTCACTCAACAGGGTCACCACCGTCCATAACACCAACTACACGGCGATGATGCGATTCCGACCGCGATTCTATCCCGGTTCGGCCACCCTGCTACGCGCCCGCTCCGGCTTCCCCACCGAATTGGTGCACCCCGCGCGAGGGGTCTGCACCAGTTCCGATGAGCCTGCCATGGGCTGGGAAGGCCTGTGCGCCTCGCTGGACATCGTCCCGGTGCCGGGTGACCACCTCAGCATGGTACGCACGCCCCACGTCCAGGTGCTTGCCGAGGCGATGCAACCGGCACTGGCTTCGCGCCCTCGCCTTGCCCTCGGACTGGACCGCCTGCACCCCGCCAGAGCGCCTCGTGCACCGGGGCGAGCCGTGGAAGTTTCTCGGCAGGGTATCTCCTTCGATCCCTACCATCCGGATTACGTCGATGAGCCCTATCCCTTTCTGGCGCAACTTCGCGACCACGGCCCGGTTTTCCAGGACACCGTATCCCGATGGTGGCTGACCCATCACGCCGAGGTGTCGGCCGGTCTGCGCGACAAGCGCTTTGGCGTCGATCCGCGAGAGCTGGGCGATGCATCGCCACACCTCGATGCCGGTCGCGCGAATATGCCGTTTCTCAGCGCCTTGAGTCGGCAACAGGAAAGCGTCCCCTTCAGCCAGCATCTCAACCGTTTCATGCTGTTTCTGGACCCTCCACAGCATCAACAACTCAGGCGCGTCTTCTCGCCCTTGTTCACTCCTGAGGCCGTCAAGCGCTGGACCGGTTATGTCGACGAGTGCGCCGCCGAGCTTATCGGCAAGCTACGCCAGAGCCGGGAAGCCGATCTAATCAAGGAACTCGCCTTGCCGCTGCCGGCAGCCGCCATCAGCGAAATACTGGGATTCCCCCGCGAGGACCTGCCCGACGTGTTGCCCTGGGGGCAGGACATGATTGCGGGGTTCGATCCTCTGATGACCGAAGACACTGCCACCCGCATCAACCACAGTGCAGAGGAATTCAGCCGATACATTCGCGAACATCTGGAAACACAACGAAAGGTCGCAAACGGCCCCGGCACCCTGGACCCCAAGGCCGCACTGGACCAAGGATTGAGCCTCGAGGAACTGGTCACCCATTACGCGCTGATGTTCGCGGTCGGCTTCGAAACCACGACCGACATGATCGGCAACAGCACGCTGGCCTTGCTGCGCCACCCCGATCAGCTCGCGCGTTGGCGAGCCCATCCCGAACTCACCGACAGTGCAGTGGAAGAGCTGTTGCGCTACGACGGCCCGGTCCGCTGCTCGATACGCTATGCGCTCGAAGACCTGGAGGTTGGCGATCAGCGAATACAGCGGGGCGAGGTGGTCGTGTTCTCCTTTTCCGCGGCCAACCGGGACCCTCGAGTCTTTTGCGACCCCGACCGCCTGGATCTTGGCCGCGATGCCAGACGGCACGTGGCCTTCGCGCATGGTGCACACTACTGCCTGGGTGCCCACCTGGCGCGAATCGAACTGCAGCGCGTTCTGCCGGCCTTGATACAGCACGACTTCTCCCTGGCCCCCGGCGGAACTCAATGGCGCTCAAGCCTGGTGTTTCGTGGCCTGGAAACTCTGCGTATCCAGAACCACTGACGATGCATGCTCCTGGCCGTATCGCTGGCAGAAGTCGGCTCGGGATTCCTGTGGGTAAGGGCGGTGACTGCTTCGGCAGCGCCTTGCCCGGGCAACCGAAGGGTCGACCTCAGCCGTGCGTTACCCGAGCCACCTCAAACACCAGATTACGAAACCAGCGATGTGCTGGATCGTCCCTCATACGCGGATGCCAGAGGGCATACAACTCAACGTTGCCAACATCCAGCGGTGGCGCAAACAGATCGACCATGGCCTCGAAGCGTCGAAGGAAACGGCCGGGCAGTGTGCACAGGTGATCACTACTGCCAAGGATGATCGGTGCCAGGGCATAGCTCTGGACTGAAAGGCTGACATGCCGTGACCGACCCAGCTTGTCGAGCGCACGATCCACCGGCCCCCTATATCCTCCTCCGCTGGTCGACACCAGCAGATGCTCAGCGGTGCAGAACTCGTCCAGCGTGATCGGGTGGTTGCCTCGCGGATGACCATGCCGTTGCGCGGTCACGAACTCGTCGGTGAACAGCGTCCGGCCAATCAACCCCCCATCCTCCGGTCGGGGTAGGCCGACGACCATATCGATATCTCCACGATCGAGGGCTTGCGTGATCGTCTCGGGATCCGGCACTACGAATGTGATCCTGATATGAGGCGACGCCCGCTTGAGCGCAGGGACAATATCCGGCCCCAGCATAATGGCGGGATTGTCATAGGCCGCAAGTACAAATTCGCGATCACTTTTCCCCGGATCAAACGAGGGAGTTGGCCCGATGAACTCCCGCAGATGGTCCAGCAGTTGAGGCAATGTCGCTCCAAGCTCGTTAGCACGAGGAGTTGGCATCACGCCTCGACCGGCGACCGGAACAAAGAGCTGATCGCCAAAGAGCGTACGCAAGCGCGTCAATCGTCCCGAAAGGGCCGGCTGGGTAATTCCTAGCCGATCCGCCGCACGGCTGACATTTCTCTCTTGGATCAGGGCTTCGAACGCCATCAACAAGCCAATATCAATTTCGCTCAAACGGTCAGGCATTAGATTCATTTCCCTTCGGGACAGGTCGATACAGGGCTATCAGTGCGGCTTATGCAAGGTATAACGACCATCGTTTTCTCGACCATCATTCCGCCCTCTATGCTCTGGCTCTGACATTCACCTGAACAGGGAGACAGGCCAATGGCTGTACGTGCCTTTATGCTTTCCGCTGTATTGTTGAGCCTGGTCGCGTCAGGGCCAGTCTTCGCAACCACGCACCTCGCGCCAAACGATTCGCCGGGCATTGTCCAACAGGGCGCCGATACCTATGCCGTCATGGTAGGGGACGTTCGAGTCACGGCACTTTCCGACGGCACAGTGCCACAGGACCTGCATAAGCTCCTGCATGGCATTACCAACGAAAAAATCGATGCCATGCTGGCGCGGGCCTATCTGGCCAACCCTGTCGAAGTATCGATCAATGCGTTTCTACTCGAAATGGGCAATCGGCTCGTCCTTGTGGATACGGGCGTGGGTCCATTGTTCGGACCGGGGCTGGGCAACCAGCTGATCGACAGTCTGCGTGCCGCAGGCGTTGAGCCTGAACAGATCACCGATGTGCTGCTCACCCATGTGCATTCCGATCATATGGGCGGACTCACCAAAGGCGGACAGATCATCTTCCCCAACGCCACGGTTCACGTCGGCAAGCCAGACGTCGATTTCTTTCTGGATCGTCAGAACGCGAAGCGTACCGACTATGACATGCGCTATTTTGATCAGGCCATCCAGAGCCTGAAGCCCTACATCGATGCTGGCAAGGTCGCCCCCTTTGACCGGACCACGGAAATACTCCCGGGCCTGACAGCGTCTCTCCATCCGGGGCACACGCCAGGCAGTGCCTTCTACACGCTGAAAAGCCAGGGGCAGACACTCACCTTCATCGGCGATATCATCCATGTGGCGGCCGTGCAATTGCCGGACCCATCGGTGACCATTGCCTACGACGTCAATCCAGAAATGGCCGCCAGCACACGTTCGAAGGCCTTCTCGGCCATAGCCGAAGAAGGTGACCTCGTCGCCGTGCCTCATATGTCCTTCCCGGGCATCGGGCATATTCGCAAGGGACCTGAAGGCTATGACTGGGTACCTGTCGATTACGGGAATCGAGCCGCAACAGCGGGACGGTAAATCACTGTGAAGCAACAGCCCGGGACACCCCAGGCCGTTGCTCGAGAAGTGCCTGCTCCCAGGCACCAGGCTGGCTCGGTTGCCGGTGCGGGCCGCGGCAGGCATGATGCACCATACACTCCATTGGACGCATCATGACGCATCGCCCGTTCGGGAAACTTCTCATCATCACCTCATGGGCGTTGCTGGCCGGCCAGGCGCACGCCAATCCCCTGCCCCTGTCGCTCGACTGGCCTCCCAAGCTGGCGCTGGACCATGTCCTCGTGCAAACCAGCCTGTATACGCGACATTTCGACCCTGACCCCGAACACAACAATCACCAAGAGCTGATCGGCCTCGAGTTCCACACCCCGAATGACTGGCTGGCCGGTGGTGCCCATTTCCAGAACTCCTTCGCTCAAGAGACCTTCTATCTCTATCTCGGCCGGCAGTTTCCTCTCTGGCACTTCGATCACGATTTCAGCATACGCGCCAAGCTGACGGCCGGGTTACTGCACGGATACAGAGGGGAGTACCGGGACAAGATTCCCTTCAACCATCTGGAAACCGCCCCAGCCGCGCTTCCCAGCATTGGCATGCGATGGGGACATGTCGAAAGCGACCTGATACTGTTCGGCGCCGCCGGCATGATGATCACGGCGGGCCTGCGATTCTGAGCGCTCAGTCCGTCGTCAGGCCCAGATTGCTGACTCCTTCGTTACGCCCCAGTCGGCGCAAAGCCTTGAGGGCGTCGCGGTCCAGGTGACCCTGGGCCGCCTCGAGCACCGCATCCTGGAAGTCGTTCTCCTCGCGCATCAGCGGATGCTCGCGCGTCAGGGCAGCAAGCTTGCCGGCATCCTCCTCACCCTCGGTCAACTCGATGAACGCCCGCACGCCGCCTCGCGAGGTGCGACTGACCTCCAGGACCGAATCCGGCGACTCACCGCGCAGGGTATCGAGCAGCGCAGACACCGCAACGACCGCCTCCAGCGCCCGGCGAGCCCCGAAGCTGTCGTCCTCCTCCGGCGGCTCCAGCTCGGCCAGTTTTTCCGCCTGCCGATCGAAGTCGATGCGCACGTCCTTGACCGAAAGCCGTTCCCAGACCAGGTCGAGCACGGCCCGTAGCGCCTTGACGTCCCCGTGACCGGTCGTCTCGGCATACAGGGCATAGTTGGGTACCAGACGCTCGCAGAGCGCGGCCATGAACGCCTGCTGGCCTCGCAACGGCAACGCCTGGAGTCGATCGAAGAAACCGCCAGATGACTGACTCATGAAATCTCCTTGTGTGATGGGGCCTTCAAGGCCAGAGGCGCTCCTTGGCCACTCGCCCCCGGCTGTCGAACGCCACGCCCTCATCGATCAAGCGACGGCGCTGTTCATCCGCCCCGCCGTGATCGGCCAGTCGACGCGAGGCGGTGATCACCCGAAACCAGGGGAGGTCATGCCCTGAGGGCAGCTCGCGCAGCGCTCTGGCCACCATGCGCGGGGTGGCACCTTCGGTCATGGCAGCGATGCGGCCGTAGGTCGTCACGCGCCCCGGCGGAATTTCGGCCAGGATGGTCAGGATCTGTTCCTTGAGTGCCGGCTTCATGTACCCTTCCGCTCCCGTCCTTTGCTCACTCACTGCCGAGGTCCCTATGCATCTGCACCTCCTCCAGCATGGCCCGCACCGAGGCCCCGCCCGAATTGCCGACTGGCTCGACAGCATGGGACACAGCCATACCATTTTCCATCTTCATGAGGGCGAGCTGCCCCCGCGGCTCGCCGACGGCGATGCCCTGATCATCCTCGATGGCCCCGAGGAAGGCCGGATCCCCGCGAACGCGGCCTGGCCGCGCCGGGAGCGCAAGCTGATCGAACAGGCACTGAATGGCCGCAAGCCTTTGCTCGGCCTCGGCCACGGCGCGCGCCGCATCGCCGAGGCCCTCGGCGCCATGGTATCGCCAGGCACCCATGCCGAAAGCGGCTGGCACACCATCGACCTGGCACCCGACAGCCCCTTCGACCTGCCGGAACGCTTCGAGGCCTTCATGTGGCACCGCGATATCTTCGCCCTGCCTGATGATGCCCTGCCGCTCGGCGGCAGCGAGGCAAGCCCCATGCAGGGCTTCAGTTGGGATGGCCACCGCGTGCTCGGCCTGCTCTGCCACCTGGAGGCCACCCCCGCCAGCGTGCTCGACATGCTTGATCACTTGCCGTCTCTGGGCACCGGCCCCTATCTCCAGACACGCCAGGCCATGCTGGCCGACGCCAGGCGCTTTGATCGCCAGGCTCCCTTGCTGGATCGGCTGTTATCCCAGTGGCTGGGCAGCGCTCGCCGCTGAGCGACCACACGACGAGCGCTCGGCACGAGACGCTTCCTCGATCCAGTCCCGCGCCGCCGCCAGGCAACTGTCCCAGTCGCCCACGTGCAGGAAATGCTGGTCGTCGTGTTTCTCCAGCTGATAGCGATACATGGGGTCGTAATACTCGGTCAACAGTGGTGCCAGCCAGGCCTCATGGGCCTGGCTGTTGCCTCGCTCATGTTCGCGAAAGGCCAGCGTCTGCAGGCGCTGCAGTCGGGCCAGCCGGGCGCCGCCCAGCCGCTTGCGCAGGCGTTGCAGGGCGCCGGAAAGCTGCTTGCGCATCAGCGTCCAGCCAAGCCACTCGCCGAACTGATGGCGGTAGACCGTCCAGAGATCCTCGATGTAGTCCTTGTGAATCTGCTGCAGGCGCCAGTCCAGGGGCATCTCGACCCGGATGCGCGGCGCACGCTCCATGCCACGCCAGAAGGTCAGGGGAATATTGGCGGTGCCGATGTGGCGGGACTCGTCTTCCAGCACGACCGGCCCCGGCAGCTCCAGCAGGCGCAGGCCCATGGCATGTTCGAAATCGATCTGGGATGGCGCCATCAGCGGATGGCGGCCGAAAGCGGACCCCTTGTGGCGGGCACAAGCCTCGAGATCCAATCCGCATGACAGCGCCTGGATCAGACTCGTCTTGGCACAGCCGGTCAGGCCACCGACCACCAGCAGCGGTTGCTCCGCCGCCGCGTCGATCCGCGCGCACAGCGCCTGGCGCATGGCCTTCCAGCCGCCACGGATGCGCGGTCGTTCGACCCCGGCCTCGGCGAGCCATTGCTGGGCAATCCGCGAGCGCTGGCCACCCCGAAAGCAATAGATCAGCGCATCGGGATGGCGATCCAGCAGGCGCCGCCAGGCATCGACACGTTCCGCCCGCACACTGCCGGCAACCAGCTGCTCTCCCAGCGCAATGGCGGCATCCTGGCCGGCCTGCTTGTACTCGATCCCGATCCGATGGCGCTCATCGTCATCCATCAACGGCAGGTTGACCGCACCCGGCAGCGCTCCCTGACGAAATTCCACCGGCGCGCGTACATCGATCAGGACGCGCCGCTCGCGCAACAACTCGAGATCAGGGTCGACCAGTGTCGGACTCATCCGCGAACCTCTATGCGCGCCTCGCCCCGCGCGGCGACGACTTCGCCGAAGGGCTCGAGCTCGAGACCATGAGAGCGCCCGACGCGCTCGATATCGTCCTCCCAGGAGGGATGCACCGAGAGCAACAGGCCGCCGGAGGTCTGTGGATCGCACAACCACTGCCAGTGGGCCTCATCCATGGCGGGCAGCGCCTTGCCCAAAGCCTCCCGGTTGCGGCCGGTCCCGCCGGGCACGGCACCCTGGCGCCGATAGGCCTCGGCCTCGGCCAAGCGCGGCAGGCGCCGGAAATCGATGCGTGCAGCGACATCGCTGGCATCGCACATTTCGGTCAGGTGACCGGCAAGGCCGAAACCGGTGACATCGGTCATGGCATGCACGCCCTGTATCCGCGCAAGCTCCATGCCGATGCGGTTGGTCTCGAGCATCGTCTGGCGCGCCAGTCCTTGATGGCCCGGCGCCAATAATCCTTGTTTTTCCGCGGTGGTCAGCATGCCCACGCCGAGCGGCTTGGTCAGGTACAGCAGATCGCCGACTTGCGCGCCCTTGTTGAGCTTGAGGTGCTCGAGATCGACCAGACCATTGACCGCCAGCCCGAAGATCGGCTCCGGTGCGTCGATGGAATGCCCGCCGGCCAATGCCAGACCGAGCTCGCGGCACACGGCCTGGGCACCGCCCACCACATCGCCGGCAATGTCGGCGCCTAGCTTGTCCAGTGGCCAGCCAAGGATGCCCAGGGCCATCACCGGCGATCCGCCCATGGCATAGACATCGCTGATGGCGTTGGTGGCGGCGATCCGACCGAAATCGAAGGGGTCATCGACGATCGGCATGAAGAAATCGGTCGTGGCGATCATTCCGCGACCGTCACCCAAGTCATAGACGGCGGCGTCCTCGCGGCCCTGGTTGCCGACGATCAACCGAGAGTGGGAGGCTCCCGGCCCGGCCTTGGCCAGAATGCCGTCCAGGACGTCAGGGGCGATCTTGCAGCCACAGCCGGCACCGTGACTGTACTGGGTCAGGCGGATGGCGCTCATCTCGTTCTCCTTGGCTTCATTATCGGCATTCTACAACGTCTAGAGCGCTTCCAGGGCATCGGCCAGCTTGTCCACCGCGACGACCTCCATGCCTTCGGGGGCCTGCTTGGGTGCATTGGCGCGGGGCACGATGGCGCGACGAAAGCCATGCTTGGCAGCCTCGACGATACGCTCCTGGCCACTCGGCACCGGCCGGATCTCGCCGGACAGGCCGACTTCGCCGAACACCACCAGCTCGCGTGCCAGGGGCCGACTCTGCAGGCTCGACACCACCGCCAGCAACACCGCCAGATCGGCACTGGTCTCCAGTACCTTGACCCCGCCGACCACGTTGAGAAAGACATCCTGGTCGCCGGTGAACAGCCCACCATGGCGATGCAGTACTGCCAGCAGCATGGCCAGGCGGTTCTGGTCCAGCCCCACCGCCACACGACGCGGATTGCCCAGTGCCGAGTCATCGAGCAGCGCCTGCACTTCCACCAGAATCGGCCGAGTGCCCTCCCAGACCACCATCACCAGGCTGCCCGGCGCCTGCTCCTCGCTGCGCGACAGGAAGATGGCGCTGGGATTCTTCACCTCCTTGAGGCCATGCTCGAGCATGGCGAAGACTCCCAGCTCGTTGACCGCACCGAAGCGGTTCTTCTGGCCTCGCAGCGTGCGGAAACGCGAGTCCGCGCCGCCTTCCAGCAACAGCGAGGCATCGATCATGTGCTCGAGTACCTTGGGCCCGGCCAGGGTGCCATCCTTGGTCACGTGTCCCACCAGCATGAGTACCGTGCTGGACTGCTTGGCGAAGCGGGTCAACGCCGCTGCCGATTCACGCACCTGAGCCACACCCCCTGGCGCCGAGGCGATGTCCTCCAGGTGCGTCGTCTGGATGGAGTCGATGATCAATACCTCGGGGCGCTCTCGTTCGGCAACGCCAAGAATCGTCTCGATGCTGGTCTCGGCGAGCATCTGCAAGCCCTGGGTGGGAAGCTGGAGGCGGTGGGCACGCATCGCCACCTGGCTCAGCGATTCTTCGCCGGTGACATAGAGCACGCGACGTTGCTGAGCCAGCTTGCAGGCCGTCTGCAACAGCAGTGTCGACTTGCCGGCCCCGGGATGTCCGCCCAGCAGCACGGCGGAACCGGGCACCAGACCGCCCCCCAGCACCCGATCGAACTCCTCGAACGTCGAGGTCAGCCGGGGCACTTCACTCAGGTCGACGTTGGAAAGCTCGACGACCTCTCGCGATACGGCTCCGGCATAGCCCCCTCGGCCGGCACCACTGCCCGTAGTGGCTCCGGGACGGGCCGCGGAGAGCCGCACCTCGCTCAGGGTATTCCATTCCTGACAGCTGGAGCATTGCCCCTGCCATTTTCGGTATTCAGCGCCGCACTCAGTGCAGACGAAAGCGCTCTTGGCTTTGGCCATGGGTGACTCGTCGAAGGATGAAGACTGGCGGTGGAGGGCATACGCAAGGGGCGGCCCCGTGGCCGCCCCTCGTCTCAACGCGATGCCTGTTGCATCACATGCGCTTCAGGCGCAGCACCTCGTTGTTCTGGAAGCGGCGACGCTGCGGATCGATCAACTCCAGGGTCTGTGGATCCACACGCAGGAAGTAATAGACCTGACCTTCACCGTTCGGCGTGAGCTCGTAGACGGTGGCTTCGGGATCATCGGCCGTTCCGTCGAGCACTTCCCAGTTACCTGTGTAGGTTTCGTTGGGCGGATTTTCCGGATGGCCACGATAGGAGGCCTCCAGATCGAAGGTGCGATCGGCGGCCGCGCCCTGTTCTTCTCCCATCATGGTGACGTTCAGGTCGATCCCTTCACAGTTGCGGCACGGCAGGGTGCCCTGATACGTCTGCTCGGTACTCGTCATCTCCGGCTTGGCGGTTCCCTGATCGGTAGGGCCCGCCGCACAACCCGCCAACAAGGCGAGCATGGCCGAGCCCGCCAGCAACGTCCTGATTTGCATATTCGTTCTCCTAACCAATGGGCATGGCGCCGTGATGCACGGCAACCTGTTCGATAGCATAACCTCTCGTGCCAACAGCGGACAGCCTGGAGGTCGTCAGGTTCCACTGCCATGATGCCATCGGACGGACATGCTCGAACACCACCCAGCATAGCAACGGCATCGTCACCAGGCTGCCCGACTTGCTGACCGCCCCACACGGAGCCACCTGGCACGACGCCGGCTTGCGCGGTTCCAACGAGCGGGTCACCATGGTCGATCCAGTGTTTCCACCCCGAGCGAATAACGATGAGTAAGTTCTGGAGCCCCAAGGTACGGGAGCTGACGCCTTACGTGCCAGGCGAACAACCCCGCGAGCGCTTGATCAAGCTGAACACCAACGAGAATCCCTATCCACCCGCGCCCGGTGTCGAAGCTGCGTTGCGCGAGTTCCCGGTGGATCATCTGCGTCGCTACCCTGACCCCGAGTCCCGCGCCCTGCGCGAGGCCATCGCCCGCGAGGTCGGCGTCGAGCCGGAACAGGTCTTCGTCGGCAACGGATCGGATGAAGTCCTGGCCCTGGCTTTCCAGGCATTCTTCTGTCACGACCGACCGCTGGAAATGCCGGACATCACCTACAGTTTCTATCCCGTCTACTGCCGGCTGTATGGCGTCATGCGTCATGCCCTGCCCTTGGATGAGCAGTGGCGCGTCGATCTGGAGGCTTTCGCCAAGGAATCCGGCGGCGTCGTGTTTGCCAATCCCAATGCGCCCACCGGCCATGGGCACGAGCGCCAGGCCATCGCCACGCTCTTGTCCCGCGTTACCGACTCGGTGGTGCTGATCGACGAGGCCTACGCGGACTTCGGCGGAGAAAGCGCCATTCCTCTGGTATCCGATCACCCCAACCTACTGGTCACCGGCACCTTCTCCAAATCGCGCAGCCTCGCCGGCCTGCGCCTTGGTTACGCGGTCGGCTCGCGGGAACTGATCGAGGGGCTCGAGCGGGTCAAGGACTCCTTCAATTCCTACCCCATCGACAGTCTCGCCAGTGCCGTAGGCATCGCGGCTCTGGCTGACCACGACCATTTCGAAGCCTGTCGGGAAGCCGTGATCACCACCCGGGAACGCACACGAGGACGTCTCGAGGAACTGGGCTTTCGCGTTCTGCCTTCCCGAACCAACTTCCTGCTGGTCCATCATCCGGACATCGATGCCGCCCAACTCTTCGTCGGCCTCCGCGAACGCGGCATCTTGGTTCGTCACTTCAATACCGACGCGCTTCGCGACTATCTGCGTATCTCCATCGGCACCGAAGACGAGATGGATAGCCTGGTCGAAGCACTGGAACCGCTCTGCACCTGATACCTCCGGCGCCCTTTATCAGGGCGTCCAACACCGACACGACCGCGAGACACCCATGGACGCGCCCTCTGCCCGCTTGCCGCTCGCCCGCGTGCATCACGTCGCCCTGATCACCGCCGACTATCCACGTGCCCGGCGCTTCTACCTGGAAGTGCTGGACGCCGAGGTCATCAACGAGACCTATCGCGAACAGCGCGACAGCCACAAGCTCGATCTCCTGTTGCCCGGTGGTATCCAGCTGGAACTGTTTTCCTTCCCGTCGCCCCCCCCGCGTCCGAGTTACCCCGAGGCCTGCGGACTCCGCCATCTGGCCCTCGCCACCACGGACCTCGACACCTCAGTCGCCCTGCTCGAGGTCCGCGGCGCCCACCCCGAGCCTATCCGCATCGACGAGTACACCGGGGCTCGCTTCACCTTTTTCAGCGATCCGGATGGCACGCCCATCGAACTCTACGAAGTCGAGACCTGAACACCCGCTCGGCACCGGCACTTAACCATCAGCCAGCTACCCGACACAAAAAACCCCGACCTCAGTGAGGCCGGGGGTCTCGGTATAAGTGCCTGACACCTCCACGGCCACGCCGTGGCCTCGAGCCTGGACTCGGGACGCCGCATCGCGGCTTTTCACCTCGTCCGTTCGCGCCTGGCAGTTGTATTCTTAGT
>NZ_BDEO01000006.1:0-293132 GCF_001662285.1 Halomonas caseinilytica
TGAACGCCCACGGCGGCACCAATACGCTGAAGATATTGGATGTGGGCGATGAGCACCGCAGCGACTGAACGATGAAAACTGTATACAAAAAAGGTTTCGACTGTGGTCAGCAGGCGTGAAACATGCGAAGGTCTCGACAGGCAATCCCAGGAGACAATTCATGAATAACGCCTGGCACAAGGAGATGCTGGCCGAGGTCAGGGCCGGCGGTCGCATCAGCGATCAGGATATCGTCGAGAAGGTCAGACGCGCGGTGTTGATGCAGCGTCTACCACCGGATACCAAGCTGCCGGAGGTAACGCTGGGTGAGGTGTTCGGCGTGAGTCGTTCCGTGGTGCGCAAGGCGTTGACGCGTCTGGCTTCGGAGCATGTCGTCGATCAACGGCCCAACCAGGTGGCCCGGGTTCGCGCGCCCAGCATCGAGGAGACTCGCGAGACCTTCGAGGCGCGACGCCTGGTCGAGGGCGAGGTGGCCGCGCAGTTGGCCGGTCGGCTCGATGCCGAGGTCATGGCCACTCTGGAAACCCAGGCCCGTCTGGAAGCCGAGGCCCATGAACGTGGCGACGAGCCGGCACGGATCGAACATTCCCTGACCATCCATCACTTGCTGGCCGAGCATTCGCCCAATCGTGTGCTGGGCGCAATGCTCACCGACCTTGTGCTGCGTACGTCCATCGTCATTGCCCTCTACAAGCGGCCGAGCCTGGCCTCCTGCTATCTGGAGAACGATCATCCACGTCTGCTCGACCGGCTCGGCAAGGGGGATGGTGAGGCCGCCCGTGCCTGTGTCCATGACCATCTCCACAGCCTCGAGGCATTGCTCGATCTGCGCCCCCGCGAGAACAGCATCGACTTGATGTCGATTCTGGGGCGCACTGCTGAAGAATCCTAGATAACCGCGCCGGCCAAGAGCGGGGCCCGCCTGATGGCTGTCAGGCGGGCTCTGCTTGTTTCTCGGCATGAACCCTCTGCGAGAGGTGGGCGACCAGGGCGTCCACATCACGTTCCGCCGCCTCGATGGAGGCTGCCAACAAGGCGCCGCCTTCTTCTTGATGCTCGACGGCAATCCGGTCAATCCGGGTGATGCCGATGAATTCCAGCACCGTGGTCAAGGCGGGCTCCAGGTGGTTCATGTGCGCCATGGGGCCGCCTGGACCGAGACCGGCATCGCCCCGGGACGACAGAATCACCGCATGGCGGGGGCGGTCGGCCAGCAGGGGAATGAACGGATCCTGTGGCTGGCTCGGCTCATAATCCACCGTGCGGCCGAGACGCACCACCTGATCCACCCAGGCTTTCAGCGCCGCCGGCATGCCGAAGTTATAGAGCGGCGCGCCGATGACCAGAATGTCCGCGGCGACCAGTTCGTCGACCAACAGGTCGCTCTCGGCGAGCGTGTCGACCATCCAGGATGACCGTTGCGCCGCCGGTGTAAAAGCGGCCTGAATCCATGGCTGGTCGATGAAGGAGGGAGGATGGCCTCCGATGTCCCGGTAGGTGACGCTATCGTCCGGCTGTCGGGCTTGCCAGTCCGAGACGAATCGGTGTGTCAGCCGACGGCTGATGGAACCGTGTTCGTCGGTACCGGCGATGCCGGGGCGGGCGCTGGCGTCGAGGTGTAGGATGTGAGTCATGGTTACGGCTCCTTAGTGTGAGTCTGTTTCAGGTATCCTTCAGCGGCCAGATCAGCCTAGGACCACGGCATATAGGCAACAAACGATCTTTTCTTGCGTATACGGATGAGTTGAGCTCAGCCATGAGTGCCCGTCGATTACCCTCGCTGTCCTCCTTGAGGGCATTTGAAGCGGCTGCCCGGCACGAGAGCGCCAAGCAGGCAGCACAGGAACTGTCCGTGACCGCCACGGCCATCAGCCACCATATCCGCGGCCTGGAGGATGCGCTGGGCGTGACGCTGTTCGTTCGCAAGCCTCGCCAACTGGTACTTACCCGACAGGGCGACGAGTTGTTCCAGGCCCTGGAGACGGCATTCGACAGCATCGTCGATGCCGTCGAACGCCTCCAGACCGTGCCCGCCCGTCAGGCGGCAACGCTTTCCACCACACCGGCGGTGGCGGTGCGCTGGCTGTTGCCCTGGGTATGCCTGCTGCGCGACTCGCATCCGGACATCGATCTGCGTATCCACGCCTCCCATGATCCCGTCGCGCTGGATGGCGTCACGGCGGACCTGGCGATCCGCTATGGCGATGGGCACTGGCCGGGGCTGGTGGCGGAAAAGCTCTTTGATAACACCTTCGTTCCCGCCTGCAGTCCTCACCTGGGACTGGAGGGCGTGGAGGATTTGCCTGCACATCCGCTGATCCACTTTCGTCCCCAGGGAAGGTCGATAGCGCCGCTGGACTGGGCTGGCTGGCAAAAATGCGCTGGTATACCGGACCTCGATGTCAGCGCCGGACTGGTCTTTTCCGATGAAACCCACGCCATCTCTGCGGCCGTCGGCGGAGAGGGCGTCGCGCTGATGAGCCGTCCCCTGATTGCCGATGAGCTGGCCGAAAGGCGACTAGTGCAACCCTTCGGGCCGGAACTGGAAGGCAAGCCCTTCTACCTGGTGTATCCGGAACGTCGGCGGCATGACCCTGTCATCCTCGCCATTCGCGACTGGGTGATGCAGGTGCCGGGTGGTCTGTGTTCAGCGGGCGGGTAAAGGGCCGGCTGCGGTCGGCGGGGGACGTATCTTCCAGACGGCCTGGTCGTCGACTACATTGATGCTGCCGGATCGTCGCATCCCGGCCATCGTCAGCCATCAAGAGGACCTTCATGAACCCGACCCGTCGCCGACTGCTGCTGGGCATGGCACTCATGCCGTTGTTGACCCTGTGGCGACCCGATGCCCGAGCCTCGGGGCTGCCTACCACCACCTTGACGATTCACAGCGCACAGGGGCCGCACCGGCTGACGGTGGAGCTGGCCCGCAGCGCCGCCGAACGCAACCTCGGGCTGATGGAGCGAGACAGGCTGGCCGAGGATGCCGGCATGCTGTTTCTCTATGATGATGTCCAGCCAGCGGAAAACGGCTTCTGGATGTACCGAACGCGTATTCCGCTGGACATTGCCTTTCTCGATGCCCAGGGCCGCATCAACGACATCCATCGCATGCAGCCCTGCCGCTCCGCTTCCCCGAGTGACTGTCCGGTGACGCGCCCATCGATGCCCTATCACGCTGCCCTGGAAGTCAATGCCGGTTACTTCGACGCCAAGGGGATCGAGGTCGGCGATTGCCTGAGTTGGGCAGGGCAGGTCGGCGTTGGCTGTCGCCGACAGTGACGTCCAGCGTGCATTATTGCCGTCACCTGGAATGAGCCGAGCAGACATGGATTGAGGTCTCTAATTTGAACGACCAATAAAAATAAAATATGATCATCTGGTCATTTTTCGATAACAACACGTGATCGAATTGCCGGGCAATACGGCCGTGCGATTCGAATCACCAGACCAGGAGATATCCATGAGGACGTTCAATCGCAAAGCTCTGCTTGTCGCTGCGCTTTCCGCCGGCATGGTGCCCGTCACCGGTGCTGCTTTCGCTGCCGAAGAAAGCGAAGGCGACGCGCTCTGCGCACAGGCGGCCTATTCCATGGGGCTTCGCTATCAGCAGCGTTCTGCCGAGGTGGCGGCTCTGCAGCGTCAGGGGTATGCGTTGGCCACCCTGCGCCTCGAGCAGGCCATCGCCGACCATGACGAGGATGCCAACCTGGCGATCATCACCGATCTGGACGAGACGGTGCTCGATAACAGCGCCTTGCTGGTTCGCGACATGCAAGCGTGCCATGACTACACCACCTGGGATACCTGGAAGCACTGGGAACGCGAGGGTGAACCGCGGCTGATCCCCGGTGCGGCGGATTTTCTGGAATTCGCCGACGAGCAGGGAGTGGACATCTTCTATGTCTCCGATCGCTACCAGGAGAACGAGGCGGATACCATCGCGAGCCTGGAAGCCCTTGAACTGCCCCAGGTGTCGGAGGACAGCGTCATGCTGCTCGGGCCGCCCAAGGCGGAACGGCGTGCCGAGGTCGTCGAGAATCACACCCTGGTGATGCAGCTCGGCGATTCCCTGCACGATTTCTCCGGCGAGTTCGCCGAGGCGGATCTCGAAGCGCAGCGTCGTCTGGTCGACGACAATGCCGAGCGGTTCGGCGACGACTGGATCGTCTTCCCCAACGCCGGCTATGGTGACTGGAGCGAGGCCGAGCTCAACGCCTGGGAAGCACCGCTCGACACGGAGTGAGCCAACGCAGGGCAAGCCGTCGAGCTCGTCGAGTGGCGGCTTGCGCCTCGAAGCCTTTCTTACCCACGATGACCGCCGTCATCGGCCTGGATCATGGTGCGATGGGGCGAGTTCGGTCCCGGCATCGACGAAACGAAAGCGCACCGAGGTTCTCTTGAGCAGTGCTTAGCCCTCGGGGTTTTCTCGTGCAATTGCTGAAGCACCTGACGTTCACGCAGCCATAGTGGCCTCATTTCCCATGATTGTTCCCCCTCGTTGATGACGACTGACGGGGGATGTTCATGAATGACGAACGCATGGCGGTTGGTCATGTCGGTCTTCCTCGTTTGGGTGTGGTCAGCACGCTGGCGATCGCAAGCACTCGAGGGTTGCAGAGGGGGGGATTTCCCAGGCCAATGTGAGCTTGGGCTCAGGGGGCAAATAAATCGTTGGTCTGTTGGCGACAAGGGCGTCATGGTGCGGAGACCTAAGCGACCAGACGGGCTGCTTCAATGTTGGCAATCCCCGCCAGGGAGGTTTCTCCATGACGCAACCCCATACAGGGACAGGCCGGCGGTTTCTCGGCTCGCCATTCGATGCAGCAGGGCAGCACCTGCTGCATCGAATGGACTACGCGACCGCCCGGACGAGCGAGCCGTTGCATGATGAAAGCGCGACGCGTTGGCAGGTCGGCAGGTGCCCGCCGGATGCCATCGCGTCGGATGATCTCGCGCGATGTGCACGTGGCCCGGAATGTAGTCCGGAGACGCCATGATGACGTCGCCACCCCGCGCGCGTCAGCCGGTCGGGCTGCGGCGTTGGTTGCCGTTTCTCCACTGGCTGCCGCAGCAGACGCCACGCTCACTGCGCATCGATGCCATCGCGGGATTGACCGGTGCCGTACTGGTGTTGCCCCAGGGGGTCGCCTATGCACTGCTGGCCGGTCTTCCTCCGGAATATGGCCTTTATGCGGCCATCGTGCCTGTCATCCTGGCGGCTCTGTTTGGCTCGTCCCGACAGATGGTCAGCGGCCCCGTGGCCGCGTTGTCGATCGCGCTCTTTTCTACCTTGCAGCCTTTTGCCGACGCCGGCACCAGCGAGTTCATCACGCTGGCGATGACGCTGACGTTCCTGGCCGGTGCCTTTCAGTTGCTGTTGGGCCTGGCGCGTCTGGGGGCGCTGGTAGAACTGGTTTCGCACTCGGTGATCACGGGGTTCACGGCGGGAGCCGCGCTGATCATTGCGGCCAGCCAGTTGCCTCATGCACTGGGGCTGACGCATATCGAAAGTGGCAACTTTCTCGCCATCTGGCCGCAGTTGATCGCTCACTTCGAGGCGATACAGCCCATGGCCCTGTTCGTCACCGGGTTTACCGTCATTACCTGCTTGGCGTTCCAGCGTTGGCTGCCGCGTTGGCCGGGCATGATCGTGGCGATCGTGGCGGCCACGTTGCTGGTGGCCTGGCTGGACCCGAGCGGTGACGCCGTCCAGCGCGTCACGACCGTCCAGGCCGGGTTGCCTCCGTTATCGACGCCCGATCTCTCCCTGGACAATCTGCGCTTGCTGACACCAGGCGCCATCGCGCTGGGCCTGCTCGGGCTGGTTCAAGCGGTGGCCATCTCCCGGGCCATCGCGGCCAGTACCGGTCAACGCCTCGACAATAATCAGGAATTCATCGGTCAGGGGCTATCCAATCTGGGCGGGGCCTTCTTTTCCGGTTATGTCTCTTCGGGGTCCCTGACGCGCTCGGGGCTCAATGCCAGCGCGGGGGCTTGTTCGCCCTTGGCCGCTCTGTTCTCGGCGTTGTTTCTGATACCGATTCTGCTGGTGGCGGCTCCGCTGCTGCAGCATGTGCCGATGCCCGCCATCTCGGGCCAGTTGTTGCTGGTCGCCTTCAAGCTGGTCGACCGGAAAAGCATTCGCGAGGCACTGACGCTCAGCCGTTCGGAAGCCACGGTGTTGCTGATCACCTTTTTCAGCACGCTGCTGCTGGCGCTGGAATTCGCGATTTATCTGGGCGTGCTGGCCTCGTTGATCTTGTATCTGCGCCGCACGACTCGGCCGCCGGTGGTGGAAAGTGACCTGTCCCAGGCGCCGTTGACCATCCAGCAAGTCGTGGAAGCGCCGTACTGCGATGTCGTCAGGATCGATGGCTCCCTGTTCTTCGGTGCCTGCGACTCGATAGGGCGCAGGCTGGAGCGTTTCGAACAACCCGATCTGGTGATCCTGGCGGCGGGCATCAACTTCATCGATCTCAGCGGTATCCATCTGCTACAGCGCCAGGCGCGCCGCTGCCATGCCCGGGGCGGCAAGCTGCACCTGGCCTGGACGAAACCCAGTGTCGTCGCCCGCCTGCAGCGCGTGGGGCTGGTCGATGGCGCTCAACAAGGTGGGCCGCTCGTGGCCATTACCTTGTAGGAGACGTTGTCCTGGGGCTTCGCATGACAGGCCTCGAACAACAAGGCCGTGGCGTTTCGACAAGCGCTCTGTCATGGCCATGCGACAACAACGACAACGCTATCATTACAACAAGGAGAGGTATTTTATGGGCTTATCGAATAGACGGGCGTC
The DNA here is from genome assembly GCF_001662285.1 of Halomonas caseinilytica. Classification (NCBI taxonomy): domain Bacteria; kingdom Pseudomonadati; phylum Pseudomonadota; class Gammaproteobacteria; order Oceanospirillales; family Halomonadaceae; genus Halomonas; species Halomonas caseinilytica. The sequence continues at coordinate 6,797 of NZ_BDEO01000006.1, forward strand.
GTCGGCGGCGCACGACGATAGCGACATGCATACGGATTATGTGGTCGGACAGGACAACATCGAAGGACATCTGGGGCCTATCGGCTTCGACATCCATAACCGGGTCTTCGTCATCTCCGCACTCGCCTCGGTGATCTTCATCGTGCTGACCCTGATGTTCCCGGAACGGGCCGGGGAACTCTTCCAGTCCCTGGTCAGCTTCTCGACGAGCACCCTGGACTGGTACTTCATGCTCCTGGTGGACTTCTTCATCGTGTTCTGCCTGGCGCTGGTCGTGTTGCCCCATGGCAAGGTGAGATTGGGCGGCCCGGATGCCCGGCCGGAACACGGCTACCTGTCATGGTTCGCGTTGCTGTTCACTGCGGGCATCGGGATCGCCTTGCTGTTCTTCAGCGTGCTGGAGCCGGTGTATCACGCCAATGTATCTTCGCCATTGGGCACGCCTTCGCCCTTCGGTGCCGATGGCGCGCTGGATCGGTCGGTGATTTCCGAGGCCACCGCCATGGGACTGGCGGGCACGTTTCTGCATTGGGGGCTGCATGGCTGGGCCGTTTACGCGGTGATGGCGCTTGCATTGGCCATCTTCACCTACAACAAGGGGCTGCCGTTTTCCATTCGCTCGGTCTTCTTTCCGATCCTGGGGGATCGCGTCTGGGGCTGGTGGGGCCACGTGATCGATATCCTGGCGGTGTTTTCCACCCTGTTCGGTCTGGCCACGGCGCTCGGCCTGGGCGCCAAGCAGGCCAATGCGGGGATGAATTTCGTCTTCGGCATGGAGGTCAATACCATGACCCAGGTCATCGTCATCGTCCTTGTCACGGCGGTGGCGCTGGTGTCGGTATGGCGCGGTCTGGAAGGGGGCGTGAAGCGGCTCTCAGAACTCAACATGGGCGCGGCTGTGGTGTTCTTCATCTTCGTGCTGCTGGCCGGTCCGACTCTGGTGGCGCTCAGCGGCATGTGGTCGGGGATGACGCATTATGTGACGGAGTTCATTCCGCTCTCGGCGCCCTTTGGTCGTGACGATGATGCCTATCGCCAGGCCTGGTCGGTCTTTTACTGGGCGTGGTGGGTCAGTTGGGCGCCTTTCGTCGGCATGTTCGTCGCTCGCGTGTCGCGGGGGCGTACCGTGCGTGAATTCGTGCTCTGCGTACTGATCGTGCCCAGCCTGTTCATCTTCATCTGGATGGGCGTGTTCGGCAGTACGGCGCTGGACCAGCTTTATGCCGATCCGGGCGTCAGTCTGGTCAAGGCGTACGTGATCGATAACTACCGGCCCGAACTGGCCCTGTTCGGCATGCTCAATGAGCTGCCGCTGACCGGCTTGATGTCGACGCTGGGGATCATCCTGGCGCTGATCTTCTTCGTGACGTCCTCGGATTCCGGCTCTCTGGTGATCGATACCATCACCGCCGGCGGCAAGATCGATGCACCACGGCCCCAGCGCATGTTCTGGGCCACGGTGGAGGGGCTGATCGCCATCGTGCTGTTGATCGGCGGCGGGCTGTCGGCACTGCAGGCAGGCGTCACCGCGACGGCCATCCCGTTTTCCCTCGTGATGCTGCTGATGTGCTACTCCATCATCAGGGGCCTGAACGGCGAGCTGCGTCGCATGCGCAACGTAAGGTGACGTGATGCCCCTCATGCCGGGTGCGACGTCCGGCAAAGGGGCGTTTAGCATCTCGCACGACGAAAAACGCCCGTACCAGGCTGGTACGGGCGTTGGTGTTGCTTGCCGATTCGGCTCAGGCGAGGTGACGCGTCATCGTCTCACTCGCCGCGGGGGTAGCGCTGGGATTCCTCGACCTCGTTGAGGTCCATGTGGTTGCGCATGTAACGCTCGGAAGCGTCCTGCAACGGCTGATAGTCCCATGGATAGTAGTGGCCATTGCGCAGGGCCTCGTAGACGATCAGGCGTTGCGCCTGGGAGGCGCGCACGTCGGCATCGAAGGCCTTCATGTCCCAGCGCTCGTGCACCTTGGCCTGATATTCGGCCAGTACCTCGGCATAGTCGGGATGCTCCGCCAGATTGTGCTGCTCCAGCGGGTCGGCCTCCATGTCAAACAGCTGGGGCGGGTCGATCTCGCAGTAGTTGAATTTCCACTTGCCCTCGCGGATGGTCACGATCGGCGAATAGCTGGCCTCGGCGGCGTATTCCATGTACACCGGGGCGTCGCGCCTCTCGCCTCGGGTCAGGGGCAGCAGCGACTGGCCATCGGTATAGGGTGCGATCGATGACAGATCGATTCCCACCAGGTCGGCGATGGTAGTGTTGATGTCGATGATCGATACCGGGTCCTCGACGTTGCGCGGTTCGATCCCCGGGGCGGACAGCATCAGCGGCACGCGCGACGAGCCTTCATAGGGGCTCATCTTGAACCAGAGCCCCTTCTCGCCAAGCATGTCGCCGTGGTCGGCGCAGACCACGATGATGGTGTTGTCGAGCATGCGGGTGCGCTCGAGCACGTCCAGGATGCCGCCGATCTTGTCGTCGACATAGGAGATGTTGGCGAAATAGCCCTGGCGGGCGTTGCGTACGTCCTGTGGCTGGATATCGAACTTGGTGTAGTCGTTGGCCTCGAAGATCCGCTGGGAGTGCGGGTCCAGCTCATCGAAGGGCACGGCCCCTTGTTGCGGTTCGAGATGCTCGCAGTCGTTATACAGATCCCAGTACTTGCGACGCGCCACATAAGGATCGTGCGGGTGGGTGAAGCTGACGCACAGCGCCCAGGGCCGCTCGTCATGACCGCGCGACAGGTCGTACAGTTTCTGCTCGGCATGGAAGGCGACCTCGTCGTCGTATTCCATCTGGTTGGAAATCTCGGCGACGCCGGCTCCGGTCACCGAGCCCAGGTTGTGGTACCACCAGTCGATGCGCTCCCCCGGCTTGGTGTAGTCCGGCGTCCAGCCGAAATCGGCCGGATAGACATCGGTCGTCAGGCGGGTCTCGAAGCCGTGGAGCTGGTCGGGGCCGACGAAGTGCATCTTGCCCGACAGACAGGTGGAGTAGCCGGCGCGGCGCAGATGGTGCGCCCAGGTCGGCACGCTGGAGGGAAATTCCGCGGCGTTGTCGTATACCCCGGTACGGCTCGGGAGCTGGCTCGACATGAAGGCAGCCCGCCCCGGTGCGCACAGATAGCTCGGCGTATAGGCCTTGTTGAAGTTGACCGAGCGCTTGGCCAGTTTCTTGAGGTTGGGGGCATGCAGGAAATTGGCGGGACCATTCTCGAACAGTGTACCGTTGAGCTGGTCGGCCATCAGGACCAATACGTTGGGTCGTGTCATGGGAAAACCTCCCGGGCGAGTATTGTTGGTGTCGAAGCTGCGGAAAAGGAGCGTCTTCGATCCCGTACAATGACGCGCCCGAAGGCGGCAGACCAACGATTTATTTGCCCCCTGAGCCCAAACTCACATTGGCCTCCGGGAGCGTTGTGGCAAGGGGGAATTGCGCCAGTCACGGCACGGCGTCGCGTTCGGACAGGAAACGTTCTTCTTGCTCGCGGTAGGAAGACAAGGTCCGAGGAGCCTCATGTCTCGTCGGTGTGGGACGAATCGTTGCTTTCTTCCCTGGGGTCCGGGTGCTCTTCATCCAGCCAGGTGCCGCAGTGCAGACAGTAGCTGGCACGTTTCTCGTGTCGATCGTGTCCGCAGCCTGGGCAGGCTTCGTCGGAATAGCGGTCGGCGCGGATCGAGCGAATCACCTCGGCGGAGAAGACCCCGGTGGGCACGGCGATGATCGAATAGCCGATCAGCATCATCATGACTGAGATCGACTGTCCCAGTGGTGTCACCGGGGCGATGTCGCCGTAGCCGACGGTGGTCAGGGTCACCGCGGCCCAGTAGATGGACGCGGGAATGCTGGTGAAGCCGGCTTCGGCAGGCTCGATCAGATAGACCAGCGAGGCGAAGATGGTGATCAGCATGCAGACGGTGAACAGGAACAGGAATATCTGCCGGGCGCTGCGCTTCAAGGCATCGATCAGCAGGCGCCCTTCGCCGATGAACTCCATCAGGCGCAGTACTCGGAAGATGCGCAGGACGCGCAGCAGGCGCACCACTACCAGCGATTGGGCGCCGGGCAGTACCAAGGCCAGCCAGGTGGGCAGGATGGCCAGCAGGTCGATGACGCCGTAGAAGCTGCGAAGGTACTGCCAGGGGCGCTCCAGGCAGTAGAGGCGTATCGCCAGCTCCAAGGTGAAGAGCAGCGTAAAGCCCCATTCCAGCCAGAAGAACAACGCACCGTAGCGCTCGCGCAGCGGTACGACGCTCTCCAGCATCACCACCAGCACACTGCACAGGATCACCCCGATCAAGGCGATATCGAAGGCCTTGGCCGATGGTGTATCGGATTCGAAGATGAGCTGGAAAATCCGCGTACGCAGGCCTTCCGAGGCGGGCTTGAATTGGCTCACGGTGGGTGTCGTCCTTGTCTCGGCGTTAACGGGATCAGTCGAGGGGGGTGTTCCCGGGCAGCTGGCGTGATAGGGCGAGGGCGCGAACGCCGAAGGCCTCGTTCAGCCAGGCATCATCCTCCAGGGCCCGGGCCAGCCAGTGCGCATCGCCTGCGGGATCATCGCCCAGTGCCGCCAGTTGCCGGAAGGCCGCCTGTGCCTCATGGCGCCAGGCCGGCTCGCCGGTATCGCCCAAGGCATCCAGGGCCACGCCGGCACGATGCAGCCAGGCGGCGGGTGTGCCGCCCTCGGGTAGACGCCATTGCCCGAGCAGCAAGGCTCCGCCCCGGGCGGCCTTGCTGGTGTCCGAGGGACGCAGGGGCACGCTTTCAGCCAGGGTGGCGGCGAGTTGGTGCAGGGCGCCCTCCTTGCCTTCCTTGAGTTCCAGCTCCAGCTCGCGGATCGTCGCCGTGCGTTCGCCGGCACGGATCTCACCGGCATCCAGTGCCACCTCGATGACAGCACCAGCGTCTTCCACCATCCAGGTCTCGCGGGTGAAGTCGGTAGAGAAGCGCGGTACGAGGCGCGAGAGAGTGTCCTGGCCGAGCGCGGCCATGGGGGGAATCTCGGCGAGTCCCTCGAGGTCCAGCCCGGGGCCGGCCACCGGCCATTCCCATTCGCCACGGCTCGAGAGGCCTCCGCTGCCCTCGCCACGGGTTTTCACGGTTTGCAGCAGCCTGGAACCGTCGCGGCGCAGGCGCAGGGCGCTGCGTGCTTCTTCCAGGTCCCCGTCCGGGGTGTCGAAGTAGGTGTTGCCCAATCGACTGACCCGAGAGGGCAGGGAAGCGAGCCGGGGATGGCGCCGTAGGGCGTCCGGCCCCGACTCGCCCAGGGCCAGCTTGAGTTCGATTTCACTTGCCATGGCGTGTTTGCCTTGTGAGGGTAGAATGAAAGATAGATGAATTTTTCATGACGCCGGGATGCCCAATCACTATACTGACGCCGCCATTTTCCAAGTGTTCAGATGCCCATGGTGACATCCAATCCTTTCTCCGCGATGTTTGGCCGCTCGCCATTCCAGCCGTTGCTGGCACACATCGTCAAGGTCAACGATTGCGCGGAACAGTTGCTGCCGTTCTTCGAATCCACGCTCAATGGTGACTGGCAGGAAGCCGGCGTTCACCGCGAGACTATCACGCGTCTCGAACACGAGGCCGACGAGCTCAAGACCGAGCTGCGCCTCAACCTCCCCAATACCATGTTTCTGCCGGTCTCGCGGTCCGATCTGCTGGACCTGATCAGCGTTCAGGACAAGATTGCCAACAAGGTCCGTGACATCACCGGCATCATGCTCGGCCGCAGCATGCAGGTACCGGAAACGCTGGCCGATCCAATGCGCAGCTACATGCAGACCTCCGTGGCTTGCGTGGGGCAGGCGCGCCAGGCGCTGGAAGAGCTCAAGGATCTGCTCGAGTCCGGTTTCGGGCGTAATGTCTCCGATGTCATGCAGAACCTGATTCGCGAGCTCCACACCCTGGAGCAGCAGGCCGACAGCCAGCAGATCTCGATCCGCCGCCAGCTGTTCGCGCTGGAAGACAGCCTGCCGCCGGTGGAGGTGATGTTCCTCTACAAGATCATCGACTGGGTCGGTGAACTGTCCGATCGCGCCGAGCGCGTCGGCAGTCGCCTTCAGATCATGACGGCCAACTGATCGGGAATTCCCGAGAACCATCCGCCACATTCTGACCGCAGAAGGACACCGTCCTATGTCGATCATCGCTCAACATGGCGACATCTTCATCATTCTTGCCTGTCTCTTCGGCCTCTTCATGGCTTGGGGCGTCGGGGCCAATGACGTGGCCAATGCCATGGGGACCTCGGTAGGTTCCAAGGCCATTACCATCAAGCAGGCGATCATCATCGCCGTGATCTTCGAATTCCTCGGCGCCTGGCTGGCCGGTGGCGAGGTCACCAACACCATCCGCAAGGGCATCATCGATCCGACCATGCTCCAGGGCGACCCCCAGTTGCTGGTCTACGGGATGATGGCCGCCCTGCTGGCGGCGGCAACCTGGCTGCTGATCGCCTCGATGCGTGGCTGGCCGGTCTCCACCACCCATTCCATCGTCGGCGCCATCGTCGGTTTCGCCATGGCCGGACTCGGGCTCGACGCCATCGGGTGGACCAAGGTCGGCCAGATAGCCGCCAGCTGGGTCGTCTCGCCGCTGATGTCCGGCTCCATTGCCTTCATGCTGTTCAAGTCCGTCCAGCATCTGATCTTCGAGAGCCGCGATCCCTTCGCTGCCGCCAAGCGCTATGTGCCGATGTATGTCTTCCTGGTCGGCTTCATCGTCGCCATGGTGACCTTCACCAAGGGACTCAAGCACGTCGGCCTCGAGCTCAGCTTCGGTGCCAGCTTCTTGTACTCCATCCTGATGGGCCTGGCCCTGATGGTGCTGGGGGTCGTGAGAGAGCGCCGAGTGGGAGCTGGAAAGCGCCAGGACGATGCCTTCGGCTTCGGTGGCGTGGAGCGTGTCTTCGGTGTGCTGATGCTGTTCACCGCCTGTGCCATGGCATTTGCCCACGGGTCCAATGATGTGGCCAATGCCGTCGGCCCCCTGGCTGCCGTCATCAGCGTCGTGGAGAGTGGTGGTACCGTCGGCGGCGAGGCGTTGGTGCCCTGGTGGGTCCTGATGCTCGGTGGCGGTGGTATCGTCGTTGGCCTGGTGACCTATGGCCACAAGGTTATTGCCACCGTCGGCACCGGCATCACCGAGCTGACACCGAGCCGCGGGTTCGCCGCGACTCTGGCCGCTGCCACCACCGTGGTGCTGGCTTCCGGCACGGGTCTGCCGATCTCCACCACTCACACCCTGGTCGGCGCGGTGCTTGGCGTGGGCCTGGCGCGCGGCATGGCGGCACTCAACCTGCGGGTGATCGGTACCATCGTGATGTCCTGGTTGATCACGCTGCCGGCGGGGGCGGCCCTGGCCATCATGTTCTTCTTCATGTTCAAGGGCATGTTTGGTTAATCCTCCGCCTCGTCGAAGAGCGGCGCCTGTCGCCTGGAAGAGGGAAAAAGCGCTTTGGTCTCCCATGCCCTGAGCTGATGAGGCCATGGCTTCCTTCCGAAAAGCGTGTGGCGCCGCTCTTGTCCCTTCCTGCTCGCGTGTTTGATATAGTCGGAGTTCGTGCCTTCTTTCACCTGCTGCCGGAGCGCGGCCTTGGATACTCGCTTTCCCTTCGTCGACTGGTTTCGCAATTCCTCGCCCTACATCAATGCCCATCGAGGACGAACCTTCGTCATCCTGATCGAAGGCGAGGCGGTGTCCGAGGGACGTGGCGAGCAGCTCATTCAGGACCTGGCGCTGCTGCACACCCTGGGAGTGCGTCTGGTGGTGGTGCTGGGCATTCGCCCCCAGGTGAACGACGCCCTCGAGGCGGCGTCGATCACGCCGCGCCGTCACCATGGTCGCTGGGTGGCCGATGAGTCGATCATGGTGCAGGTCGAGCGGGTGGCGGCCGAGCAACGCCTCTGGCTCGAGTCGCGGCTTTCTCTGGGGCTGCCCAACTCGCCACTGCATGGCGTCGAGATGACCGCCGTATCCGGTAATCTGGTGATGGCCAAGCCACTGGGGGTGCGCGATGGGGTCGATTTCGCGCGCAGCGGTGAGGTACGCCGAGTCCGCGATACGGCGATCACCGCTCTGCTGGAACAAGGAGCGCTGGTATTGCTGCCACCTCTGGGATATTCCAGTACCGGAGAGGTCTTCGATCTGGATGCCGCCGAGGTGGCCCAGAAGGTCGCCACGGCCCTGGCCGCCGACAAGCTGATCCTGCTCGGCGAGGCCAGTGGCGTGTTCGACGCCGACGGGCAGCTGCAACGCCAGTTGACGCCGGACGAGGCGAGTGCCTGGCTCGCCGACACCTCGCCCGATCATGAAGCCTTCCGCCATCTGCGTGCCGCCTGTGCCGCCGCCCGTCATGGGGTGATGCGTACCCACCTGTTGTCATGGCGCGATCACGATGCGCTGCTCGGTGAGCTGTTCACCCGCGATGGCGTGGGCACCATGATCTCGCGCCATCGCTACGAACAGCTACGTGCCGCCCAGATCGCGGATGTCGGTGGCCTGCTGGAACTGCTCGAGCCGCTGGAGCGGCATGGGATGCTGGTGCCGCGTTCCAGGGAGCGCCTGGAGTACGAAATCGACGATTATGTCGTTATCGAGCGCGATGGCATGGTCATCGGCTGTGCCGCCCTGCATACCTTCCCCGAGGCCAGCATGGGCGAGCTTGCCTGCGTGGCCGTGCATGGCGATTATCGCGGTGGCGCTCGAGGCGACCTGTTGCTGGGCGAGGTGGAGCGCCGTGCCCGACGGCTGGGCCTGAACTCGCTGTTCGCCCTGACGACCCATACGGCGCACTGGTTCTTCGAGCATGGCTTTGGTGCCGCTGAACTCGCCGACCTGCCGCCGCTCAAGCGTGATACCTACAATCACGCCAGGCAGTCGAAGGTACTGGTCAAGCCGCTTGCCTGAAGGCGGTGCCGTCTTCCCTGATTCTCCCATCTTCTAATCTGTCGCCTCAAGGCGACAGATTATCTGATTGTTATGAAAGAACTTTCTTTCTTTGCCTCGGCGAGCGTCGCGATATGGCAACGTTATTGGCCGTGTCATGAGGCGAATGAGACCTTGTTGTGGCGCCATGGCAAAGAGGGATGTGTTTAGTTAATTGATAAGTATGGATTTTTTTGTTTTTGGCATGTATGTGGCAATAGTCAGGGTGAGCAAACGGAAAACGATTCATACGGCTCGAATCGTTCTCCGGTCGCTGCGAGGCATGTGACATCACTGCCCTGTGTGCTCGGCCTCAAAGCGACCAACGTCTGCTCCAGCGATGTGTGACTTTAGGTTGCGATGAGACGGTACCGACGCTGTCAGGGAGGTGTACCGAAAAGGGCATGGACGCTCTGGCAAGGATGCCTCTCCCCCGAGATGGGGGACGAATCGCGCATCGGCGCCCTCAGAGGCGGCGATGCCAGGATCGAAGCGAGGGTGGTTCGCCACCCGACACTCGATGACCGGTCCCTGGTGGCAAACGGCTATCGTGTGGCTTCGAGGGCCCTCTGCAGGCCCAGTGGAGAGTCGATCGACGGACGGGATCAGGCCAGTCGATCGAGCGGCTTTCCAACCCTTCAGTTCCCTGCGTATTGGCCGGCTCTGCCGGCCTTTTTTTTGCCGCACATCGACCTGGGGTGTGCGATGCATTGCAGGCTGGCCGGCGAAACTCTGGTATTCTCGAGCAAGAACAATGGTGCTTCCTTTTACTTTCTTCGATAGAACGCTGGCCATGACCTCTGCCGTTTCCCGTCGCTGGCGCCCACGCTCCCTGCTGCAGCTGGTGTTGCTGGCCTTTCTCATGGTGATGTTGCCGCTGGCCGTATTGATGTTCCAGGCCGGCCAGGCGCTGTCCGAACTGTCGCGCCTGGCCGATGTCAGTGCCCGACAGGCGGTGGAAGAGACCCGCCGGGCCCGCACCCTGGGCGCCCTGGCGCTGGAGCTGGAACGTGCCGCCCGTCAATACGCGGTGGTCGAGCAGGAGAGCCTGCTCGATATCTACGATGAACGGATCAATGAATTTCGCGCGTTGCTGGCCAAGCAACGTGAACTGTTGCCCGACGACCCGGATGTCGCGGCGCTCAGCGATCAGTTGGATGCACTCGCCGAGTTGCCCGAACTGCCCATCGAGCAATTTCGAGAGCGCTTGTCGGCCTTTCTGGCCTTCGCCCAGCATACCGAGGCCATGCGGCAGGCCACCAACCAGCGAATCGACGAGCGACTCGATGATATTCGTACCCGGGCCGAGGTGGTACAGACGCGGCTGTGGTGGCAGACGGCGGCTCTGGTCTCGGCCAGCCTGTTGCTGATGCTGCTGTTCACGCGCCTGATCATCCGCCCGATCCGCCAGCTCGAGCGACGTATCCTGGGGATCGGCAGCGGCGGTCAGCCGCGCGGCGTGACGCCGGTACAAGGCCCTGCCGAGCTGGTCCGGCTGGACGAGCGGCTGGACTGGCTGTCGTCTCGACTCGATGAGCTGGAGGAACAGAAGCAGCAGTTCCTGCGTCACATGTCCCACGAGCTCAAGACCCCGCTGGCCAGTGTGCGCGAGGGCTCGGCATTGCTCACCGATGGGGTGGCCGGCGAGCTTACCCAGCACCAGCGCGAGATACTCGAGTTGATCGATGCCAGTGGCAGCGAACTGCAACAGCTCATCGAGCAGCTGCTCGACTATAACCTGCTGCAGCACAACCGGCGCCTCGAACTCGAATGTCTTGACCTGGCAACGGTGGCCAAGGAGGTACTGGCCAAGCACCGCCTGGCGCTGCAGCAGAAGGAGATGCGGGTCGAGTGTTTCGATGGTCCTGTGACCTGGCGAATCGATCGTACCGCCACGGGGCGGATCCTCGACAACCTCATCTCCAATGCCATTGCGTATGGCGAGGACGCCGGCGTGCTGGAAATCCGTGCTCGTACCAGCCAGTCGTCGTTGATACTCGAGGTCGCCAATAGTGGCGAGCCGATTCCCGAGGAAGATCGCGAGCATCTTTTCGAGGCCTTTTATCAGGGCCGTATACGTCGCAAGGGGGCGCTGAAGGGCTCTGGCATCGGCCTTTCGGTGGCCGCCGACTGCGCGCGCCTGCAGCAGGGCACATTGGCGCTGGTCGAGGATCGGCTGTCCGTGTGTTTCCGCCTGACGCTGCCGGCGCTCACCGAAAGTGGCGACGCAACAGAAACAGTGCCCGAACTGACGGGTACGCACGCAAGGAACGGATGACATGAACGCACGAGCTTTGACCATCTGCCTGGCCGCCCTCTGGTTGGCGGGCTGTCAGTGGTTGCCCGAGCAGTCTCGGAAGAACGTGACGGGACCCTCCGTGAGGCAAGACGACACGCCAAGCTGCTATGCCGAAGTCCCCGGCTTTGCCGACGATGCCTGCCTGCTGCGCGACTGGGTGGGATTCGGCCTGGCAGCCCAGCGTGGTGACAGTGAATGGCGAGAACGCATGCGCGAGCGTCTCGCCGGCAGTCAGACCGAGGAACGTCTGGCCAGGGCCGTGGTGTTGTCCTGGGGACCGCCATCGCAATGGAAGCAGGCCTCCGAACTGTTCAAGGCCGACCTGCATGCGGCCCCATCGCGATTACAACCGTTGTTGCGTTACTGGCTCAACGAGGTCGAACGTCGTCGCGAGCAGCAGAACCGGCTGGCTGACAGCGAGGAGGCACGAGGCACCCTGGCGGCGGAAAAGGAGGCACTGACACAGAAGCTCGATGCCCTGACCGACATCGAGCGAAATATCAATTCGCGACAGCGGAACGAATGACCCGGAGAGATGACATGACCCCGACCGGACACTTTCACGCCAACGCCGACCAGGCTGCCCATATCCTGCTGGTGGACGATGACGTCAGCCTGCTGAAACTGCTGGGTATGCGGCTGGAGAGCCGTGGCTACCGCGTGACCACCGCCGAGAGTGGCCGGGAAGCCCTCAAGCACTTGGATACCGGCCGCCCGGACCTGGTGCTGTCCGACATGCGCATGGACGAGATGGACGGGCTGGCATTGTTCCAGGAAATCCAGCGGCGCCTGCCGGGGTTGCCGGTGATCATCCTCACCGCCCACGGTTCGATTCCCGATGCCGTCAGCGCCACGCGCCAAGGGGTCTTCGGCTTTCTCACCAAGCCGGTGGATCGAGACGAGCTGTTCACCACCATCGACGATGCCCTGGCGCATACGTCGGCGGCGGCCGGCGAGGATGACAGCTGGCGCGAGGCGATCATCACCCGTAGCCCGGAGATGGAACGCATCCTCGAGCAGGCCAGAATGGTGGCGAGCTCCGATGTCAGCGTGCTGGTAACCGGGCCTTCCGGCTCCGGCAAGGAACTGCTGGCCGGCGCCATCCACAAGGCCAGCCGGCGAGCCGACAAGCCCTTCATCGCTATCAACTGCGGCGCCTTGCCCGAGCAGCTCCTCGAAAGCGAACTGTTCGGCCACGCCAAGGGGGCCTTCACCGGGGCGATCAGCGATCACCAGGGATTGTTCCAGGCCGCCGACGGCGGGACGCTGTTTCTCGACGAAATCGGTGACATGCCGTTGCCTCTGCAGGTCAAGCTGCTGCGCGCCCTGCAGGAGCGCCAGATTCGTCCCCTCGGCTCGACCGCCTCGGTACCGGTGGACGTGCGCATGATCTCGGCGACGCATCGCGACCTGGGGCAGGCCATGCACGACGGAGATTTCCGCGAGGATCTCTTCTATCGCCTCAATGTGGTGAACCTGAAGCTGCCGCCGCTCAAGGAACGTGCCGAAGACGTGCCGTTGCTCGCCAAGTATCTGGTGTCTCAGGCAGCCGAACGCCACAAGCCCTTTGTCAAGGGCTTCTCCAAGGAAGCTATCAACCTGCTGGCGTCGAGCGCCTGGCCGGGCAATGTGCGACAACTGGTCAACGTGGTGGAGCAGTGCGTGGCCCTGACCAGCTCGCCGATCATCCCCGAGGCGCTGGTGGCCCAGGCCCTGGTGGCCGAGGAAAACGCTCTGCCGACCTTCAACGACGCCCGGGCCGGGTTCGAGCGCAGCTACCTGATCAAGGTACTCAAGATCACCGAGGGCAATGTCACCCAGGCGGCGCGGATCGCCGGCCGCAACCGAACGGATTTCTACAAGTTGCTGGCCCGGCACGAACTCGAACCTTCGACGTTCAAGCCGAACGTCGCTTACTCCAACAGGGCTTGAGCGGCGGGTGAAAGGACGGCGCCCGGGGCGGGCGCCGTCAAGCGAGCACTGGATGACGGACACAAGGCTGTTGCACAGCGAAGGTCACCCGATGCTTGGCACTGTCAGCCTGTCATGCAGGCAGGCATGTTAACGCAATCGGCGATGATGTAAATAATACTTGTTATTGTTTGTGGCCGGATGATGAGGGAGCCTCGGAAGGCGGCAACACTTCGAGCGCCAGGCGTCCCTCTCCCAGCCTGGCCTCGAGTCGTTCTCCAGGGCGGGTATCCTCGGCCCGTTTGACCACTCGGCCGTCGGGCGTCTCGAGGATCGAGTAGCCCCGTCCCAATATCGCCAGGGGACTGACCGCCTGCAATTCGCGGGACACGGCAGCGAGGCGCTCGCGATGTCGCGCCAGCGCACGGGGCATGCTGTGCTGGAGCCGTCGGGTAGCCAGTGTCAGGCGTTGCTCGGCCTGTTCCACCTGTCTTCGTGGCGAACGCAGCGTCAGGCGCTGGCGCAGGTGGCGTTCGCGTTCCCGCCGTTCGGCCAGTCCAGCGTTCATGGCGCGGTGCAGGCGGCCTTCCAACTGTTCGAGCTGGCGGCGGCGGTAAGCCAGCACCTCGCCGGGGTGGCGCAGTCTGGCCCTCAGGTGATCGAGCCGCTGGCCCTGGGTATCCAGGCGGGCCCGTTGCGAGCGGGTCAGTCGATCCTCGAGCTGGATCAGGCGCTGGCGCAGGGTGGCAGCGTCCGGAACCAGCCGTTCGGCGGCCGCCGATGGCGTGGGGGCGCGGCTGTCGGCCGCGAAATCCGCCAGGGTGACGTCGACTTCATGGCCCACCGCCGACATGACCGGCAGCCGGGAATGGAAGATGGCCCGGGCCAGGTGTTCGTCGTTGAAGGCCCAGAGATCCTCGAGACTGCCACCGCCGCGGGTGATCAGGATGGCATCGTGTTCCGGGGCCAGGGCCGATTGGCGGTTGAGCATGCCGAGCGCGGCGATCAGTGCCGGGGCCGACTCGCGGCCTTGAACCGGCACGGGAATCAAGGTGACCTGGGACAGTGGCCAGCGTGCCTCGAGTACCGCAAGCACGTCGCGAATCGCCGCGCCGGTGGGCGAGGTGAGCACCAGCAGGTGCCGGGGTGGAAACGGCAGGGGGCGGGCATTGGCGAAGACGCCCTCGGCATCCAGCTTGGCCTTGAGACGCTCGAAGGCGGCCAGCAGCTCGCCTTCGCCGGCCGGTTGCACGGCCTCGGCGATGAGCTGGAAGTCGCCACGCGGCTCGAACAGCGAGACTCGCCCACGCACCTTGACCCGATCCCCGTCGCGCATCGGCGCGGTCACGAAGCGAGCCCGGGTGCGGAACAGCGCGCAGCGCAACTGGGCACGTTCATCCTTGAGCGTGAAGTAGATATGGCCAGAGGCCGGCCGCGAGACCCCGGAGAGTTCGGCCTCCACCCAGACCTCGCCGATCCCGCTCTCGAGGAGCTGGCGAGCGTTGCGGTTGAGGGTCTCGACCGACAAAGGCCGTTCGGCGGTGGATGACATGGCCTGTCCTGACAATGACGTGGGCTGCCTAGCCTATCATGCCCGCCGTGCCATCATCCTGAGCAACGCCGGCAGGAGCAGTACCAGCACGCTGATGCGCATCAGGTGATGAGTGGTCACGAAGGCCGGGTCGATGCCCAGTGTCAGCGCCACCAGGCTCAGTTCGGGCGCACCGCCGGGCATGTAGGCGAGCAGGGCGGCGGCGGCCGAATAGCCGGTCAGCAGGTGGCCGATCCAGGCAGCGAGCACGGCGATCACGAGCAGCACCAGTGCCTGGAGCGAGGCCATCACCAGCGTCTGGCCGAGCCGTGCCAGTGAGGTGCCGGCGAAGCGCACGCCCACCGAAACGCCGATGATCACCTGGGCCAGGGCGAGCAGCGTGGGCGGCACCGCAGCATGGGTGACGCCGGTGAGATGCAGCGCCGCCGAGACCAGTGCCGGGCCGAACAGCAGGGCATTGGGCAGGCGCAAGCGGCGCCCGAGCCACAGGCCGCCAAGCCCGGCGACGGTGAGCCAGGCCGCATCGGCTGCACCGGGTAACCACAGCCACTGGGCCAGGTCAGGTGTGGCGCCTGCCAGGTCGACATGGCCGATCGCCTGGAGTACCGGTGGGATGGCCAACAGCACCACCAGGATGCGTATCGCATGGGTCATGCCCACGACCCTCAGGTCGGCCCCGGAGGCCATTGCCATCAGCGTGACCGTGGAAACGCCACCCGGCACGCCGGCGTACAGCGCAGTCTCGCGTGAGTGGCCGGCGACCCGCTGCGAGAACCACACCGAGAAGGCCATCATCACCGCCGTGGCCACCAGCATTACCGCCAGGCTCAGACTCCACAGGCCCAAATCGCCGGTCATGCCGGGGGTGAAGGCGGTACCCAGCATCACGCCGATCACGACCAGCACACCCTTGCGACCTCGCCCCGGCGAACGTAGCCGTACGCCGCAAAGGCTCGCCGCCGTGGTGGCGATCATGGCGCCGAGCAGCCAGGGCAGCGGCAGGTTCACGGCAAAGGCCAGAGCACCACCAACGATGCCTAGCGCCAGGGTGGGCAGGAAGCGAAGCAGGGCTGGGAGCGCGGTGGGCAAGTCGGGGTCTCCAGTCGAGAGGGATCGGGCCCGTCGGGCGGGCCCGGAGCGTACATCAGCCGGTACGGTTATGGCGAGTACGCCCGGCGAGCAGCTTCGGCAGCAGCCAGGGCAGTATCAACAGCGCGGCGGCCGCTATCCACAGGCCCACCGAGATGCCGGATTGCCAGAGAATACCGATGTCGCCGCCGCTGATCGACAGGGCGCGACGCAGGTTCTGCTCCATCAGGCCGCCGAGTACATAGCCTAGGATCACCGGAGCCAGCGAGATGCCAAGCTTGCGCAGCAGATAACCGAGGATGCCGATGACCAGCATCAGGTAGATGGCGGTGAGATCGGAATGCAACTGATAGACGCCGACGAAGGCGAGCAGGGCGATGCCCGGTACCAGCACCCAGCGGGGAATGGTCAGCACCCGGGCGAAGAGGCCGGCCAGCGGCAGGTTCAAGGCCAGCAGGACCAGATTGCCGATGTACAACGAGGCGATCAGGCCGCCGGCTACCTCGGGACGCTCGGTGAACATCATCGGGCCGGGCGTGATGTTGTAGAGCATCAGGGCGCCGAGGAGTACCGCGGTGGTGCCGGAGCCGGGGATGCCGAGTGTCAGCATGGGTACGAAGGAGCCCGCCGCCGAGGCATTGTTGGCGGCCTCCGGTGCTGCCAGACCACGCATGTCGCCTTGGCCGAAGGTATCGTGCTTGTCGGAAATGCGCTTCTCGGTGGTATAGGCCACCGCGCTGGCCACCGAGGCGCCGGTGCCGGGCAGTACGCCGATGATGAAGCCCAGCAGGCCGGAGCGGCCCATGGCCCCCTTGCAGGCAAGAATCTCCTTGAGGCTGACGAAGACACGCCCCAGAGGCGGAATGCCCTCGTCCTGGCCATCGCGCCGGTTGCCCTGCTCGAGCATCAGCAGGATCTCGCTGATGGCGAACAGCCCGATGATCATCACCACGAAGTCGATGCCGTCGTAGAGCTCGGCCATGCCGAAGGTGTAGCGCATCACGCCGGTACCCGAGTCGACGCCGACGGTGCCGATCAGGATACCCAGTATCGCCCCGATGGCGGTCTTGAGCGGATCCTTGCCCATCATCACCGACATGGACGCGAAGGCGAACACCATCAGGGCGAAGAATTCGGCGGGGCCGAACATCACGGCCACCTCCGCCAGCAGCGGGGCGAACAGCGTGAGGCCGATGATGGCGATGGTGGCACCAACGAAGGAACTGACCGCCGAGAGGCCGAGTGCCGGCCCGGCCAGGCCCTTCTTGGCCAGCGGGTGACCGTCCAGGGTACTCATGACCGCACCGGCATCGCCCGGCACGTTGAGCAGGATGCTCGACATGCGGCCGCCGTATTCCGAGCCGGTATAGATCCCGGCGAGCAGGATCAGCGCCGACTCCGCCGGCAGTCCCAGGGTATAGGCCAGGGGCATCAGGATGGCGATACCGTTGATGGGCCCGATGCCCGGCAACGAGCCGAACAGGGTGCCGAGCAGGGCGCCGAGGAAGGCCAGCCCCAAGTTCATGGGGGTCAAGGCGACAGCGAAGCCATGAATCAGAAAGTCGAACATGCTGACGCTCCTCTAGACGATGCCTGCCAGATAGCCGTCGGGCAGCGAGATGCCCAGGCCACTGGTGAACAGGAAGTAACTGCCGATGGCCATCAGGACACCGGTGATCAATGCCTTGCCCCAGGTCGTACCGAACAGCCGGGCCAGTATCGTCGCCGCCAGCAACGAGGCGGGGATGTAGCCGAGCCGGGTGAACAGGGTGGCGTAGACCACCAGCAGCACGAGTACCATCAACAGCTTCACGGCCAGGGCACGATGCGGCCAGTGCCCATTGGCGCCGGGCCTGAACACCAGCACCAGGGCCAGGATCGACAACAGCGATGCCAGCCCCAGGGGAAATGCCCTGGGGCCCACGGGTTCATAGCTGAAAGGAATCTGCCACTGCAGGGCCTGGACGGCGACAAGTGCCGCCAGGCCCAACAGGACGATCCCCAACAGCCTGTCGGCCGTCACTCTCATTGGCCCAGCCCCACTTCCTGCGCCAGTGACTTGAAGTCGGCGATCTGTTGCTGGACGTACTGATCGAAGTCGTCACCGAAGCGGGACATCGGGAAGAGGCCGCGAGCTTCACGCAACTCGGCGAACTCGGGATCTTCGGAGAGCGCCTTCATGCGCTCGACCCAGGTGGAGTAGGCTTCGTCGCTGACCTCGGGGCCCATGTAGTAACCGCGCCAGATGGGCCACTGGACGTCATAGCCCTGCTCGGCGGCGGTAGGGATCTCGGCGAAGGGGCCGCCCATGCGCTCCTCGGACAGCGAGGCCAGCACCCGGATCTTGCCGCTCTCGAGCTGCGACTTGAGCTCGGAAAGGTCGCCGGTGAAGACCTGGATATGGTTGCCGAGCAGTGCCGCCAGGGCCTCGCCACCGCCCTCGAAGGCGACGTAGCGCAGCTTCTGCGGAGAAACGTCGGCGGCCTTGGCGGTCAATGCCGCCTTCATCCAGTCCTGGCTGCCCACGGTACCGCCGGCGCCGAAGGCAATCTCGCCCGGCTTGTCCTGGAGGTCCGACATCAGGTCGTCGAGGTCTTCCCAGGGAGCGTCGGCATTGACCACGATGGCGCCGTAGTCGACGCCCAGTGCGCCCAGCCAGCGGACCTCGTCGCCGCTGTAATCGCCGAACTTGTTCAGGGCGAGGTTGACCGCCGCGCCGGTACTGGCAGCGACGATCAGGCTGGGATCGTCGGTGCGCACGCCATTGAGATGGTTGTAGGCGACGGCGCCGATGCCGCCGGGCATGTAAGTGACCACCATCGGCTGGTCGATGCGGCCGGTTTCCTCCAGGCCGTTGGCGGCCAGGCGGCAGGTCAGGTCATAGCCGCCGCCGGGCTTGGCCGGGGCGATGCATTCGGTCTCGCCGGACTGGGCCTGGGCGCTGCCGGTCAGCAACAGACTGCCCAGCAGGGCGAGGCAGGAGGCGTGGCGTAGCGTCGTGTTGATCTTCATGGCGAACTCCTGTTCTCTTGTTGTGATCGAGGCTGCGGCCTCGGCGTCATCGGGGATGACGGGAGTGATCCTAGGAGCGCTACCTTTCATCAACCTGTCATGTCATGAATCGCTCTGTGAGACTTTGGTTGCATGCGTTTGCTCGTCGTCGAGGATGATCCGCTGATTGCCAGGTCACTGGACAATGCCCTGGCGCCGCTCGGCAACATCGTGGAAGTCTTCACGCATTGCGCCGAGGCGAGCGCGGCGCTGTGCCAGGGCGGTTTCGATCTGGTCCTGCTCGACCTGGGGCTGCCCGACGGCAATGGCCTGACGCTACTCGAGGCACTTCGCGAGCGTGGCGACATGACGCCCGTGCTGATCCTCACGGCTCGGGATGGCGTGGAGGACCGCGTGCGTGGCCTCGACCTGGGCGCCGATGATTATCTGGCCAAGCCCTTCTCGCTCGCCGAACTGGAGGCACGAGTACGCGCGCTGCTCCGGCGCAGTCAGCAGCGCAGCGACAACCTGCTGCGCCTGGGGCCCTTGTGTTTCGATTCGGTCTCCGGACGCGTGACCCTCGACGAGGCCGTGCTGGAGCTGCCGCGTCGCGAACTGCTGTTGCTCGAAGGCTTGCTGTCCCAGGCGGGCGACATTGCCCCGCGCGAGATGCTGGAAAGTCGCCTGTTTGGCTTCGGCGAGGTGGGCTCGAACGCCCTTGAGGTCTACGTCAGCCGGTTACGCAAGCGGCTGCAGGGCAGTGGACTGTGCATCCGTACCTTCCGGGGGCTGGGCTATCGCCTTGAGGAAGCGCGGACGTGATCGAGGTCGACGGCTCGCTGAAGCGTCGACTGGCGATCTGGCTGCTGGTCACGGTGACCGGCCTGGGTACCCTGTTGATGATCGAGGCCTACCTGGGCGCGCAGCGCGCGGCGCAGCGTGCCTATGACAGCCAGTTGGAAGCTGCCGTCCTGACCATCGTCGAGTCGGTGCAATGGCGGGAGGGCGAGCCGGTGCTGGAGATTCCGGCGGCGGCGCTGCAGATTCTCTCCACCCGTCACGAAGAGCGCGTGTTCTATGCGGTGCTGGATGCCGACGGGAAGCGTATTTCCGCCAACCTGGCGCTCGAGATCGACCCGGCCGACCAGCGTCACGCCGCCCGCGAACCCTTCTGGCGCGACCTGACCTGGCGTGGGGAGGACTGGCGCCTGTACGGGCGGGAATACGATTCGGCTGGCTGGGAAACTCAGGACCCGGTACAGATCTGGGTAGGGCACACCATGGCCGGTCGCCGGGCGCTGGCGGGGGAGCTCTTCGAGCGCGCGGTGACACGCTTTCTGGCCATGGTGCTGCTCGCCGGCTTGCTGATGCTGCTGGCCATGCGGGTGGCGCTGACGCCGATGCGCCGGCTGCGGCAACTGCTGCGCCGCCGCGATGCCGATGACATGGGGCCGCTGGATGCCCGCGTGCCCGAGGAACTGCGCGAACTGGCCGAGACACTCGATACCCTGTTTGCCCACCAGCGCGACAGCCGCGACGCTCTGCTACGCTTCACCGCCGATGCCAGCCATCAGCTCAAGACACCGCTGGCCGGCCTGCAGAATGCCAGCGAGCTGGCGCTTGCCCATGATGACCCGGCGGCATGGCGGGCGGCCCTGGTCGATGTCAACGAGGGTGCCGCGCGCACCAGCCGGCTGGCCAGCCAGTTGCTGAGCCTGGCGCGATTGCGCCATGTCGGTAGCGACGGTGACATGACGCGCCTCGACCTGGCGGCCATGCTGCGCGAGGTGACGCTCGACTGGGCTGGCCGGGATGCTGCCCGGGATCACGATCTGGGGCTGGCCGAACTGCCGGTCGGACCGGCCGTCATTCTGGGGTCGCCTTGGGCGCTGCGCGAACTGCTGGGCAACCTGATCGACAATGCCCTGAGCTATACCCCGGCGGGCAGCGAGATTACCTTGGGCATCGAACTCGATGCCGGCACGGCAACGCTCTACATCGAGGACGATGGCCCCGGCGTGCCGGCCGAGTTGCTCGAGTGCCTGCATCATCCCTTCGAGCGAGGAGGACGTCAGGACACTCAGGGCTCCGGACTCGGGCTGGCGGTGGTGGATTCCATCGCCAAGCGCCACGGCGCCGACTGGCATGTGAGCAACCTTGACCCTCGAGGGCTTCGTGTGGCGCTGCACTTTACCCTGTCGAGCCGGGAGGAGCCATGATGCGAGCGCGACGCCTCGCCGTGTTCATCGGCCTGTTGGTCGCCTCGTTCAGCGAGGCCGTTGCCGCCGAGACGCTGGTTGTCGAGGCGGCGCTCGATCGGCGCGTGGTCGCGCCGTTGCTCGACGCCTTCGAACGCTCTCACCCTGATATCGAGCTGAGGTTTCACGACCGGTCTACCCTCGAGGTCGATACCTTGGTCGAGCGGGCCGATCCGGCGCCCGACGTGGTGATCAGCTCGGCCATGCCCTGGCAGATGGCGCGCGTCAACCAGGACTACGCACGTCCCCTGCGTTCCCGGGAGGCGCGGGCCTGGCCGGACTGGGCCAAGTGGCGCGATGAGGTGTTCGGTTTCACCTTCGAGCCGATCGTCATGGCCTACCGGCTCGACTTGCCACGGCACATGATGCCGCCCTCGACGCATGCCGACCTGCATACGCTGCTGACCACCCGGCAGGACATGCTGCGCGGCAAGGTGACTACCTATTCGCCGGCGCGCAGCGGTGTGGGATATACCCTGTTCCAGCAGGACGCGCGCTACACGCCCCGCTTCTGGGATCTGGTCGCGGCCATGGGCAACGTCGATGCCCGCCTCGAGGAGAATACCCGCGCTATGCTTCAAGGCATCACCGAGGGTCGTTACTGGCTGGGCTACAACCTGCTGGGGTCTTACGCCATGGTCTGGGCCCAGCATCATCCCGAAGTGATCGTTCAGGTGCCTCAGGATTACTCGTTGGTGATGATGCGCATGGTGTTCATTCATCGAGATGCTCCGCATCCACGACGCGCCGGCGAGTTTGTCGATTTTCTGCTCAGTCGGGAAGGGCAGCGCGTGCTGGCGGGGCAGACGCCGCTGTTCAGCGTACGGCCGGATGTCAGCGGCCCTTACACGGCACAGCGGCTGCGCGATCAGGTCGGCGATCAGCTGTATCCCATTCCGATCAATGCGTCGTTGCTGGCCTTCGTCGACCCGCAGCGCCGCGCCGCCTTCATGGCACGCTGGCGCCGCGAATTCCAGCGCCGTCGCTGAGGGCCTCAGGAGAAGGCGGTGCGAGCAGCCAAGACAGCAGAAAGCACCACCACATTGCCCGAATTCGGTGGGCCGCGTTATAATGGTTGATTAACTTCACTCCCTCCTCCCACAGCGCACTGGGTGTTGCCGACTATGCTACGTATGGCCCAAGAAGCTCTTACGTTCGATGACGTATTACTCGTACCCGGCTACTCCGATGTCCTGCCCAAGGACGTCAGCCTCAGGACTCGCCTGACCCGCAACCTCTTCCTCAATATCCCGCTCGTTTCCGCCGCCATGGACACCGTGACCGAAGCCCGCCTGGCCATCGCCATGGCGCAGGAAGGCGGGATCGGTATCATCCACAAGAGCATGACCATCGCGCAGCAGGCCGCCGAGGTGCGCAAGGTCAAGAAGCACGAGAGCGTGATCGTCAAGGATCCGGTGACTGTCGGGCCCAAGGCCAAGCTGGCCGACCTGCTGGCCATGGCCAAGGAATATGGCTTCTCGGGCTTTCCGGTGGTGGAGGGGGAAACCCTGGTCGGCATTGTCACCGAGCGCGACATGCGCTTCCAGCCCAATCACGGCGACAGCGTCGCCGACATCATGACGCCCCGCGAGAAGCTGGTTACCGTGGCCGAAGGCACCGAGCTGGCCGTCATCAAGGGCAAGATGCAGGAGCATCGCGTCGAGAAGATGCTGGTGGTGGATGACGATTTCCGTCTGCGCGGCCTGGTCACCTTCCAGGACATCGAGAAGGCGCGCACTTTCCCGCACGCCGCCAAGGACAGCGACGGCCGCCTGCTGGTCGGCGCTGCCGTGGGCACTGGCCCCGAGACGTCCGATCGTATTGCCGCCCTGGTGGAAGCCGGTGTCGATGCCGTCATCGTCGACACGGCTCATGGCCATTCCAGGGGCGTGATCGAGCGTGTGGCCTGGGTGAAGGAACATTACCCGCAGATTCAGGTGGTCGGTGGCAATATTGCTACCGCGGAGGCGGCCAAGGCGCTGGCCGAGGCGGGCGCCGATGGCGTCAAGGTGGGCATTGGCCCCGGCTCGATCTGCACCACCCGCGTGGTGGCCGGTGTCGGCGTGCCGCAGATCACCGCCGTCTCCAATGTGGCCGAGGCGCTCAAGCCTTACGACGTGCCGCTGATCGCCGATGGCGGCGTGCGCTTCTCCGGCGATCTGGCCAAGGCCGTGGCCGCCGGTGCCAGCTGCGTGATGGTGGGTGGCCTGCTGGCCGGCACCGAAGAGGCGCCGGGTGAGGTCGAGCTCTACCAGGGGCGGACCTACAAGGCCTATCGTGGCATGGGCTCCATGGGCGCGATGGCGCAGACCCAGGGCTCCAGCGACCGCTATTTCCAGGACAAGAGCGAAGGTGTCGAGAAACTCGTGCCGGAGGGCATCGAAGGCCGCGTGCCCTACAAGGGCGTGATGGGCGCCATCGTTCACCAGTTGATGGGCGGACTGCGGGCTTCCATGGGCTACACCGGCTGCCGCGACATCGAAGAAATGCGCACCAAGCCGGAGTTCGTGAAGATTACCGGCGCCGGCTTCAACGAGTCCCACGTCCACGACGTGCAGATCACCAAGGAAGCGCCCAACTACCGGGCAGGGTAAGAATCATCTGCGCTCGCTCAGGCAGTGTTGAATCGCGGCTCAACGTGCTCATTTACCGGCATGTAAACTCCGCTGTCTCGCCACGATTCGCCTCGCCTGAGCGTCGCTCGAAAGATTCTCGAGCGAATCGCCCCGTTCAAGGGACACCGTTGTTCAGCGGCGCTGGTGAGGCGCCGTTGCTTATTTAGAGAGCACCCGATGACCGACATTCATGCCCACAAGATCCTGATCCTCGATTTCGGCTCCCAGTACACTCAGTTGATTGCCCGTCGGGTGCGCGATATCGGGGTCTATTCCGAGATTCGTGCCTTCGACATCACCGAGGAGGAGATCCGCGAGTATGCTCCCAACGGCATCATCCTCGCCGGTGGTCCGGAATCCGTCACCGAGCTGGATTCGCCCCGCGCACCGCAGTGCGTCTTCGAGATGGGCCTGCCGGTGCTGGGTATCTGTTACGGCATGCAGACTATGGCCGAGCAGCTCGGCGGTGGCGTGGAAGGCTCGCAGAAGCGTGAATTCGGCTACGCACAGATTCGTCTCGATGGCGAGAGTCCCCTGTTCGAGGACATCGCCGATCACATCGAAGCCGAGAGCGGCAAGCGTCTGCTCGATGTGTGGATGAGCCACGGCGACAAGGTCGCCCGGGTGCCGGAGGCCTTCAGCGTGATCGCCTCCACCGAGAGCTGCCCGATCGCTGCCATGGCCTGGGAGGAGAAGCGCTTCTATGGCGTGCAGTTCCATCCCGAAGTGACGCATACCCTGCAAGGACAGCGCATCCTCGAGCACTTCGTGCTGGGAATCTGCCAGGCGGAACGCTGGTGGACACCGGCGCAGATCATCGAGGACCAGGTCGCCCGGGTGCGCGAGCAGGTGGGCGATCGTCACGTGCTGCTGGGGCTTTCCGGAGGTGTCGATTCCTCGGTGGTGGCCGCGTTGCTGCACAAGGCCATCGGTGACCAGTTGACCTGCGTGTTCGTCGACAACGGCCTGCTGCGCAAGGACGAAGGCGATCAGGTGATGAAGACCTTTGCCAGCCACAAGGGCGTGCGGGTGATCCGCGTCGACGCCGAGGAGCAGTTCCTGTCGCGTCTGGAAGACGTGCATGACCCCGAGGCCAAGCGCAAGATCATCGGCAATACCTTCATCGACGTCTTCGATGCCGAGGCGGCCAAGATCGAGGGGGTGGAATTCCTCGCCCAGGGCACCATCTATCCGGACGTGATCGAATCCGCCGCCGCCAAGACCGGCAAGGCGCACGTCATCAAGTCCCACCACAACGTGGGCGGCCTGCCCGAGACCATGAAGCTCCAGCTTGTCGAGCCCCTGCGCGAGCTGTTCAAGGACGAGGTGCGCAAGCTCGGCGTCGAGCTCGGTCTGCCCTACGACATGGTCTATCGTCATCCCTTCCCGGGGCCGGGCCTCGGTGTGCGCATCCTAGGCGAGGTGAAGAAGGAATACGCCGATATCCTGCGTGAGGCCGACGCCATCTTCATCGAGGAACTGCACAAGGCCGACTGGTATCACAAGACCAGCCAGGCCTTCGCCGTCTTCCTGCCGGTGAAATCCGTCGGTGTGGTCGGCGACGGCCGCCGCTACGAATGGGTCATCGCCCTGCGCGCCGTGGAGACCATCGACTTCATGACCGCCCGTTGGGCCCACCTGCCCTACGAACTGCTGGAAACCGTCTCCAATCGTATCATCAACGAACTGGAAGGCGTTTCCCGCGTCACTTATGACGTGAGCAGCAAACCGCCGGCGACCATCGAGTGGGAGTGATCACACGTTAGGCACTAGCTGGTACAAATTGGCATAAAAGATACTTAAGCCCATGTTCTCATGGGCTTTTTTTTTATGTTCTATATCAGCCTTTGTCCAGCCATGTGCGGGGACCCCAGGCCACTTCGCCCTCAGAGGTTTTCCGCGAATATTGGTCTTACAGATCGTGGTCTTAGGGCATCAAATGGCGCCACAAGTCGAAAAACGGTCGACTGGGGGCTATCGGATGAATTTCTGTTCCTAAAATTTTAAGCTATCTACAGCTTTCGGAAAGATCAGATACATGTTTTATTCTATCTGGTAATGGATCATGGTCTTCTTTCCTGATATTTTTCATTTCTTAATTTTTTTCTTATTTAGAGTGGGGTGGGATAAATGTAAAATATAGTGAATGCCAGTTTTCGGTTGTCTATGCCAAAGACGCTGGAATGGAGGTGTTAATAAAAAACATTCATGGATACACCACATTCTGTGCCTTGTTTAGCATATGTCCGATGCAGGGCTGAAATTGATATGCTGTAGGGATTATAAATGAAAAAAATCCGCATAATTATTGCTGATGACCATCCTCTGGTTTTGTTGGGGCTGAAAGAAGTCATAAACAGATATGGTGAGGATAAAGTGGAGGTGGTCGGGGAAGCTAATGATCCTGATGAGTTATGGAGGTGTTTGAATGAGAAAGCATGCGATGTCGTTGTGACTGATTTTAATATGCCTTCAGGAAAAATGACCGATGGACTGGAGTTGATCTCAAGGATAAGAAGAAACTTCCCTTCAGTAACCATTCTGGTCGTTACCATGGTATATAATTCAAGCATGATCAACGCAATTTTTAAATCCGGAGCCAATGGAGTTTTTGACAAAAGAGAAGAGCTCCCTGTTCTTGTAGGAGCTATAAGAAGTATTAATAATAAAAGCATGACTTTGTATAGCTCAAGGTGGGTAGATAAGTCTGATTCTCATATGACGCAAGCCGACCTTGAGCGCAAGCTTTCAAAAAGGGAGTTAGAAGTCATTCGACTATATGCCTCAGGGCTTTCGGGAAGGGAAATAGCGAAAAAGCTTAACAAGAGCGAGAAAACAATAAGCAGGCAAAAAAGAAGTGCGATGGAAAAGCTTGGGGTCGAAAGTGATGTTTATCTGAATCAAACAATTTCTGCGATTGGGCTGATATAAAAGTTTGGCGGGTTATGTTTTTATCTTTTTTCAAAAATACAATTCATATCGTTGTCTTTCTGATTTTTCTATTAGGCTCATCACAGTCCAGAAGCACGGACCATGAAGATATCCTGAGGGAGTGGAAGGAAAGTCATGGTACGTTAATCGTTGGTCTGGCAGGTCTTGATGAGGAAGATGAAGATACTAGCTCAGGTCATGAAAGAAGTGACTCGACAAGTATAATAAAGGCAATTGCGAAGGAAATTGGTGTTGAAGTTAAATTTATTGTTTATCCAGACGCCGAATCTCTGAATTTGGCTTTGTCCAAGGGGCTGATAGATATAGCGCATCATGGAAAAGGAAATCCCCATTATAATTCCCTTAGCCGTATTGAAAGGCCGCTCCAATCCCCGGGAGAGAGTCCGTATTGGATATTGAACAGTGAAGCGGACTATCCGATAAGTCGAGAAGGATGGGAGTCATTGCGTGTCGCTGTTGTTAATGGAAGCAGCATCGAGAGTTATATTAAAAACAACTTTCCAGAAGTTAAAGCAGTTGAAAGAAATGATTATGGCGACATGATAGAAGCTGTAAGGAAAGGATATGCTGATGCCTTTGTGGGGGATAGATATTTTATTAACAAGTATCTAGAAAATGGCAACGGCAAGGGGCTCAGGGTTGGGCCAGAAGCTATACCGGAGAATCGTCGATACGCATATTCCCTTTCAGAGAAAGATAAATCATTAAAGAAAGTGGTTGGTGAGGCATGGGCTCATCTATCAGATGACGAAAAATCCCGCCTTCTGACGGAGTGGGTGTCAAGCAGTATGGCAGCAAAAGAAAAAAAGCCCAAGGATCTAATAAGAATAAGCCTCGATGCTAAAGCGTTTCCTTTTACCTGGAAGGATGATGAAGATGGCATTGCCGGTCTCGGTGTCGAGTATTCTCAAAGCATATTTAAACCGGAGTACAACAGGATTCAGTATCATCCGGCAGAAGGTATGGAGAACGCTCTTAACATGCTCTTGGATGGAAAGGCACAGTTGGCTCTAGCAAGTGCTTCTATAGCGAGCAAGGTGCCAGGTCTCATATCCAGTGAACCTCTTATAGATTATCCCGTTGTCATAGTCGGAAAAGTGGATGAAGATCCTGTTAAGGAGCTCCCTGAGTTAAGCGGAAAGATTGTCGTTGGAGATTTGAATAACTCATGGTTTGATGACATGAAAAATAAAATTGATGGTGCTTCTTATATTCAAGAGTCGGATCTACGAAAGGCATACACATTGGTTCGTGACGGGAAGGCTGACTTTGCAGTGGCTAACCTGGCGCTGGCGACTCCCTTGTTGAGTGGAGACTTTTCAGACAAGTTAAAGATAGCGCGGCTGACTCATTGGATGGATGAGCTGGCATTCATAGCGACCGAAAATAACGCTGGATTGATTGATGATATTAATAAATCAATAGAAAGCATGCCAGATTATGAAAGGATGAGGATTGCCAATGCTTGGATTGGCTCTCAGTTGTCTGAAAGTAAAGACCCTCTGGACAAGCTCTTTTACCCCCTTCTGTTGCTTATACTGGTGCTTCTTCCGGTGATCATGGTGTTGATCATCTCGCATATCAGGCTGAAAAAGGAGGTGGAAAGAAGGATTGTCGTTCAGAAAAGGCTGGATGATGTGGCCAAAAACCTTCCTGCAGTCATCTACAAACTCAAGGTTTCGAAAAAGGAGATAAGCCTCTTATTCATCATTGGTAACAGTGAGAAGATGTTTGGTATCTCGCCAAGGGATATAGAGCATGATCCAATGCTTTTGCTTAACCGGATTGGCACATATGATATCAAGTGGTTGGTAGGGCGTCTGCTAGTGTCCTCACGTAATTGCTCTCCAATTTACCGAGAGTTTTCCTTTTATGAGAAAGGTGAAAAAAGGTGGGTGGGAACCTTCCTTGAGCCTCGACGCCTGGAAAATGGAGACGTCCACTGGAATGGATACTGGGTGGATATCACAGCACAGCATTACCAGGCCGAAGCGCTATCGAAAGCCAAAAATGAGGCGGAAATGGCCAACAAGTCGATGAAAAGCATGTTGGCTATTGTGTCCCATGAGCTAAGAACACCGCTCAGTGTCATCGTCGGGATAATCGACATACTTAGGAAAGGCTCTCCTAGCAGAGAGCAGAGATATTGGATAGAACAGCTGGAGATGACGGCAGAAGGACAGCTCCAGCTCCTGGAAGACATACTGGATTATTTCAAGATAGAAGCAGGACAGCTTCAGATACATCCGGAGAAGGTCAATATAAGAGAAATTGTATGCCACTCTGTCAATATAATGTCGGATAATATATATTCAAAAGGGGTCGACTTGAGCCTGGATATAGACAGTAAACTGGCTACCTGTCTGTGGATTGATGGAAGAAGGCTCAGACAGGTTTTGTTTAATCTTATATCCAACTCAGCAAAGTTTACTGAAAGTGGAAGTATTGATATAGAAATTGAAGCAAATGAAATTCATGATGGAATGCAAAGAGTAGAGGTCAAGGTTGTCGATACAGGGATAGGTATCGGCGATTCGGCACAGAAAAAGCTATTTACTCCATTTTCCCAAGCGTATGATCATAGAGTACAAAATGCTGGGGGAACAGGTCTAGGACTCTCCATATGCAAGCAATTGATGGAAGCCATGAATGGCCATATAACCCTTGAAAGTACATTGGATAAAGGAACCACAGTAACGATCGACTTTTCTGCCAAGGTAGTGGAGTCCCGAAACCCTGCACCACTATTGAAAGGAATAGGCATCGCACTTGATGTGAGAAATGGTAAAACCAGGCGTGCTGTAGAAAATGCTTTGTATTATCACGAAGCGACCCTTCTGAAAAATGAAGAGGAAGCGCGGGTAGTGCTTTCTGACAGAATTTCCAGTTCCACGGAGAACAAAATAAGGCTTGTGGAATGCCCTAAAAGTCATTTGATTCACTCTAATGACGTGGCTATTAGCGTATATCCTCTGCAGCATGACGAGCTATCTCATATCATTCTTGACCATCTGGGGATAAAAGAGTTTGGTCGCTTTGAATATAAGGAGGGGGAAAGCGAATCTATAGGGAAGTTCAAGATATTGGTGGCGGAAGACAATCCTGTCATTCGTAATGTCATCAAGGAGCAACTACAAAACTTGGGACAGTCTGTAGATGTCGTAGATGACGGGGATCAAGCGTGGGCCATGTTGCAAGAGAAAGGCTATAATATCGTTCTTACCGACTGCTACATGCCTGGCATCGATGGTATGGAATTGGCGAGAAGAATACAAGATAACAGTCAGTTTTCCGACATGAATGTGATCGGAATGACAGCTAATGCACAGAAGGAACATGTGTCCGAATGCTTGGCATATGGAATGAAAAGGGTTTTGATAAAGCCTGTTACTTCCGATAATCTTTTAGAAATACTTTCCTCTTTAAGTTTTAGTGGAATGGAGGGAGAGCTTCTCGCTTCCAGTAGTGAGGAAAGCTTTTACAAGGAGAGTGTTTATAGCATTGAGGGGTATTCTCCCGAGCTTGTGGAGAAGTGGATTTCAATGGTCAAGAAAGATAACAAGGAGCTGGAGGATAGCATTGGAGTTTATGATGCCGAGCAGATCGTTAGTAATGTACACCGGCAACTTGGTTCATTGCGACTTTTTAACTGTCACGATGCTGTCGAGGCAGGGGCACTACTTGAGGAAAGATGGAGAAGTGATGGGGAATTGAAGGAAACGTTGTTGTTACGATATATAGATTGTGTCTGGGAAGCTGTTAGAGAAATCGAGGAGCTGGCGAGTAAGAGGTAGTGGCAAATAAGAAAATAACTTTAGCCGATTGGTTAGAAATTTCTTCAGCACTATTATCAATTATGGGAAGCAGTACCTTCTGAGTGGGGCGGTCGCTAGAGTGTTGCACGGACGCCACTCGTTTTCGCCTAGCCCGATAAGCGCTATTCGATATATGAGCTGGGCGCTATAGAACGAAAGGGGTACTGAGATAGGCTCTAGTTCTAATGAACCGATCAGGGAGCGTTCAGGCTAGTGAGGAACTCACTATATGCGTTTCGAATTGTGAATCTGGCTGAAATACGGAATGGAGTCGTCGTTAGCGATGTGGTGACATATAGAAAATGATTCGAAAGCTCACTGTGCTTCTGGAATTGGTGTTCGTCACGAAGCCTGAAGATTATTACGATATTTCCAGAGTCGAATAACTCAGGTAGCGAAAGCAATACTTATCGGGAAGCTGGATCCGTATAATTCTCCAGTCTTGTGATCGCTTGCTTTAAGTTTGATGCTTCGAGTCACTAACTAAAATGAGCCAATGGGGAAGTCTTTTTGCAGATAAAAGTGAGTTTGTTATATAATGGGGGGATTGAAAAGGAGGGTGTGTGAACCCTCCCTTTTATACGCTATGATAGACGACTTAAAACTGCAGTGTTGCGGTCAAAGTGTCTGTATAAGTGCCTGCAACTGCAGCTGTGTCGTTAGCATTCAGCTTACCATAGAGAGGAACTTCAACTGCCTGCCCATTGGTAATGTTGAATGTCACAGCCTGATTGATGCCGTATGCTTGAGTGCGGGCATCATCTTGATAGATGTTATAGGTGAGTGTGTCGCCATCAGCAGTGCTGATCTGCCGCTCTGCACCACCCGATGTACCGCCATCGAGAGCCAGCGTAAAGGAGTTTACACCTCCTGAGCATACAACCGAGATGGCTCCGCCGCTAACCGAACTGGTAACTTCTGCATTAACGGCTTCGCTCCAAATGGGTTGAAGTGTTCCGAAATCCAGGACACCCCAGGATGTTTCGCTACCCCCGCCTTGGCCGCCATCAGTGCTAATTGCGCAGCCTTCCATGACAGTGGCCTTGACCTCAATCTGACCAGTGACAGGCGCTGTTTGTGCATTGGCAAGAGAAACAAATCCCATAGATGCACCAACAACGCTTGTCAACATAACATTCTTTAATTTCATAGTAGTTAGCCTTGCTCTTCAGTATAGGAAGGTGTTCGGTTGAATGTT
The DNA here is from genome assembly GCF_001662285.1 of Halomonas caseinilytica. Taxonomy (NCBI): domain Bacteria; kingdom Pseudomonadati; phylum Pseudomonadota; class Gammaproteobacteria; order Oceanospirillales; family Halomonadaceae; genus Halomonas; species Halomonas caseinilytica. Next base: position 38,421 of record NZ_BDEO01000006.1, read on the forward strand.
GGTTTGTACTTTTCGGATTGAAAGTACCTTGCCTAGAATAGGTGAGCCGCTTGCTCGCCTCTATGGGAAAATTCTCATTTTTTAAATCCCTACTGGTTTTTCATTCTGCTCTTGATAAGCTGGATACTCTCACAGAGTATGCAGCATAGCAGGATGACGACTCTCAGGATGAGAACTATCTCATTTTTCTTCTGAGAAATGAGAATTCTGTCGTGGAGATTTTTCGTGTGAAAAGGATATCATGTTGCTGCTTATAGAATGAGGCAACTGAATTTTTCAGCCAAGTGTCTTCGCCATATACGTGAAGGCAAAGATTATGATTAATTCGTATCCTTTTTCTGGTTGAAAATGGAAGTTTTTTTGTCTAGAGGGTTGGTCATGAAAACCTCTCGCTGTTCTTATGTTACTGGTTTATTGCTTCTGTCGGTTGCCTCCGTGTCCATGGCACAAACACCCAGCTCCAATGAAGCAGTTTTGAATGTCAAAGTGACGATGGAGCTCACTCCCGCATGTGAGTTCTTGGCGGGGGGAGGGGCCGGAAGTGGCGAAGGGAACGTAAATCTTGGAACCATGGACTTCGGCTCTTTTTATCCACAGGATGCCAAGAGAACGACCCAGCTTTCCGGTGGTGAAGCTGGTAATGGAATTAGTGTGAAGTGTGCCACCGGTGTCGATGCCAGTGTGCTACTGCAGAGCTCTTTGAACACGGTCCAAGCAGGGGTGAGTGCTACAAGAGTCATGATGGATGGGGAAGGAAATAGTATAGGTTACGATGTATATAATGAAGTGAGTATGTCGACACCTCTGCAAGATGGCGATGTTATAGCAACTGTCAAGGGAGATGGTGGTGCACAATCAATACCTTTGTACGGTATGGCCAATATTACCCATGACACAGAGGCGGGCGAATATTCAGATACGCTGTATATAACCATCGAGATATAAAGAGAGCAAAACATGACGAATCGTATGAGGATTTTATGCTCTTGTTGCGTTGCTTGCGTCGGAATATTGGTTACTAACCCTATGTGGGCAGCTCCAACCGCAACCTTTGAGGTATCTGCCGCGATAGTAGAAGGGTGCGTGGTTTCTGGTGGGGGGGCGAACGGAAACTACGGAACGCTGGATTTTGGAACGGCCTCGACCCTTTCAACCGATGAAAAGACAGCTGAGCTGATAAGGAATCAGAGTGTCTCTTTTTATTGCACTGAGGGCGTGACTCTCAACGCTGCTATTGATGGTGGTCAGAATTATGTCAATGGACAGCGGAATATGATAGCCGAAGATGGAAGTGGCAGCCTAATTCCTTACTCTATTTATAGCGATGCCAATATGGCAACCCCCGTCGGGGTGAATGAAAATATCATGATTGTAGCAGAAGATGCTAACCAAATAAGCATACCGCTTTATGGGAAGCTGAAGTTATCAGGGGGCAATCCTGCGGGACGCTATAATGACAACCTAACATTAACCGTTACATGGTGATTGAATCATGAAAAAGATACCATTTCGATTGCAGAGATTTTTGATCGGTGCGGTGCTGGCATTGCTTACAACGAATGCCTTGGCTGCGGCTTCTGTTCAAATATGGCCGATTAACCCGGTAATTCGTTCCGAAGAAAACGCCACCGGGCTATGGCTGGAGAATCGTGGCAACAAAGAGGTTACTCTTCAGGTACGGACGTTTTCATGGGAGCAGGAAGCTGGAGATGTTTATTCGAACCAGAAAAATATTATAGCCAGTCCGCCTGTGTTTACAGTGCCTGCTGGTGAGAAACAGCTTATTAGACTGACAAAGGTTGGAAGCGTTGAGCCTGGAGTTGAAGATGCTTATCGGGTAATTGTGGATGAAGTTCCTGTAAATAATAAAGATCCCGATAATCAAGGCACACTTTTGAAATTTCAAATGAGGTATTCCATTCCCCTTTTTGTTTATGGGGAGGGGGCGCAACCTTTGAAAGAGGAAGGTGAAGATTCCTCTGGCTTTTTGGAAGATGGTCTTAGCTGGAGAATTGTCGACAATATGCTGGAGATCAGTAACTCGTCGAATCACCATGTGCGGCTTACTGCAGCCAGCATAGTTAACGGTAGTCATGAGGTTTCTCAGGGAAATGAGTTGTTGGGGTATGTGCTTGCCAACTCCTCGAATCGTTGGCCTTTGCCTGATGGGTTGAACAATCAGTCTTCGCTTAAGGTTCAGGTGAACGGTGGGGACGCCGTTATTATTAACAAGGGCTAAGACTATATTCTGAAAAAGGGGATTCAGGGTGTGTGAAGATAAAAATTGGCCATTCTTGTTTCAGAATAAAAATGGCTTTTTGGTTCGGGCAAGGGGGGCGGCGTTGGTTGTCGGCGTTGCCCTTTTTTCCGCAGAACATAATGTGGTCTGGGCCGAAGGCTTTCGTACCATTCCTGATATCCCTTCAGAGAGCAATAGCCAAAGTCAATCGGACCTGGCGGCCTCTCAGGAGGTCGAGCTGTATCTAGAAATTATTGTGAATGGACGCAGTACGGGCACGATTTACCGAACTATACGAAAAGGCGATGACTTCTTCTTGGATAAGTCGTTCCTGGTTGAGCATGACATTCGTGTTCCCAATGATGCCCCCATGCGTGTCAACGTATCTCAACTGACAGACGTGGAGGTCGAGTATCAAGAGAGAGAGCAGAAACTGGAAATCATGGTACCTTCCGAATGGCTTCCCGAGCAGAGTCTGAATCTGGCGGATGGCCGAAACTACACGGAAGCCAAGGTCGGTACGGGTCTGCTTTTCAACTATGACTCTTATACGACGCGGACCGATATCGGAACCAATACTTCCCTGTGGAATGAGATTAGGTTCTTTAGTCCTGCTGGAACCTTCTCCACAACCTCAGTTTATCAGGATTACATTTCTGGGGGAGATGAGATCGTTGGGCAGGATAATTTCATTCGCTATGATACTTCATGGGAGTACTCCGACCAGCACTCCATGAGGAAGTATCAAGCCGGCGATTTCGTTTCCGGCTCCCTGCCCTGGAGTAACAGTGTTCGTGCGGGAGGGGTACAGGTCTCGCGCGATTTTGGCGTGCGTCCTGACCTGGTGACGTACCCGCTTCCCGAGTTCAGCGGATCGGCGGCGGTGCCCTCTACCGTTGACTTGTTCATTAACGGTAACCGTTCCGGGCAAACTGATGTCAATCCCGGTCCTTTTACTCTGACGGATATTCCATATATCAACGGTGCGGGGCAGGCAGTTGTCGTCACGCGCGATGCCTTGGGTCGGGAGGTGTCGACCACCGTACCCTTTTACGTCACGAGTGATTTGTTGAGACAAGGGCTTTCGGACTACTCCTTTGGAATCGGTCAGATCCGGGAGGACTACGGCACCAAGGATTTTTCTTATGGCTCGACAGTGGCGAACGGTATCTTTCGCTATGGTGTGACAAATGATTTTACCCTGGAAAGCCATCTTGAGGGGGCGAGTGGGCTGCAGCTATATGGTCTCGGGGGTGTCTACCAGCTAGGCATGCTGGGGACGTTGAATACTGCCTATAGCTATAGCAACGATAATGACGAGTCTCAAAGTGGAAGTCAGTATAATGTCGGCTACCAGTACTCTGCTGGAGCTTATAATTTTGGTTTGCAGTACACGGATCGAGATTCGGGGTATACGGATCTTTCCTCGTACAAATCTGGCTATCGGTTGAGCGATCAGTCCTTGCAGGCCAATGCCAGTATGTCCTTCGATAAGATCGGCACGCTGGGGGCGGGATACTTTGACATCAAGAGCTTCGAGGGTGACAGAACCAAGCTGTTAAACCTCTCGTGGAGTAAATCTCTATGGTCAAACGTCAGTGCCTTTTTCTCGGCGAATAAGGACATGGGCGATGATGGTGGCTGGACAACAATGGCACAGGTCAGTGTGCCGATTGGTACGGCCGGAAGCGTCAGCGCGACGACGAATCATCCCGATAAAGGTACGGCGTCACAAATCGTGCGCTATTCTCATAGCGTGCCTAGTGATGGTGGCGTAGGGGTCAATGTGGCCTATACCAACAACGAAGGCAATGATGGCTACTACCAGGCCGATGCTACCTATCGCTCACGCTATGCCCAATTGCGCGGCGGCATCTATGGCTATGAAGGGGGAGAGGACACCAAGTGGCTCGATGCCTCTGGCTCGGTCGTCGTAATGGGCGACAATGCCTATCTCGCCAACAAGATCACGGATGCCTTTGCTGTCGTGGATGCTTCCGGCTACGAAGGCATTCCCGTTAGCTATGAAAACCGGCTGATCGGAGAAACGGATGCCTCCGGTACCGTGCTCGTCCCCTGGGCGACCGGCTATTACGATGCGAAATACACCATTGATCCGATGAATCTGCCCTCGAGTACTGAAGTATCGACCGTGGAGCAGCGCGTCGCCATCAAGAGCCGTACGGGCTATAAGGTCGACTTCGGTATTAAATCGATTCGTTCCGCGGCCGTTACCTTGCAGGACAGTCAAGGCCAGCCCATCGCACTGGGTTCTGTCGCCACGATCAACGACGCAACAACGGCGCCTGTCGGCTGGGATGGCGTGATCTACGCGAAGGGTCTCCAAAAGCAAAATTCCCTGCTGGTGGAAAAGGCGGATGGCGGTAGTTGTCATGCATCTTTCGAGATGAAAGTAGTTTCCGAGCAAATCGCAAACATTGGCCCTCTGGTATGCCAGTAGAACTTGGGAGGCAGGAATCATGCGTCGGATTGTATTGATATTGGCCGCGCTCTGCGGCTGGACCTGGAGTTCGCTCATCTGGGCTGAGTGTAACACCACGGTGGGTTCAGGAGATTTTGGGTCTACTCCGTCGTGGGATGTATACGAGGCGGCGCTGACCGCTAGTGCGGCTGGTGGGATGCAATGCGGAGGGAACCTCGGGCTTGCCGGAGTTCGTTGGGTATTTGCGAAGCTGGAGTCCGCTGGCCCTTATGAACTGGTAAATCATGCTGATCCCTCCGAAAAGATCGGGCTTGAGCTCTATATGGATGCAGGTCGTACGCAGCCCATGACGACAGAGACACAGGAGTTTACCGGGTTCTCGATCATTGACTTGGGCGGTTCCAGTCAAGGGGTGCCCATTTACATGAAGACAGTTCCGGGGGCGAACGTGTCGGCGGGCCGCTATGTGGCAACCATTCCTATCAGATGGTACTGGCAGGTCTGCCAGGGAGTTGGCATTGGTTCGGTTTGTCTTGGCTGGGATACCAGCCCTGGGCTTGTCGTAGAATGTGCAATACTGGGCATATGCAACACGCCGGTTAATCTGGGAACGGGAGAAGTCTCGAATGTCACCGTTGAACTGTACGTTACGAAGGACTGCCGCATCGATGCGCCGAATATCGACTTTGGCTCGGCGCCTCTGGTAGGCGAGTTCGACCCCGTGCAACAGCGCATTGAAGTACAGTGTGCCAAGGGGGAAGCCTATTCGGTGGGGTTGAGCGATGGCAATCATCCTGTCGATGGCGTGCGGAGCATGCAAAAGACGGATGGCACTCAAGCCATCAAGTACGAGATCTATAAGGGGGACGGCACCACAGGAGAGCGCTGGGGGAATACCGGCAGCGAACGCTTCGACAGTGCCGATGCCAGTGTCAATCCTGGGGAAGCCGATGGGCTGAACCCTCAGGCGTATCGTTATACCGCCAAGATACTGGAAGATCAGAGTACCCCTTCGGGCGGCATTTACCAGGATAGCGTGGTTGTCGATGTCGCCTACTAAACCTCTCGAGGAGTCGGTAGGCCGTAAGGCCTATCGGCCTCTTCTCTCTATGACGTTCATTCTCCTGTTGACGGTTTCGGCCTCCGTTTGGGGCCAGTCGACTGCGGGCAGCAATAGCCTGTATCAATCGCGTCAGCAGGATCTGCTCGAGCATCAACGCCATCAGTTACAGCAGATAGAAAAATCAAGATCCTTCACGACCGGGAAAAGGAAGGAGGAAAAAAGCGAAACGCCATCTGAGGGTCAGGCCGATGCGGCAAGGTGCATTCCTGTTGAAAGGGTCGAGATATCCGGCAATGTTGCATTGACACGCCAGGAGCTGCGAGACGGCATCGGTCACTATGAGCATCGCTGCTTGACGCTCTCCGAGCTGAATGAGGCGCGCAGGGACCTGACCCTTCGCTACATCGATGCGGGGTTTTTGACCACCAAGGTCTATTTTGGGGAGCAACAACTGTCTCCGCGTCGCTGGAATATCTTGAAGCTGACGGTTGTCGAGGGAAAAATCGAAAAAGTCTCCTCCGACATTCTGTCGGATTCCGAGCTACGGATGCTTCTTCCCGAACGGCGCCATGCCTTGAACATTCGTGACCTGGAGCAACTGCAGGATCAGCTTTCCAGGTTGGATAGCGTCACTACCTCCGTCGATATTGCCCCGGGGGGCGCTCTGGGCACGAGTCGCATTGATGTCAAGGGAACGAGAGATTTTCCGCTTGAGCTTGGCATTGAGTATGACAATTCTGGACAAGCGTCCACCGGGCGTCATCGTGCTGTCTGGGATCTATCCTACGACAGCCCGCTGGGGCTGGCGGATAAATTGTCTCTGTCCGGAGAGAAGTCGCTGGATGGCGTGAACGACCAGGGGGAACTGACGCAGGTCGGTGGCCGTTACAGCATTCCATTTGGCTGGTGGCTGTTCTCTTACACCTATCAAGAGCAGGAAGCGAGGGTGCCCCTGCGCCTGGCTGATGTGCTGGCATTTGATAACACGGGGAAAAGTACCTTTCAGCAGCTTCGACTCGAGCGCGTTGTGCAGCGTGACGGTAATGGCAAAACCTCCGTCATGGGCGGGGTCAACAAAATCGAGTCCGAGAACTTCATTGAAAACATCAAGCTGGACTTGTCGAGCTTCGACCTGAGCGAGGCGCTGCTTGGCCTTTCCCGCAGTGGGTATCTTGGCAATGGGACCTATTACGGCAGCCTGAATTGGGCCAAGGGCATCAATGCGCTGGGGGCCGATCATGATAACGCTGAAGCGTTGGGCGACGTGCGGCTGTCGTATGATCGTTTCAATCTGGCGGGAAGTCTTCTGTATCCCTGGTTCATCGACAAGAACGCTTATATTACCTACGAAACGCTGCTGGTTGCCCAGTATTCGGACGATGTCTTGCCAAGTCCCGTCAAGTTCAGTGCCGGCGGGAGCGCATCGGTTCGTGGGTTCAGAGATCAACTGACCAGCAGCAGTACAGGGGTCTATTCACGAAACCAGGTGTCGCTGGTGCATCGTTTTCATGCCGCTGACGGCTGGGAGAGCTTGGTCGACAGCGCCTATGTCGGACTGGGGTATGACATCGGGCATGCCAAGGGAGAGCTCTATAACGATACTTACTCGGGGAGACTCTCCTCGGCATCTTCAACGCTGGGACTGAAAGGAGGAAATCTCTCACTGGAAATCACATACGCAAAATCATTGGATCATCCTGAGGGCTTCAGGGATGAAGATCCTCTATATTTCAACCTTCGTTATGACATCTGAATAGAGACTGGCTATGAAAACCTTAGGTTCACTGTTGCTGGTGGGAGCAGGCGTTGCCCTGTCGTCAAGCGCGCTGGCGGCCGGCATCACCATTAACCCCGCGCAATCCGGCACTTCCGTCTCACTGGCTGAGAACGGTACCACTCTTGTCGATATCGTGGCGCCTGATGCCAACGGCATTTCCCACAATACGTATACCGACTTTAATGTTGGCCCCAATGGCGTGGTGCTGAACAACTCGACGGTCAGGACTCAGACGGAACTGGCGGGGGCCATCGCGGGCAACGCCAATCTCGGTGGCCATGCCGCAAGCGTCATCCTGAATGAGGTGGTAGGCGCGAATGCCAGTCAGCTGGGGGGGGCGCTGGAACTGGCTGGCGCCGATGCCAAGGTCATTCTGGCCAACCCTAACGGAATCGCCTGCAATGGATGCCGATTTAGGCATATTGACCAGCTCGATCTGGTGGCCGGCGCGCCGGATACCTTCAATGGCGAACTCCAGGGGTACCGGATCGATGACGGCAAGATCACCGTCGCCGGAGGCGAGCGGATGGATGCCTCTGGTACCGATGAGCTCAATCTTATGGCGAATGCCATTCTCGTGGAGGGGACGATCGAGGGCAATAACGTCAATCTGGTGGCCAACAGGGGGCATCTGCGTCCGGACGGTAGTATCCGTTCCTCGGATGCGTCGGGGCAGTTCCCGACGTTCGCCATTGATGTGGCGAAATTCGGAGGGATTCGCGCCGCCAATATTCAGCTGGTATCGGGTAACCGGGGAGGCATCGGCGTCAATGTTGACGGCCATATGCTGACCAGTTCCGAATACGCGTCTCGAGGGCGTATAGACATCGATTCCTATGGCGACATCAATATCGGTGGGCTGCTGGACTCAACCGGCAGCATGGAACTGCTGACTGAGAACAGCGTGCGTAACCGCGGCACTATGCAGTCCGGGGGGGAGTTGCTCGCCAAGGCACAAGACACCATCGACAATGTCGGCGGTGGAATAGCCTCTCAAGACACTATGGACCTTTCTGCGCATCATATTTCCAATGTCGGGGGCGATATTCAATCTTATGGCGCCCTGTCTCTAGAGGATAATACCTGGTTTGGTATCAACAACACGTTTGGGAGCATCAAGTCGGCAAAAGTGATCACCGGAGATGTGCCGGGGTGGCTTTATAATATCGGTGGTGTCGTTGAGTCAGGCAGTTAACATTTAAGCGACCTTGATATTTAAGGGACGTTACATTTAAGGGAGTGGTTTTCATGAAAAAGAACTTGCGTTTCTCGTTGTCGGTTGTCGCGGGGTTGTCGTCTCTTGTCATGCCCCTGGCGGCCTTGGCGGGAGGCATTGCGACTGTCCCGAATGCTGGGGTGGACGTTTCCCATCAGCCTTCCGGTGTTGATGTCATCAACATCGCCACGCCGGATAAGAACGGGCTGTCTCACAACAAATATACGGACTTCAATGTTTCTCATTCCGGAGTCGTTCTCAATAACTCCTCTACAGGAGGGGCGTCTAGCCTGTTGGGTAGCGATATCGCCGGGAATGCCAACCTCGCCAAGGGAAGCGCTTCGGTCATCCTGAATGAGGTCGTGGGATCGGCGGGCTCTTCGCTGAACGGGGCTGTCGAATTGGTAGGGCAGGATGCGCACGTCATTATCGCCAATCCCAATGGCGTTTCCTGCAACGGCTGCTCGTTCAGCAATGTGAACCAAGCGACTCTGGTAGCGGGGGAATCGCGTATTTCTCAGGATACGCTGGACGGTTTCGCGGTCTCCGGTATCCTCGAGGTGGGCGAAAAAGGGTTGGATGCCTCCGATACATCCGCCTTGACCCTGGCGGCCAACCAACTGTTCATCGATGGCATTGTCACCGGCCAGAACGTTGCCGCCTTGGCGGGCCATGGTTTCATGTCCGCGGGCACGGCTGCCATTGATGCAGGCGACAGTGCCGTGCACCCCGACGTCGCGATCGACGTTGCGGCATTGGGCGGTATTCGTGCCAACAATATCCGTATCCTGTCGACCGATAACCAGGTGGGCGTTGGTGTGAACGTCGACGGCGATATCATGGCGAACAATGGTTTGAATATTGATGCCTATGGCAATGTGGTCGTGGACGGCTTTGTGCATAGTGGTGGCGATCAGATCGTCCATGCCCGGAACCTGAATAATACGGGAACCATCAAGTCAGACGCGAAGATGCAGATCATCACGACTCAGGATGTCAACAATAACCATGGCACGATTGCCAGTACTGATGACATGAGCATGACGGTTCATCACTTGAACAATGACCATGGTCGTATCGCCACGGCCGGTGATCTGAGCCTTGATGACAATTCCTGGTTCGGTCCCACCAACTTCTGGGGCAGTATCGAGACGGGCGGCACTTTTGAGGGCGACCGCCCCGGCTGGCTCCTGGGGATTGGGGGTAGCCTCAAGGAAGGGACTGGGGCTATCTGATCCTCTTCATTGCAGGGGGCGGAGGCATTCGCGGCGACGATTCCCCGCGGCTAGCAGGGGATGATCTCTAGGGAAGGACCGACGAGCCGTCTGCGCATGCAGAGCGCCGCGCTATAGCCGCCATCCTTGTTTCTACCGGGTCTGTCAGGCCTTCCGCTCGGGGAGAGTCAGCCCCCATCATTTCCATGACGAGGCGTGCTCCCATTGCACGAAAGGCGCCGTGGGCCTATGGTTCGCGGCGCCTGTTCATTTCTGAGGAGCCCCCATGTCCACGCCTTTGACATCCTTGTGGCGCGGCTATCGCGATACGTCGCTGATACTGCGGGTCACCCTTGCCCTGATTCTGGGTGCCGTGGTCGGCCTGGTCGGTGGCCCGGCTGTCGGCGAGGCGCTGGCGCCGCTGGGCGAGCTGCTGATGCGGCTGTTGACGTTCATCATCCTGCCGATCGTGCTGTTCACCTTAATGGCCGGCATCAATCAGGGGCGAGCCGGTAGTCTGGGGCGCATCGGTCGCAAGGTGTTCCTTTATTACATGGCCACCTCGGCGCTGGCGATCATCGTCGGGCTGAGCGTTGCGACCCTGTTGTCGCCGGGCGAGGGGATGTCGCTGGAGGGGGCCGAGTCGGTGTCGGTGCCCGAGAACCCAGGCATCCTGTCGGTCGTGCTCGGCATCGTGCCGACCAATATCATCGAGGCCTTCGCCGAGCAGGACCTGCTTGGCATCATCTTTACCGCCATGGTCTTCGGCCTCGCCGTGGCCCGTCTGCGACAGTCCGATAGCCGCAGCGAGCTGGGCGAGCGACTGGCGGGGCTGATCGAGGCGCTCAACGCTGTGACCCTCAAGGTGATGAGTGGCATCCTGCATGTGGTGCCGATCGGGGTGTTCGCCATCGTGGCGGGTACCGTGGCCGAGCAGGGTATCGACACGCTGCTGTCGCTCGGTGACATGGTCGTGGTGCTCTACGTGGCGCTGGCCGTTCACTTGCTGGTCTATCTCGGTTTGTTGAAGGGCTTCGGCGTGCCGTTGGGTGCTTTCTTCCGTGAGGCACGCACGCCCATGGCCACGGCCTTTGCCACTCAGAGCAGCTCCGGTACGCTGCCGTTGACCCTCGAGGCCGCGCGTCGGCTGGGGCTTTCCCGGACCCTCTATGGCTTCAGTCTGCCGCTGGGGGCAACACTCAACATGGACGGGGCAGCGATCCGCATTGCCATCTCGGCGGTGTTTGCCGCCAATGTGGCGGGCGCATCACTGGACCTTGCCAGCATGCTGCAGATCGTGGTGGTCGGCACCTTGATCTCGGTGGGTACCGCCGGGGTGCCCGGTGCCGGCATCGTGATGATCGCCACGGTGTTCTCCCAGGTGGGCCTGCCCATCCAGGCCGTGGCGTTGCTCACCGCCATCGATGCCTTGGTCGGCATGGGTTGTACGGCGCTAAACGTGACGGGTGACCTGGTTGGCACCGCGCTGATCGGTCGCAGCGAGAACGAGCGCATCGGCACGTCGGAGAGCGCGGAGACCGATGCGACCTGCAAATCCTGAAGGTCAGACACGATCCATTCGGTCCATGGGCGCTGATCCGCCTCTTGACACTCAGCGTGGAGCAGACGAGTGGCGGTGGCGTGTTGCGAGGGGTCGAAAGGTAACCTTTAACAGGCTATCTTTTCCCTGTCAGAGGTGAGCGGCGATGCATGGCGAGTGCATCGTCGCGCCCGCAACGCACTCGTACAGGAATTCCCATGAGCCAAGATACCGAGTACACCCCGCCGAAGGTCTGGACCTGGCGCCAGGAGAGTGGCGGCCAGTTCGCCAGCATCAATCGCCCGATTGCCGGGCCTACGCATGACAAGACGCTGCCGGTCGGCGAGCATCCGTTCCAGCTCTATTCGATGGCCACGCCCAATGGCGTCAAGGTCACGGTGATGTTCGAGGAACTGCTGGCGAAAGGCCATGCGGGGGCGGAATATGATGCCTGGCTGATCAAGATCGGCGACGGTGATCAGTTCGGCAGCGGCTTCGTCGACGTCAATCCGAACTCCAAGATTCCGGCGCTGATGGACCACGGCACCGAGCAGCCGACCCGGGTCTTCGAGTCGGGCGCAATTCTGCTTTATCTGGCAGAAAAGTTCGGCGACTTCCTGCCCAAAGACCCCATGGCGAGGACCGAGGCACTCAACTGGCTGTTCTGGCAGATGGGCAGCGCGCCCTTCCTGGGCGGCGGTTTCGGTCACTTCTACGCTTATGCGCCGGTGAAGCTCGAGTACCCCATCGACCGTTACGCCATGGAGACCAAGCGCCAGCTCGATGTGCTCGATCGCCATCTGGCGGAGAACCGCTACCTGGCCGGCGATGAGTACAGCATCGCCGACATGGCCAACTGGGCCTGGTACGGCCAGCTGGTGCTGGGGCGTCTCTACGATGCTGCCGAGTTCCTGCAGGTGCATACCTACGAGAACGTGGTGCGCTGGGCACAGGAGATCGATGCGCGTCCGGCGGTGCAGCGAGGGCGCATGGTCAACCGGACCTTCGGTGAGCCGGAGCTGCAGCTTCACGAGCGCCACGACGCCAGCGACTTCGAGCACAAGACGCAGGACGTTATAAGCTCTTGATCCGCCGGATCTGACCTGGCGAGCGCCGTGGGCCCGAGGCCGGCGGCGCCTGTGTAACGGGCACGCGGCCACAACGAAACGGGGCCCGCATGTGCGGGCCCCGTTCAACGAACCGCGAGGGTTCGCGTGCTCTCGTGATCTTTGGGATCAGCCGAGAGACTTGATGTTAGAGGCCTGAAGGCCTTTCTTGCCCTGGGTCACGTCGAAGGAGACGCTTTGACCTTCCTGCAGGGACTTGAAGCCTTCAGCCTGAATTTCGGAGAAGTGGGCAAACACGTCGTCGCTGCCGTCGGCAGGAGAAATGAAGCCGAAACCCTTGGAATCGTTGAACCACTTGACGGTACCAGTCGTCATTTGAAAATCCTCTCGCGCTAAGCGCCTTGTAAAGTTTCTGGTATTACCCAGGATCAGTAGCGGGTACAACAAGAAATACAATTACAGGCGGTCGAAAAGGATCGAATGCTTCTGGAACCATGCTGCTTGCTTACCAACTGACGCCACAGTGTCACGCTGTCTCGCTCAGGTCAAAGACTTTCGCATACTATTTTTCTGGTGGTATTGAGTTGGTAGGGCACGGGCTAGCCCCCGATGATGAGGCGCTCGTCGGTGATGTGGCCGATGGCGCCATAGCGCCAGGGGCGGTTGTGCAGGCCGTGGCCGCTCGGCAGGCCGGTGTAGAGCGGCAGCCCGAGCGGGGTCAGGGTCTCGGCGACGATGGCTTCCAGCGGCGTGTCGCCATAGGGCCGGCAGCCCTCGAAGGTGCCCAGACACACCGCGGCGGCCCGGTCCAGGGCTCCGCCGTGCACCAGCTGCCACAGCGCGCGTTCCAGGCGGTAGTAGGGCTCGCCCACGTCCTCGAGGATTACCAGCGAACCGGGTGGGGCGCGAAAGCCCGCCGGGGTGCCGATCAGGCTGGCGAGCGTGGCAAGATTACCGCCCACGACAGGCCCTTCCAGGGTGGCTGGAGCATCCGCGTAGGGTGCCAGGGGGTAGTCGAGAGGTGTCGGCCCCTGAATCAGCGCCAGGGTCTCCTCGAACTGGCGTCGCACGATGTCCCGTTTGTCGGCCTCGCCCTCGAGCACGCCGACGGCGGCCTTGGCCACTGGGCCGTGGATGGCCGGCACGCCGTGGCGGTGGCCGTGATCGAGCAGCACCGTCACATCGGAATAGCCGATCAGCGGCTTGTTCGAACGCGCGAGTCGCGACCAGTCGATGCCGTCGACCAGTTGGGCGGCGCCGTAGCCTCCGCGCACTGCCCATACCGCTTGGGTCTCGGGAGCGTCGAAGGCGGCGTGCAGCTGGGCCAGGCGATGCTCGCGGCTGCCGGCGAGGTAGCGCTTCGGTGTCTGCAGCGGCTCATCGTAGTGGACTTCGGCGCCCAGTGCCTCCAGGCCGCGAATGCCGGCATCGATGGCCTCGGGGGCGGTGTAAGACGACGGGGCGATGAGGCTGACGGCGAGCGGCATGAAGACTCCTCGTGGGGCGAAGGGCACAGCCCGGTATTGTCGGCGGGATGCGGTCGGCTGTCACGGGGCGGTGTGTCGTGGTCAGGGGCGGGGTGGATGGTGAAGGCCTGCTCGAAGCGCTTTGCCGTGGCATCGCGCATGATGCCCTCGCGGCGAGCCGCCTCAGGTCAGATGTACCGCGCGCAGCGTGCTCGTCAGGCGCTCCAGGAGTGTGCCGCTGTGTCGCCAGAAGTGCCAGTAGAGGGGAACCTCCAGGGCGTGGCCGGGGGCGAGGCTGATCAACTCGCCCCGCTCGACCGGCTCTCGAACCTGCATCATCGGCATCATGCCATAGCCCATCCCGGCACTGGCCAGGCGCACGAAGCCTTCCGATTCCGGGCAGAGATGGTAGGGGAAGGGGCCGTGATAGCCGAACCGGGCGAGGAAACGATGCTGCAACTGATCATGGGGGCCATAGACGATGGCGGGCGCGCGGCGAAAGGCGCTTTCGGTCGGGCCGTCAGGGAAATATCGCGCGATATAGCGCGGCGTGGCCATCGGGTGGTAGGCCATCGTGCCCAGCGGTACGCAGCGTGCGCCGGCGATCGGCTGGTCGCTGGCGCACAGGCAGGCGGCCACGTCGCCATCTCGTAGTCGCTTGAGCCCCACGTCCTGGTCCTCGATCACCAGATCCAGCAGCACGTCCTCGCGCTGGCAGAAGTCGCTGACCGCCGATGCCCACCAGGTCACCAGGCTGTCGGCATTCACGGCGATTCTCAGGCGTGGCGAGGCGACCTCGAGAGTTGGCAGGGCATGGCCCAGCTCGCGCTCCAGCAGGCACACCCGCTGATAGTGATTGAGCAGACGTTGGCCGGCCGGGGTCGCTGCCAGATGTGGATGACGCACCAGCACGGGCTGGCCGAGCCGTACCTCGAGAGCCTTGATGCGTTGCGAAATTGCCGACTGCGTTAACCCCAGCACGTCCCCGGCACGTTCGAAGCCGCCGACTTCCAGAACAGTGGCCAGGGCTTCGAGCAGTTTGTAGTCGAGCATAAGCAAAACTAATGCGTTATTAGCAGAATGATTTTTTAGTATAACAGCATGTCGTTAATCTGGCGGAGTGATGGCAAGCCAGAGAAGGACGATGTCGATGTTAGAGAGTTATCTGACCGGGTTGTTGGTGAGCGGAGGTATCATCATCGCCATCGGTGCCCAGAACGCTTATGTCCTGGGGTTGGCTGTGCGCCGCGAGTATCACTGGTGGTCGGCTGGGCTGTGCATGAGCACGGATCTGTTGCTGGTGACCGCCGGCATGTTCGGAGTCAGCGGGCTTCTGCTGGCAGTCCCCGAGGCCCTGGCGATAATGCGCTGGCTGGGAGTGGCTTTTCTGGCCTGGCTGGCGTTGCAGGGGATGTATCGCGCCGCCACGGGTCGCCACGGGCTGGAGCGTGCCGAGGCCGAGAGGCGCGGGCTGGTCCATGTGCTGCTGGCTACCCTGGCGGTTACGGTGCTCAACCCCCAAGTCTACCTGGACACGTTGCTGCTGATTCCTTCGGTGGGAGCGCAGCAGGAAAGTGCGGTTGCCTTCGTGGTCGGTGCCGGTAGCGCCTCGGTGGCATGGTTCAGCTTGCTGGCCTGGGGGGGAGCCCTGCTGTCGTCCTGGTTGTCACGGCCTCTGGCCTGGCGCCTGATCGATGGTGGCATTGGCGTGATGATGGCCGTCATCGCCTTGCAATTGGCAGGCGAGGGACTGGGGGTGTATCAATAAAGACTTATTCATTTGAGGGAGACTGCTACACTGGGAGTGCTCTGAAGCATTTGCCCCGAAGACACTCGTGCTCTGTTCATGTGCGGCATCGATGCGCATGACGAGCTCGATCGACAGGAGGAGGTTTTGTCATGTCGCGCGTGATATCTCTGCTCGCTACCGCATTTTTCGGCAGTGCCTTGCTGGCTGCACCGGCAATGGCTGACGTCGAGGCCGCGGCGCCACCGGAAGATGCCAATGTGTATTTCATCTCGCCGCAGGATGGCGCCACCGTGTCGAGTCCCGTGACCGTGCGCATGGGGCTCGAGGGCATGGGCGTCGCGCCGGCGGGCATCGAGGTCGAGAATACCGGCCATCATCACCTCTTGATCGACAAGCCGCTGGATGACGTGGATCTCGCCTCGCCGCTCCCTGCCACTGATCAGACACTGCACTTCGGTGGCGGTCAGACCCAGACCACGCTCGACCTCTCGCCGGGCGAGCACACCCTGCAATTGCTGTTCATGGACTATCGCCATATCAGTTTCGATCCGGCGGTGCATTCGGAGTCCATCACCATTACCGTCGAGTGAGCGTCACCGCCGAGTGAGCGTCTGGCGGTCGATCCGCGAAGGTGCGGTTGGCACGAACCTTTGCCCGTGATGCTGTCCAAGGAACATGTCTTGTCACTACTAGGATGATTGACCATGAAACGGATGTTTCTTTTTTTCTATTTTCTGCTGGCCGCCGCACTTCTGGTCGGTTGTGCTGCCGTGGAGCGCTCGGGGAACGAGAAGGCCGAGGCAGCGCTGGGCGAGTTGCCGGCCAGTTTCCGGGGGACGCTGCCATGCGCCGACTGCCCCGGCATTCGCTATCATCTATCGCTGTTCGAGGATGGTGTCTATACCCTGGAGACGGTCTATCTGGGCAGTGACGAGGCCAACCGTTTCCACGAGAAGGGCGAGTGGTCGCTGGATGGTGCCGGCAAGACGCTCACCCTGACGGACGACGAGGGCGCTCGACTGTGGCGCGTGCGGGATGCTGCCACCCTGGAAGCCCTGGATCTTGAAGGCAACGAGATCGAATCTTCCCTGAACTATACCCTGAAGCGTACCGATGGCTTTGTCACCGAGACGCTGGAGAACAGCTACTGGAGGCTTACCGAGTTGCGGGGCGAGCCCGTCGAGACGACACAAGGGCAGCGCGAGGCGCATCTGGTGCTGCATCCCGAAGAGCAAAGGGTGGCCGGGGCCACGGGCTGCAACCAGCTTTCGGGCCGTTACCAGCTGGAAGATGACCAATTGAGCTTCGGTCCTCTGGCGACCACGCGCATGGCCTGCATGAACGAGGCGAATGTGGAGTCGCGCTTCCTGGCGGCCCTGGAGGAAACCACGTCTTATCGAGTGCTGGCCGACAGGCTGGAACTCTACAACGACGAAGGCGAACTGCTGGCGCAGTTCGTGGTGCAACACCTCACGTAAACGCTACCGTCGACCCTGATCCGGCCGGCCCCTGGGGCCGGCCTTTTTTGCGCTGGCGTTCTGCGAGGCGCTCAAGGCAACTCGCCACTGTGATAGACGTTCTGCACGTCATCCAGGTCGTCGAGCATGTCGAGCAGCTTTTCGAACAGGGCGACATCATCGCCTTCCACCGGTGTGGTGGTCTGGGGTACGAACTGGATCTCGTCGATTTCGAATTCCAGCTCGCCGAAGGCGTCGAGCAAGGCCTGCTTGGCCTTGGCATATTCGGTGTGAGGGGCGAAGACGGTGATATGTCCCGCTTCGTTCTCGATGTCGGTGACATCGACATCGGCTTCCATCAGCGCTTCGAGGGTTGCTTCCTCGTCCTCGCCATCGAAGGCGAGAATCGCGCAGTGGTCGAACATGTGGCTGACGCTGCCGGGGGTGCCGAGCTTGCCCTTGCACTTGGTGAAGCAGGTGCGGACATCGCCGATGGTGCGGTTGGGGTTATCGGTCAGACACTCGACAATGACCATGGCATTGCCCGGACCGAAGCCCTCGTAACGTGCCGGAGAGTAGTCTTCGCCACCGCCGCCTCTGGCCTTGTCCAGGGCCTTGTCGATGACATGTGCGGGCACCTGGGCTTTCTTGGCGCGCTCGATCAGTCCCCTCAGCGCGAGGTTGGCATGAGGGTCGCTGCCTCCCTGCTTGGCGCATACATAGAGTTCGCGCCCATATTTGCCGTATACCTTGGCCTTGGCATCCGACGTCTTGGCCATGGATTCCTTGCGGTTCTGGAAGGCCCTGCCCATTGCGTTGTCCTGTTGCCGCTAATGTTGTGCAGGATTCTACGAAACCGCAGGAGGTGGGAACAGTCTTATTTCGGCTTCCCGGAACGACTGCCTACACTGGTATGGCGTGCGTATCGAGCCGCGCGGGCATTCATGCCAGAGAATTCCTCGGAGAAGAGCCGTTGCTGGGAGAGCAACCATGGATCATCGGGCCTATCGTCATGCCCTCGCCACGACCCGACAGGGAAGCGAGTTGCCGTTTCCGCCGGATGAGTTCGAAAGGCGCCGCTTCGAGGTGCGTCGTCGGATGCGCGAGAGGGGCATCGAGGCGCTGCTGCTCACCGACCCGGCCGATCTGTACTATCTGACCGGCTATCACACCTTCGAGGTTTCGGTGCATGCCTGCCTGGTGGTGACCGGCGAGCGCCTGGTGCTGCAGGTGCCCTCGATCGAGACCGGGCCGGCAGTGGTCACCGCCATGGTCGACGAGATGCTCGGCTACCGTTGGGAGAGTTTCGACGAGGTCGTCGAGCCGCTGGCCGAGACGCTGTCCCCCCATGGCGTCATTGGTCTGGATACGTTCGGTGCCGGTTTGCGCTTCGGGGTGATCCGTGAGCTTCAGGCCAGGCTCGGAGCATCACGTTTCCGCGATGACGGCGGTGAACTGCTCGACCGGGTACGGATCGTCAAGAGTCCAGCGGAGCTCGAGTGCCTGCGTGAAAGCGCTCGAATCACGTCTCTGGGGCTAGGTGCGGCGGAGTCGATCATCGCGCCCGGCGTCACCGACAGCGATGTCGCGGCCGAGGGGGCCAGGGCTATGCTGGCAGCGGGAAGCGAGTTCATGAGCCTGCAGCCCATCGTGACCAGCGGACATCGTACCGGCACCATTCACGTCAACCACAAGCGGCGGACGATCGCGCCTGGCGAGCCGGTGTTCCTGGAGTTCGGCTCGGCCTTCCAGCGTTACACAGCCCCCATGATGAGGACGGCCGTGGCGGGCGATCCCAGCCGCGACATGCTGGCGCTCGGAGATCTGTGCCGGGAGATCGGGGAAGTCCTGTGCGCGGCCATGCGACCGGGTAACACCTTCGACGAGGCGGCGCGTGCCGCCGAGGCGGTGCTGGTGCCTCACGGCGAGCAGGTATTCTTTTCCGGTGTCTTCGGCTATGCCGTGGGCGCCCAGTTCCCGCCGAGCTGGGTCGAAGGGACGGGCTTCATCGCGAGAGGGCAGATGCACGTGTTCGAGAGCGACATGGTCTTTCATCTGCCGCTTTGTCTGCGACGGCCGGGTGAGTGGGGCATCGGCCTGAGCGATACGGTCAGGATCACGCCCGAGGGAGGCGTGGCCTTGACCGACAATGACTGGCGCCTGGTGACGCCGTGCTGATCGAGGTCATGGCGGCATTCCCGAGCGAGCGCGATCCAGAGTATTGACCTCAAGTTAAGTTGAGGAACTACATTGCAGGCTTGCAGTGCCCGTCCTTCTTCATTCGAGAGTGCCGCTATGTTCCGCTACTTCGAGAATCTGGTGAATCCGTACCCCGAGGGTGAGCCTCGGGTGCCGCCGCGCGGGCTGTTGCCCTTCATTGTGCACTTCTCCCGGCCGGTGGCCGGCCTGCTGGTGGCCATGTCGCTGGCCACTGCCCTGGTGTCGGCTACCGAGGTGGTATTCTTCCACTACATGGGCGAGCTGGTCGACTGGCTGTCCGGTGCCGAGCGTGAAGGCTTTCTCGCCGAGCATGGCTGGCGTCTTGCCGGCATGGGGCTGCTGGTCGTCGTGGGGTTGCCCTTGCTGGTGCTGTTGCAGTCGCTGCTGACCCACCAGGGCATCTTCGGCAATTATCCAATGCTTGGCCGCTGGCTTTCACATCGCCACATGCTGCGTCAGAGCATGGCGTTCTTCCAGGATGAGTTTGCCGGGCGCGTGTCCCAGAAGGTCATGCAGACGGCGCTGGCGATTCGCGAGACGGTCATGAAGCTGATGGACCTGCTGGTCTATGTCGCCGTCTATTTCACCGGCGCCATGCTGTTGCTGGGTAATGCCGAGCCGTGGCTCATGGCACCGTTGGTGGTGTGGCTGGCGGGGTATGTCGGCATCATGTGGTTCTTCGTTCCGCGTTTACGCGACGTTTCCATGGCCCAGGCCGATGCCCGTGCGCGCATGACCGGTCGAGTGGTGGACAGCTACAGCAATATCCAGACCATCAAGCTGTTCGCCGACACGCGCCGTGAGCAGGACTATGCGCGTGACGCCATGGAAACGTTCATGGTCACCGTGCACCGCCAGATGCGCCTGGCCACCCGGTTGTCGGTGAGTCTGACGCTGCTCAACTCACTACTGCTCGTCGGCGTCGCCGCGATGGCAGTGGGCGCCTGGTACCTGGAGGTCGTATCCTTGGGCGTGATCGCGGTGGCCATCGGGCTGGTGATGCGTATCCGTTTCATGTCCGACTGGATTCTCTGGGAAGTGGCGAGCCTGTTCGAGAACATCGGCACCGTGCAGGACGGCATCAATACCATTGCGCGCACGCCGGCGGTGCTGGACGCGCCGGACGCCGGCGAGCTCGAGGTGCCGAGGGGCGAGATCCGATTCGAGGCGTTGCGCTTCGGCTATGACTTGCCTGACGGCGAGGCGCGACGCGTCTTCGATGGTCTGGACCTGACCATCGCGCCGGGTGAGAAGGTGGGCCTTATCGGTCGCTCGGGGGCCGGCAAGTCGACGCTGGCCAACCTGCTGCTGCGTTTCTATGATCTGCAAGGCGGCGCGATCCGCATCGATGGCCAGGACATCGCCGAGGTGACCCAGGAGTCGCTGCGTCGCTGCATAGGCATGGTGACCCAGGATACCTCGCTGCTGCACCGTTCGGTACGCGACAATATCCGTTACGGTAGCCCGGAGGCCAGCGAGGAGGCTATCCAGCAGGCGGTGCGCCAGGCCCATGCCGACAGCTTTCTCGATGACCTGATCGACCCGCAGGGGCGCCGCGGGCTGGATGCCCATGTCGGGGAGCGTGGCGTGAAGCTGTCGGGCGGCCAGCGCCAGCGGATCGCCATCGCACGGGTACTGCTCAAGAATGCGCCGATCCTGGTGCTCGACGAGGCGACTTCGGCGCTGGATTCCGAAGTCGAGGCGGCCATTCAGGAACAGCTCTATGCGCTGATGGAGGGCAAGACGGTTATTGCCATTGCACACCGCCTGTCGACCATCGCCATGCTCGATCGCCTGGTTGTGATCGACGAGGGCAAGATCGTCGAAACCGGAAGCCATGAACAACTGCTGGCTCGCGATGGACTCTATGCCGCGCTGTGGCGACGTCAATCGGGAGGCTTCCTGGGGCTCGATGCCTCGCAGTCCGCCGAGCAGGATGATTGTCGGTCCATGGAAGAAATAACATCATGAAAAGGAGATTTCCCTCATGAAACCGTCGCATGTCGATGACCCCTTGACGCTCAAGGTCGGCCATGAAGAGCTGGTCATTCGCCGACGCTATGAAACGCTCAGCATTGCCAATGACTTTCTCATTGCCATCTGGTTTCTCGTCGGCAGTGTGCTCTTCCTTTATCCCAGCCAGGAAACCCTGGCGGTCTGGATGTTCATCATCGGCAGCTTCCAGTTTCTGGTGCGACCAGCCATTCGGCTGGCCAGCCATCTTCATCTGCGGCGTATCCCTGATAGTGAATGGCAGCAGTGAAGAGGTCGGTTTAACAGGGAGGAAGGAAGGTCGCAGGCACCCCCGCGAAAGGTATCGAGAGGGTCGGCCGTGGTCTGCAATGTCGGGCGGTTTGACGGTATCCTGACGCCTGAAGGTGGGGAAAAGGTAAAGCAGTACCATGACAATAAACAGGGATACCCTCGATGGCGTATCGGCCGGCATGTGCCTCGAGCATTATCAGGCGAGGAAAAGAGCATCGCACTCGGTCAGAAAGGTTTCATGCGGCGGCACACTCATGATGTCACTGATGTTGAGTAGCTGTGCCGGAGCGGAGAGCGGCGATGGCTTTCCCGACCCGGATGACGCCTACATACGGGGAGGTATCTTTGAATCGCCTCAGGCGATCAGATCGGTTCAGCCCGGCATGACGAAGGACCAGGTTCGGCACTTGCTGGGGAGTCCTCATTTCGCCGAAGGGCGGCTCAACGCTCAGAGGTGGGACTATCTGTTCGATCTCAGTGGCGACGCTCGCCCTGGTACCGGGATGTGCCAGTTCCAGCTGACGTTCGATGGAGCGATGCGTGTCGAGAAGACCCGATGGCGGACGGCCGAGTGCGCTGTGCGCTATTCGGCCATTCAGATCGAACCGCTCGAGAGCGATGACATGGGGCCGCGCTACCACCTGCCCGTCGTCGGGATGTTCTCGGAAGAGGGGCGCTTGACCGCTGATGGGCGCCAGGCGCTGGAGGAGTTCGCACAGATCCTGCAGCGTGATTTCCATGCCCCGATGCTGGTCATTGGCAGCTATCCCGAGCCTGGTCGCTATCGTGCTCAATGCGAGGCTGTCCAACGCTTCCTGAGGGCTCGGGATGGCGAGGCGGTCGGCCGGGTATCACTCACCTCGGAAGACATCGCCTCTTGCCGGGGACTCGATATCGACGATACCTGTCTCGATGATCAGGTCGTCATCGCCATCCAGGCGCGTTGAGGGAGGCGGTCTCCAGCGGTGGCCTAGTGTCGTTCGTCGTCGATGTCTTCGTCGAGCGGCTCCAGTTCGACAGGAAAGGTCAGCAGGAAGCGGGTGCCGACCTTCTCTGTGCTCTGGCACTCGATGGTGCCTCCATGGCGTTCCACGACCGATTTCACCAGCGACAGCCCCAGGCCGTAGCCCGCTGACAGGCTGGCGCCGGAGCTGCGTTGGTAGCTGTCGAAGATGTGTGGCAGATCCTGTTCCGGGATGCCGACTCCCTGGTCCTGGATCGAGAGGGTAATGCGTTCCGTTGAAGCCTTGGCCGTGATGGACACCCGGGTATCCGGTGGACTGTACTTGATGGCGTTATCCAGCAGGTTGAACACGGCTCTCAACAGGTAGGCGCGGTCACCTTCCATCGGGCACTCGTCCTCGATGTCGCTCTCGATGTCGATGGATCGCTGTCTCGCCGCTGGCCAAGCCTGATCGATGGCTTCCAGAACCACGTCCGACAGCAGCACAAAGCCCTGGTTCATGGCGCCAAACTCGGCCTTGGTCAGTTGCATGAAACTGTCCGTCAGCGTCAGTGCATTGCGTGCCTGCTGCGCGATGCGGTCGAGCAGCTCCGCTTCTGGCAACGGAGACGACGAAGTGCGTTGCAGCTGGGTCAGGGCCAGTATGCTGGATTGTGGCGCCTTGAGGTCGTGCGACAGGAAGCGCAAGAGGCTGGCACGTTGCTCTTCGGCCTGTCGTTCGCTGGTGACATCCACGAGCCCGACCAGCCAGCCCACTTCGAAGGCATCGGCAGCGGTCACCAGTGGCGAGACCTTGAGATGATAGTGGCGTTCGTCAGCGCCCTGATAACGCGTATCGTCGAGTGCGCCGAGTGCCTCGTTGCCTTCTTTGACCGGCCTGGCGGTGGGGTGGGTCTCCGGCGTCATGATGTCCAGTAGATCATGCACCGATGCGTCCTGGGCGATGCCGTACGATCGGAACAGCCGCTTGGCCTGGGCGCTGGAAAGAATGATCCGGCCCTGCGTATCCACCACGAGGGTCGCGATGGGCATGGAGTCGATCGAGTCGGCAATGAACTGACGAGTATTGTGCATGCGCGTGATGGCTCCCTCGAGCGAGAGGAGCCGCTGATGCAGCCTGAGCCCCCATTTTGTGCGTGCCGGGTTGGGGGCGGGCTCGGGAATGAGGCGGGGCACCGTCTCGAGCCGAGCGATTTCCTGCTGGAACCAGCGCAGGGCCGCGGCTTGGCAGCGCCAACTGATGAGAATGCATGCGGCGAGGACCGAGCACAGGCCTGCCGTGATCGGCCACCACCAGCCCATGGCCAGCAACCCCCAGGCCCCCAGTAGCATCATGACCAGAATGACCAGGGTCAACTTGGCCATATGACGAAACTTGAATGCCCAGACCAGAGCCAGGAAAAGCCATAAGGAAAGGAGGGAAAGCAGTGACGCGAGCCACTTGGGCATGTCCTGGGTGATGTTGCCTTGCATCAGGCCATCCAGCAAGTTGGCCTGAATCTCGATGCCGGGCATGCCACCTTTGGCGCCTCCGTAGGGGGTGGGGTGATGATCGCCCAGGCCCTTGGCGGTAGCGCCGACCAAGATGATGCGGTCTGCCAGCAATGAGCGGGGTACGCGGCCTTCGAGGATGTCCACATAAGAGACCTGTGGATAGTGGGAGGTCCCGCCCCGATAGGGAATGCGGATCTCATGCGCATTACCGTCATGGGACATGAAAGGGGCAAGCGTGTCGGCAGGTTCGATCCGTTCTTGCGCAATCAGGTCTTGATAGAGTCGCAACGTCAGTTGGGGAATGTGGTGTTCCCACAGGCGGATGCGGCGCACGACGCCATCGGCATCCGTTCGGATATCGATATGCCCGATGCCCCGGGCGGCGTCGCGTAGCAGGTCGGTGGGGAACAGGCCACGGAGACCCGAAGGGTCGTCTTCGGCCTCGACATGAAACATGGGCAGGAAAACATGGCCATGGCGCTCGAGGGCCTGGGCAAGACGTTGGTCATGGCGACTCTCCCATGAGGGTTCGGTGAACACGACATCGAAGAGCACGGCACTGGCACCGCTCTCGGTCAGACGATCCAGGAAGTCCGCGTGCATATCGCGTGGCCAGGGCCATTGGCCCAGGGCTTCCAAGCTGCGTCCGTCAATGGCAGCAATCAGGAGGCTGTCGTTCGGTGGGTGTGTCTGTGTCGTCAGCAGGCGATCATACACATAGGTATCGGCTAGCCAAGTGTGTTGCCCCGCCCACCAGGTGAACACGGTCAACAAGGAGCCGATCAGAAGCCAGGTACGGGTCAGATCTCTAAACAGGCTATGGCTGGCGTGCGGCACCTTGCCTCCCGGAGGCCACCACGGCGGAGTAGTCCGCGAGCTCCCCGCTCGTACCGGATACCAGCAATCGCCAGAAGAAGTCGTCTGTCGGCAGGTTGCGCAACGTAACGCCC
The DNA here is from genome assembly GCF_001662285.1 of Halomonas caseinilytica. Lineage (NCBI taxonomy): Bacteria > Pseudomonadati > Pseudomonadota > Gammaproteobacteria > Oceanospirillales > Halomonadaceae > Halomonas > Halomonas caseinilytica. Next base: position 63,546 of record NZ_BDEO01000006.1, read on the forward strand.
TGACTCGTCGCGAATGATCGGTTCATGAAAGGTTCACTGAACGTGGCATCTTCGGACAACTGTAGGCGATATTCCAGGCGAGGGATACGGGTCCAGTGGAACTTGTAGCCATCGTCGATGACTTCCAGGCTCGCCTCGATCGGACGATGCAGGATCAACTGACGATCTTGGTGGCCTTCGATGCCGAGGGAGTCGAAAGCCGAGCCTCGCACGTAATAGAAGCCTTGCGGTACCGAGTCGAAAATGATGGTGGGCGAGGTGTCACGCTTATCGTGAATGATGCTTCGAAAGTTGGGGTCTCGAGCCAGTTGCACATGATAGGCCACGGCACCTTTCACCTTCGACAAGTTGATCTGCAGTGATCGGTCGAAGGGCTGGCCACCCTCCTGCACGGTCGGGGCCGGGAGCAATGCTGCCGTTTGAACGGGCGACGCCGCGCTCGAACGAGCTCCCTGGCCGGCGGGGACGCTGATGGTCTGTCCTTCATGGCTCAAGGCGACCTCGCCTGCCAGAGTACTGACGAGAGTGGCGTCATCGACATAGGTGACTCGAAAGTGGGTGCCGCGCACCCCAATGATGCTCGTCGGCGTCTCGATACGCAGCACGTCAGAGTGGTCGTGTTGCGACGGTACATTGGCTTCCAGTTCGCCGCGCTCCAGATACAGCCGTGTACCGTTGCGGCCCTGTCGCTTGACGACGATCCGGGAGTTGGAAGGCAAGACCACATCCTCTCCATGGGGCAGATGTAGAGAAACGAAGGACTCGTTCGCGGTTTCCACGATATCGCCGGGGGCGATGGTCATCCCTTTGCGCAGTGGAATGCGTTCGCCATCGTCCTCGACCAGCCAGGCGGTACCTTTCCGATGACTGACTTCAGCGGCCAGCGGGGGCAGAGAGGGTAGCTGGAGCGCCAGGCCGGGCTGCATGTGCCGGGGGGCCTCGATTTGATTGGCTTCTTGAAGGAGGGGCCACGCTTTGGCATCGCCGAGATACTCCTCGGACAAGTGCCATAGGGTATCCCCTGGTTGCACATAGTGAATCTCGCTTTGTGCTGGCTTGGTCTGGGTGCTCTCATCAGCCTGTGCTATCCCCAGTAGAAAAGTTATGCCCAGAAGTAATGAAGTCCTTTTTTTCATATTCCCTTCCTTCAAGAAGGTGAGGCGTCAGTATGCCAATTGTCAGAAGGTTATGACTTGGTAGATTTCAGGAATGGTAAGGTAACTGGTCTGGTAGCGAAATGTTTTTTGTCATTTTTTAACAAAGTTTAATCTTGTCTGGTTTTGGATGAGCAGTTGGTGAAGTGAGGTGTTCATCATGAAAAAGGGGGCGAAGTGCGGTTATAAAAGAGTTGTTTAACAAGACGGAAGCAGGGTGGTTTGTGTTATATGATGAATATCAGGGTCTTTTGATGTTGAAGCGTGGGTTTGTTGTCCAGCTTGCGGGGTTTTCTGGCAGTCATGGGTGTCGTAGGGGATTGATGGGTAAAGTGTCTTTTGCCTGGAGAGCATGTGGTGCTTGCCGTTTTGGATAGTGACGAATGAGGGGGCGATGACCGCTTTTCGGGATCTTTTGAAGACGTGTGACGCTCTTGGCTCAAGGTGTTCTAGATGTCTTTGAATTTAAGGGAAGTGGTTAAAAGTCGTTAAAAAAGGAAATGGTGTGGCCTTTATCTAATGCTTTGGTCATGTTGATTCCTGTGGAAAGATGGAAAAAGACGTGCTGCTGTACGTCGCGTCAATCGCCTGGAAGATCAGACAGACCGGCGGCGATATGGCGCTCAGGAGAGTTCGGGTGCGAGTTCCTCGAGCCTGCCTCCCGCTCTCAATCCATCCAGTGCGTGCACCGATCATTTTTATGTTATGGTGGGATAACTTTATGAAAATGGGTGTTTTTCATTTCTTCATCTTTCATGGATTAACACTCGGGCAGCCATTGCCTACCATGATGATGTCATAGGTTCGCCTATGGCCCCCTGCTCTTGCCTGGCCCCGTGCCAGGCTTTTTTTATTTTGCGTGAAATTATCTATTTTTTGGTAAAGTGTCTGGGTGTTTCAATGTGTAACGAATTGGTTATACTGTGTGATGTTCATGATGAGTGAAGAATCGTGAAGTTTACACGTGGGGAGTTGCACCTTGATATTCATAGCCATCCTTGAGGACGACCCTGTATGTCTCGATCAGCTATCGAGTCTGTTGGAAGCGGCGGCGGCGCAAAGCCGAAAGGGGTGGCGTGTCGATGGTTGGGAGAAAGGGTGGCATATTGATTGCTATCAGGACGCGAGGACTTTCATTCGCGGCATCAAGCGTCGAACCTATGACCTCGTTCTTCTCGACTGGATGCTCCCGGACCTGAGCGGTCCCGAGGTTCTGGCCTGGCTGGACGAGTACTTTCTGGTGACTCCGCCCGTCATCATGGTCACTCACCGGGATTCAGAGCGGGATGTCGTCGAGGCCCTGAAGGCTGGTGCGGAAGACTTCATCAGCAAGCCGTTTCGTTCCGAAGAGCTGGTGGCGCGCGTATTGACGACACTGCGTCGCCATCACGTGGGGAGCAAGCATCGCTACGAGCCTTTCAGCCATGGCGATCTCACCGTATATCCCAAGGAAGAGATCATCACGAGCCATGGCGAGCCCGTGAAGTTGACCTATCAGGAATATCGACTGGCACTGCTGCTGTTACGCAACCTGAATCACCCCTTAAGTCGCTCCTACCTGTATGAGACGGTCTGGGGACAGGAGGAGAGCCCCATGTCCCGGACGCTGGATGTCCATATCTATCGTCTCAGGAGGAAGTTGGGGCTGAATGCCGAGAATGGCTGGAAGCTGTCCTCCGTATATCGCTACGGGTATCGTCTTCAGAGACTGAAGGAAGATGAATGAGTCGATAAAGGCACCATGAAGTGCGTCACAATGGTCAGTTTCCGCCCTTTCGGGTTGCCAGACACCCGGATGGGAGAGGCGGCATCGGGCATCGAATGACGGGCTCTGAACCAAGGTGCACCCGGCGTGGTACTCTCGAGAGCGTGGATATATTGCGCCTGACGGCAAGGGGACGGCGAAGAAGCGGAAAGCCGCCATGCGGACGGCGTCCTCGCGCTGCGTCAGGACGATGTGAATTTGCCAAGGGAGCCAGCCATGTCGATCTGCGATGCTTTATGCCAGCAGCTCGGTATCCGTTATCCGATCATCCAGGCGCCCATGGCGGGCGTTTCCACGCCGGCACTGGCGGCGGCAGTCACCGAGGCGGGGGGATTGGGTTCGCTGGGCCTGGGAGCTTGTGGTGTGGACCGGGCCAGGGAGCAGATTCGCGCGACTCGCGAACTGACGAATGGTCCCATCAACGTCAACCTGTTCTGCCATCGCCCCGCCGACCGCGACGCTGGACGTGAAGCCGACTGGCTCGACCATCTGGCGCCGCGTTTCGCCGAGTTCAATGCCCGGCCACCAGAGGCGTTGCGGGAAGTCTACCAGAGCTTCGTCGGTCATGACGCCATGCTCGAGATGCTGCTCGAGGAGCAACCGGCGGTCGTCAGCTTCCATTTCGGGCTGCCGGGTCGCGAAGTGGTGCATCGCCTGCGCGAAGCCGGCTGCATGACGCTGGCTTGTGTGACCTCTCTCGAAGAGGCCGAGCGAGCCGAGAGCGAAGGCGTCGATGCCCTCGTTGCCCAGGGAGTCGAGGCTGGCGGGCATCGGGGAGTGTTTGATCCGGAACGCGATGACGGCATCGGCACTTTGACGCTGGTTCGGTTGCTGGTAGCGAACAGCCGCCGGCCGGTCATCGCTGCCGGTGGCATTATGGACGGTGCCGGTATCGCAGCCGCCTTGCTACTGGGAGCCTCGGCGGTTCAGCTCGGCACGGCCTTCGTGCTCTGTCCGGAATCCGCCGCCGATGCCGCCTATCGCGAGAGGTTCAAGTGCGAAGAGGCGAATCACACGCGTATTACCTCCTCCATTTCCGGGCGCCCCGCGCGCGGATTCGTCAATCGCCTGCATGAAGCTGCCGGCGACCCCGCACCGCCCGACTATCCCGTGGCGTATGATGCGGCCAAGGCGTTGCACGCGGTAGCCGGTGCCGTCGATAACCATGATTTTGCACCGCATTGGGCGGGGCAAGGGGCTCCTTTGGCCCGGGAATTGCCAGCGGCTTCCCTGATAAAGGCGTTGGTAGAAGAGTGGCGCAATGCGGCAGTATCTGATCGATCCATGGTTTGATGTGAGAGAAATGAGTCGGCCAGAATTCATGAAAGTTCATGGAAAATTGCTAGGCGGTATTCGGCCATATTGGGTATAGTTTGCAGCGCGATATCCACATTAGTGCGAGATCGTGCTTTGCCAGGGACGGCATCGTATCATCGTGTTATCCACGATGCTTGCCCCATCAATGACTCGCTGTTTGGTGTGTTGTCGATGGGGCATATTCGTGGCAGGCGAGTTGGCCTTTTCCGTATTTTTGGCTGTAATGGGTGCCTTGTTACCCATCTTTATGGGGAACAGGAGTACAGAAAGGCCCCGCCTTGAGGCGAGGCCAGAAAGATGTCATGGCGTAATGCCTGCTCTATATTCGTCAGGCTGAATCTTTCTCGTCGGATTCGATCTGTTGAACCCCGGATTGGCCCGAGTTGAGGCTATTGATCTCGATCTCCCGCGGTTTCTCCGCTTCGGGGATTTCACGCAACAGGTCAATGACCAGTAGACCGTTTTCCAGATTGGCGCCTTGCACCTCGATGTGATCCTCAAGCTTGTAGGTCAGCTTGAAGGAACTCCGGCCAATACCGTGATGCATGTAAGTCACGTTGTTATCGCTCTTCTCGTCATCCTTGACGCCGGATACCGTCAGAACGCCGTTTTCCAGCCTGATGCTGAGATCCTTTTCGGAAAAGCCGGCGACTGCCAGTACGATGCGATAATTGTTTTCTCCATGCTTCTCAATGTTGTATGGAGGGAATGTCGATGTCGAACTTCCCTCCAAGGCACGATCGAAGAGATCGCTGAATCGATCGAAGCCAATGGAGTGACGAAAGAGCGGCTCAAGTGAAAGTGCTGTGCTCATCGGTATGTCCTCCCTATCACTTGACGGGATCATATCTCGATAGTCTTGCCCACCTTTTCGGTTACCGCTCTCGAAGGAGGGCTGTCTGGCATGAGCAGATATTTGGTTGCCAATGCGGATTTCAATCCCTCTCTATATAATGTTTTTTCATCTCTTATGACGAAAGGTATTGTTGCAGTGTTTGCGGCGGGGGAACGATCTGCCTGAGGGAGGAGAACATGGCAGGAGAAAGAGAAGAAAGAGACAAGAGAACCCCTGGCGCAGGGCGACCATCTCATCGGGTCAAGGTGTTGGCAGGCCAAGCGTGTTGCCCATCTGACAGCTGACGAGACGGTAATAGAAACGGCCACCGCGATGATTCGCCAAGTGGCCGTTTCTGTTGAGATTCCTGGTGCCGGTGAGTGGACTCGAACCACCGACCTACGCATTACGAGTGCGTTGCTCTACCAACTGAGCTACACCGGCGCGCCGCGTATATTACCGGGAGGCGCGCCGGTATGCCAGGCCTGGCGTTCAATAGGCGTAATCGCGACCGGCGGCCTTGGCGCGTTCCCGTGAGCTCGGGTTCACCGACTCGCGGAAGGGCATCTCGCAGACTGTCGCGGCCACGGGCTGGCCGGGTATGTCGAGGAATTCATCGGGTAGCCAGGCGACCAGCTCGGTCCCCAACGTCGCCGAGGACACCGGTACATAGGCCATGGCGATATTGGTGCCGAGTTCCGGCGAGTACCAGGGAGAGGTGATCCAGCCACAGGGTTCGCTGCCAGCATCCGGACTGACCAGCCAGAAGTCCGGTGCATAGTCCTCGATGGGCTTGCCGTCGAGCTTCAAGCCTACCAGCTGATGGCTGAAGGGCGGCTTGCCGGCCTTGACGAGCTCCCGGGTGCGCTCGAGTGCCTCCTTGCCGATGTAGTCCGCTTCCTTGGCCTTGGGCACCATGTGCCCGAGGTTGCATTGGAAGGGATTGGTCTCGTGATCGAGATCCTGGCCATAGGACAGGATGCCGGCTGCAATGCGACGGTGGTGGGCCGGAGCGATCACCATCAGGTTGTAGGCTTCGCCGACGGTGCGAATGGCATTCCAAACGGTCTCGGCGTTCAGGGTCGAATCGTAGGCATAGACCTCATAGCCCTTCTCGCCGGAGAAGCCGGTCTGGGAAATCAGGACGTCGGCTCCCTCGATCCTGGCGGCCATCAGACCATAGTAGGGCACTTCACGCACCGCTTCGCCAACCAGGTCGGCCAACAGGTCTTCGGACTTGGGCCCCTGGACCTGGAGCGGGCTGACATCGATCTCGTCGATCTCGACATCGAAGCGCATGCCGTGATTGACGCCCCGGAACCAGTAGGCCAGGTCCGAATCGCTGATGGTGAACCAGAACTCATCGTCGGCGACACGCAGCATCACCGGGTCGTTGAGCACGCGGCCCTGCTCATCGCAGAGCACCACGTAGCGGCCCATCATCGTTGGTACTCGGGTCACGTCGCGGGTGCAGACATAGTTGCAGAAGGCTTCTGCCTCGGGGCCCCTGACGCGGATCGGCCGCTCGACGGCGACATTCCACAAGGTGACGTCGTTGACCAGCGCGCGATATTCCTCCATGGCGCCACCGTCCTCGGGGCGCACGTAGGCGCGGGGATGATACATGCGGTTGTAGACAGTAGCCTTCCAGCATCCTGCCTCCACCGAGAGGTGCCAGTAGGGCGACTTGCGTACCCGGTTGGAAAGCAGCAACTGAATGCCTGGGTCGCCGCTCTGGCGGAGGTTGACCGGCACCAGGCGCTCGCTCTGGTCGATGGACTGCTGGAAATTGATATTATGTGGCATGGTGCGGCACTCCTCGTCCTTGGCTATTGGCCCGAGAACGATGCCGAGGAGGCGCACTGCATCGCCGCCGTTCACGCCGTCCTCGACGACTCGGCCCTCGCTTTCGGAGGCCCGGGGGGGCATCCGCTCGACGGCGTCATCTGGATTGTGTCGGTCGTTGTGGATGAGGGCCGCCGATACCTTCAAGGTAGGCGTGCACGCGCCGGCCACCGTTCCAGCGGCGACGCCGGAATTTCCGGGGACGACACCCGCTGTCAGGTGGTCAGCGTGGCGTGTCGCGCAGTCGTGTCAGGCCTTCCTGGGCGCTGGAGGCCACCAGGCGGCCGTCTCGGTCATAGATGCTGCCGCGGCTGAAGCCGCGTGCGCCACCGGCCCAGGGACTATCCATGTCGTAGAGCAGCCAGTCGTTGACCTTGACGTCGTGATGGAACCACAGGGCGTGGTCGAGGCTGGCGATCTGCAGCCGGGGATCACCGAAGGTGATGTCGTGAGGCACCAGAGAGGTGGTCAGCAGGTTGAAGTCGGAGCTGTAGGCCAGCAGATAGCGGTGCAGCGCCGGGTCGTCGGGTAACTCGCCGGCCAGGCGGAACCAGAGGCGCTTGCGAGCCGGCTGGCCGGGTTCGGCACTGTCCTCGAGATGGCGGAATTCGATGGGGTGCCCCGGGAAGCGGGTCACTCGCGTGTCGTCGTTCTCGGGGGCGTCGGGAGGCGCCACCTCGGGCATGCGCGGCTGGTGGGTGATGCTCGTTTCTTCGCCGTGGAAGGAGGCGCTGCAGAAGAAGATCGGGCGGCCCTTCTGGATGGCGGTGATGCGTCGGGTGGTGAAGCTGGCACCGTCACGAACGGCGTCGACCTGATAGACCACCGGCATCTGGGCATCGCCGGGACGCAGGAAGTAGCCGTGCAAGGAGTGCACGCGGCGTTTGGCATCCACGGTATGGGTGGCGGCCGAGAGGGCTTGGCCGAGCACCTGCCCGCCAAAGAGTTGCGGCAGTCCCAGGTCCTGGCTACGGCCTCGGAAGAGATTCTCTTCCAGGGGTTCCAGGGCGAGCAGATCGACCAGGGCGTTTAGCGCGTCGGACATTCGGGGGTATCCTCCTGAGAAGGGTGTCGGCCCGCCTGTGAACACCGTCTGCGGTGGGTGCTGCCGAGCCATCATCTACATGTCGAGCAGTCTACTGGAGTCAACGGCGATGCGCAGCGATGAGTATTACATGCACCGGGCCGTGGAGCAGGCGCATCTCGCCGAGGCGGCAGGAGAGGTGCCGGTGGGAGCCGTGGTCGTGGATCCGGACGGCGACATCGTGGGGCGTGGCTTCAATGCACCGGTCTCCGGTCATGATCCCAGTGCTCATGCCGAGATTCGTGCGCTGCGCGATGCCGGCGCCAGGCTCGGCAACTATCGTCTCGATGGTTGTACGCTCTTCGTGACGTTGGAGCCCTGTCTGATGTGTACCGGGGCCATCATTCACGCGCGTCTGGCTCGGGTGGTATATGGCGCGGCCGAGCCTCGCAGCGGCATGGCGGAGTCGCGGGCCAATCTGTTTGCACAACCCTGGTACAACCATCGGGTCGAGGTGACGGGGGGCGTGCTGGCGTCTCGTATTGCCAAGCATCTCAAGGCGTTCTTTGCCGCGCGGCGGAACGCTGCCGCGCCTTGAGCAGCTCAGGTGCTGGGCGGGACGACATCGAACGCTTCGCGGCCTGCCTTCTCGGGCAGTCGAGCGTTGAGTGGGTGGAACTGTTCCTGGCTACGGTCCACGTAGGCCAGGATCTCGTGATAGCGGCGAATGTTGCGGACATAGATCACCGGCTCGCCGCCTCGCGCATACCCATGGCGGGTTTGCTCATGCCAGCCGCTTTCCTGAAGCAGCGGCAGGGAGCGGCGTACGTCCTTCCAGGCATCGGGGTCGCCGCCACGCTGGAGGGTGATGTCGCGGGCATCGTAGAGGTGTCCGAGTCCCACGTTGTAGGCCGCAAGTGCCATGTAGAGGCGGTCGTCGCCGGTGATCGACTCGGGTAAGCGCTGTTCGAGACTCCTCAGGTAACGCGCGCCCCCCTCGATGCTCTGGGCCGGGTCGAGGCGATTCTCGACGCCCAGATCGCTGGCGGTCGGGCGGGTCAGCATCATGAGGCCGCGCACGCCGGTGGGGGAGGTGGCCTCGGGATCCCAATGGGATTCCTGGTAGCCCACTGCGGCCAGCAGCTTCCAGTCAAAGCCGGTATCGCGAGCGGACTGGCGGAAGAGTGGCGCGTAGTCCGGCAGTCGCTCCTGGGCATGAGCAATGAATGTGCGCGCGCCGACGTATTCGAGATAATTGTCGCGACCGAAATAGCGCGTCTCGAGCTGCTGGAGCAGGCCGTTGTCCTGCATGTCGGCGAGGAAGCGATTGGCCTCGCGTACCAGGCCCAACCCCTGGCCGGCGGGAAAGGCCCAGGCCAGGGAAAGTGGCTTACCGAGCCGGAAGCCGTCCTCGACCTCGGGGAAGAACAGGCGATTGAGCCGGAACTGGTGCTCGAAGACCACGGCGGCATCCAGCGTGCCGCTGGCAACCTGGCTCAGTAGCGAGGCGACCTCCATGTCGTTGGCTTCCTTCCAGCTCAAGGTGGGATGCTCGGCCTGGAGTTCCCGCATGACGGTGTCGGTGCCGGTGCCGCTCAGGGTACCGATCTCCAGGCCCTGAAGATCCTCGATGTCCTGCGGCGGTGGCAGGTCGCGGCGATAGACCAGCAAGGGTTGCAGCGGCATGATCGGACGGCTGAAGATCACGCCCTCCTGCCCCGGGTCGAGGGGCAGGGCGGCGGCGCCCATATCGCCCTGATGGCGTACCGCTCCGAGCACGTCGGTCGTGTTGTGGTCGTCGTTCAGTGCCAGGCTGACGCCAAGATGATCGGCAAAGCGTCGCATCAACTCATACTCGAACCCGGTAGGTCCCTGGCGCCCCTCGTAATAGGTGGTGGGAGTGTTGCGGGTATGCACGCTGATGAAGTCCCGCTGCAGCACGTCCTGCAGATGTGGCCCCGGTTCGCTGTGGTGTCTTGCCGGCAGCAGCATGAGCAGCAGAACGACGCACAGCGTCAGGTAGCCACGCCAGTGGCGGCGGACATGGTCGAGCCAGAATGCGAGCATAACGGTGATGAGCGGCGATGAGACCCTCCACCTTACCCAGCCTCCCTTCGGCTGTCATCATTCTCGATTTCTCGCGGCCGGCGCTTTCCAGTATCATAAGGCCTCTTTGCCGCCGGCCGCGGCCTTCAGGAAACACTGGATGAACACCCACGCGGCTCAATCACGGCGTTGCGCGAGACCGGAGCCCCTTCGCTCATCTTTCGTATGCTCCGCGTTGCTCGCCCTGTGCTTGAGGTCGTGAGTCGGTTGTTCGGCGCTTCCTTCATTTTCGCTTGCTTCAGAGGCCCGAGGATATGCTCGAACTGCGCGGTGCGCCCGCTCTATCCGCTTTTCGTCACGCCAAGCTACTGGATGCCCTGCGTAGTGTGGTGCCCGATGTCGAGGCGCTCGAAGCCGACTACGTGCACTTCGTCGATCACGACGGGGAACTGGCCGATGGTGATCGACGGTTGCTCGAGCAGTTGCTGGACGACGGGTCGACGCGTGAGGCGTCGCCCGGTAGCCGAGGGCATCTTTTCCTGGTGGTGCCGCGCATCGGCACCCAGTCACCCTGGTCCTCCAAGGCCACCGACATCGCGCACAATTGCGGGCTGACGAAGGTTCGTCGTCTGGAGCGAGGCATCGCCTATCGGGTGCAGTTTGCCGGGGAGCTTTCCGAGTCGGGCTTCGAGGCCGTGACGGCGGCGCTGCATGATCGCATGACCGAGACGGTACTGTTCGACGCCTCGGATGCCGCTCGCCTGTTCGCGCATCACCAGCCGGCCCCGCTCGGCCAGGTCGATATTCTGGAGGGCGGCCGCGCGGCGTTGGCAACGGCCAACATCGAGCTTGGCCTGGCGCTCGCCGAGGACGAGATCGACTATCTGTGCGAGGCCTTCAAGGGCCTCGAGCGCAATCCGACCGACGTCGAGCTGATGATGTTCGCCCAGGCGAACTCGGAGCATTGCCGCCACAAGATCTTCAATGCCGACTGGGTCGTGGACGGTGAGGCGCAATCGCACTCGCTGTTCAAGATGATCAAGAACACCTTCGAGGCTTCGCCGGACGATATCCTCTCTGCCTACAGCGACAACGCGGCGGTCATCCGGGGCAGCGAAGCCGGGCGCTTCTTCGCGGCACCACTGACCGGCAAGGCGGCCGACCGTGCCGTCTATGGCGCACATCGGGAATCGGTGAACATCCTGATGAAGGTGGAGACCCACAACCACCCGACGGCCATCGCCCCGCACCCCGGTGCGGCGACCGGTGCCGGCGGCGAGATCCGCGACGAAGGCGCCACCGGTATCGGTGGCAAGCCCAAGGCTGGCTTGACCGGCTTTACCGTGTCCAACCTGCGCATTCCCGAGTTCGTCCAGCCCTGGGAAGCCTTCGACTACGGCAAGCCAGAGCGCATCACCAGTGCGCTGTCGATCATGCTCGAGGGGCCCATCGGTGGCGCGGCCTTCAACAACGAGTTCGGCCGCCCCAACCTGACCGGCTATTTTCGCAGCTATGAACAGGATGCTCTGGGCGCCGACGGCATCGAGCGCCGGGGCTACCACAAGCCGATCATGATCGCCGGCGGCTATGGCAACATCCGTGAAGAGCATGTCCAGAAGGGCGAGATTCCTGTCGGCGGCAAGCTGATCGTCATGGGCGGACCGGCCATGCTGATCGGCCTGGGCGGCGGTGCGGCCTCCTCGATGGCCTCCGGCGCCTCCAGCGCCGATCTGGATTTTGCCTCGGTGCAGCGCGACAACCCTGAGATGGAGCGTCGTGCCCAGGAGGTCATCGACCGCTGCTGGGCGCTGGGCGAGGACAATCCGATTCGCTTCATCCACGACGTCGGTGCCGGCGGGCTGTCCAACGCCTTGCCGGAACTGGTCAAGGACGGCGACCGGGGCGGGCGCTTCGAATTGCGCGAGGTGCCCAACGCCGAGCCTGGCATGAGCCCGCTGGAAATCTGGTGCAACGAGGCCCAGGAACGCTATGTGCTGGCCGTGGCGCCGGACGACCTCGAGACCTTCGAGGCGCTGTGTCGCCGTGAGCGTTGCCCCTACGCCGTGGTCGGCGAGGCGACCGAGGCGCATCATCTCGAGGTGCGCGATGGCCATTTCGAGACGCGGCCGGTGGATCTGCCGATGAACGTGCTGTTCGGCAAGCCGCCGAAGATGCAGCGCGAGTTCACGCGCCAGGACCGCGAATTGCCGGGCATCATGCTCGACAACCTGGACCTGCGCGAGGCCATGGACCGCGTGTTGCGATTGCCCACGGTGGCGTCCAAGAGCTTTTTGATCACCATCGGCGATCGTTCCATCACCGGCCAGGTGGCGCGCGACCAGATGGTCGGCCCCTGGCAGGTGCCGGTGGCCGATGTCGCCGTGACCACCGCGACCTTCGATACGCACGCCGGTGAAGCCATGGCCATGGGGGAACGGCCACCGGTGGCATTGATCGACCCTGCCGCCAGCGCTCGCCTGGCGGTAGCCGAGACCATCACCAACCTGGCGGCAGCGCCGATCGCCAAGCTGGGCGACATCAAGCTCTCCGCCAACTGGATGAGCGCGGCCAGCCATCCCGGCGAGAATCAGGCCCTCTTCGACGCCGTTCGGACCGTGGGCATGGAGCTGTGTCCGGCGCTGGGCATCGCCGTGCCGGTAGGCAAGGACTCCATGTCCATGCGCACCGCCTGGGAAGCCGAGAACGACAAGGGGGAGCGCGAGGAGAAGAGCGTCACCGCGCCGCTGTCGCTGATCACCACCGGTTTCGCGCCCGTCACCGATGCTCTGCGTACCCTGACCCCCGAGATCAACCTGGAGCAGGACGAGTCCGACCTCATCCTGGTCGATCTCGGCGGTGGCCGGAATCGCCTTGGCGGCTCGGCCCTGGCGCAGGTCTACGGTCAGGTCGGCGACGAATGTCCCGACCTGGACGACCCGGAAGATCTCAAGGCGTTCTTCTCGGTGATTCAGGGACTCAACGCCGACGGCAAGCTGCTGGCCTACCATGATCGCAGTGACGGTGGCCTGCTGGTCACGCTGCTGGAAATGGCCTTCGCGGCGCATGCCGGCCTGGAAATCAAGCTCGACTGGCTGATCGACGAGCCCACCGATGCCTTCAATGCGTTGTTCGCCGAGGAGCTCGGTGCGGTGATCCAGGTATCCCGCGAGCATACCGAAGAGGTGCTGGCGCAGTTCGCCGGTGCGGGCATCGAGACGTGCGGCGTCATCGCCCGGCCACGTTATGACGACCAGGTTCGCGTGACCCTGTTCGAGGAACCCTTGCTCGAGACCACGCGCCTGCTGGCGCAGCGTACCTGGAGCGAGACCAGCTACCGCATGCAGGCACTGCGCGACAATGCCGAATGTGCCAAGAACGAGTTCGACGGCTTGCTCGACGGCCGCGACCCCGGGCTCTCGGCGTCGCCCACCTTCGATGTCGATGAAGACATCACCGCGCCCTTCGTGAATACTGCGCGGCCCCCCATGGCCGTGCTGCGGGAGCAGGGCGTCAATGGACACCTGGAGATGGCCTGGGCCTTCGACCGAGCCGGTTTCGAGGCCGTCGACGTGCACATGAGCGATATCCTCGAGGGGCGGGTGAGCCTCGAGGACTTCAAGGGGCTGGTGGCCTGCGGCGGCTTCTCCTACGGGGACGTGCTCGGTGCCGGTGGTGGCTGGGCCAAGTCGATACTGTTCAACGAGCGCGCGCGCGATCAGTTCGCCGGCTTCTTCGGTCGTGATGACAGTTTCGCGCTGGGCGTCTGCAATGGCTGCCAGATGCTCTCCCAGCTCAGGGAGCTGATCCCTGGGGCCGAAGACTGGCCGCGCTTCGTGCGTAACGAGTCCGAGCAGTTCGAAGCTCGGGTCTCCATGGTCCGTGTGGAGCAGAGCGCCTCGATCCTGCTGGCCGGCATGGAGGGATCGCGACTGCCGATCGCCGTGGCCCACGGCGAAGGGCGCGCCGAGTTCCGCGACAGCGCCCACCTGCGCCGCATGCAGGGCAGCGCGCAGGTAGCCCTGCGTTATCTCGACAATCACGGGCAGGTGACCACGCGTTATCCCGCCAACCCGAATGGGTCGCCGGGCGGCATCACCGGCCTGACCACGCCGGATGGTCGTGTGACCATCATGATGCCGCATCCGGAGCGTGTGGCCAGGGCGGTGACCAACTCCTGGCGGCCGGCCGAGTGGACCCGGGATGGCGCCTGGATGCGCCTGTTCCGCAACGCCCGGCGCTGGCTGGGCTGAAGACAGGCGGCGCGTCCGTCAGGGGCCGCCATGCAAGACGCCGACGCCCGGCTGGGCGTCGGCATCTTGCCTTGTCTCGGCTCATGTCGCCTCGATTTGGCGCGGGGTCAGGAGGCGTTGTTGTCCGGGACGTCGTCCTTGTGCTTCAGATGCGATTCCACATCTTCGAGTAGACTGCGGAATTGTGCCTGAAGGCGGTCATAACGCCCGAAATCATGACCGCACTCTTCGCAATAAACGTGGTACTGCCCCTCGCGACCCGGCGGCAGGCGCTTCCAGTGGCTGCCGCATTCCGGACAATTGGGGCTGGTCTTTTGAGTGGTCATGCAAGGTTCTCCCTTAGGGCAATACGAGATGATTCATTCTCATACTACCTAGGTATCATGCCTGTATGCCCATAGGTCAAGCCATGCTCGGCCGTCTTGCTGTCGGCAGCGATGGCGGCAGGTGGCAAGATGGCGACGTTTCACCGCACGAGTGGCCCCATGAGCATCTCTTTCGCACCACGATTGCGCCCTTATCAACAGGACGCGGTAACCCGAGTGATCGAGCACTTTCGAGCCAGTCATGACCCGGCCGTGGTGGTGCTGCCCACTGGCAGCGGCAAGTCGCTGGTGATCGCCGAGCTGGCCCGTCTGGCTCGGGGCCGGGTGCTGGTGCTGGCGCATGTGCGCGAGCTGGTGGAGCAGAATCACGCCAAGTACGAGGCCTACGGGCTCGAGGCGGACATCTTCAGTGCTGGCCTCGGCAGCAAGCGGGCCGCGCGACAGGTGGTGTTCGGCTCGGTGCAGTCGGTGGTGCGCAACCTCGACGCCTTCGGTGAGCGCCTCGATGCACAGGGCGGCGAGCACGGCGCCTTTTCGTTGCTGGTGATCGATGAGTGTCATCGGGTCTCGCTGGACGAGGACTCGAGCTACCGGCGCGTGATCGACGCCCTGCGTCGCCACAACCCGCATCTCAAGATCCTCGGCTTGACCGCCACGCCGTACCGGCTGGGGCAGGGCTTCGTCTATCATCGGCACTACCATGGCATGGTGCGTGGCGACGACGATTGCTTCTTTCGCGAGTGCGTCTTCGAGCAGCCGCTGCGCCTGATGGTCAAGCAGGGCTACCTGGCCGAGCCACGGCGCGTCGACGCGGCAGTGGCCCGCTATGATTTCTCGCGGATGGCGCCGGGTGCCGGCGGGCACTTTCAGGAAGCCGAGCTCGATCGGGTGGTGGCCGGCCATCGTGCCACGCCGGCCATCGTCGCCGAGGTGGTGGCGTATGCCGCCGAACGTCAGGGCGTGATGCTGTTTGCCGCCACCGTGGCGCACGCCGAAGAAGTGTTCTGTCATCTACCGGAGGGACAGGCGGCTCTGATCACCGGTGCCACGCCGTCCGACGAACGCCAGGCCTGCATCGAGGCGTTCAAGGCGCGACGTCTCAAGTACCTGGTCAATGTGTCGGTGCTGACCACCGGTTTCGATGCACCCCATGTCGATCTGATCGCGATTCTTCGGCCCACGGAATCGGTCGGGCTCTACCAGCAGATCGTCGGGCGCGGGCTGCGGCTGGCCGAGAGCAAGCGCGATTGCCTGATCCTCGACTACGCCGGCAATCCCTGGGACCTCTATGCCCCCGAGGTAGGCAGTCCCCGGCCGGCGTCGGACACCGAGCCCGTCCAGGTCGAATGTCCCGCCTGTGGTCACGCCAATCTCTTCTGGGGGCGTCGTGATGGCGAGCTGGTCATCGAGCATTTCGGGCGTCGCTGCCAGGGATTGGTCGACGATGAGGCGGGCCGGCAGCATCAGTGCGATTTTCGCTATCGCTTCAAGGAGTGCGAGCATTGCGGCGCCGAGAACGACATTGCCGCGCGTCGCTGCCATGGCTGCCAGGCAATGCTGGTGGATGCCGACGACAAGCTGCGCGAGGCCCTGCGGCTGCGTGATGCCATGGTGCTGCGCGTGACCGGCATGCAGCTCGAAGCGACGCACAACGGGCGTGGTCTGCCGCGACTCAAGGTCGTCTACCACGACGAGGACGGTGCCACCTTGGCCGAATGGTTCGCCCTGGAGACCTCGGCCCAGCGCGGGGCCTTCGCCGCGGCCTTCCTGCGCGAGCATCTGCGCGCCCCCGGCACGCGCTGGTCGCCGAGCACGCCGGAGGAGGTGGTCGCCGAACAGCACCGCCTGCGCGCCCCGGACTTCGTGATCGGCCGCAAGGCCGGCCGCCATTGGCAAGTGCGGCGCAAGCTGTTCGACTACACTGGCCGCTACCGCCTCGCCGCCGAGGCGGGATAACGTCAGGGAGAGGTTGGATAATGCAATAAACAGGCTAACGGCTTATCATGCATGTTGCGAATTCGCTGATGGAGTAATGACGATGGCTTGGACGACCCCGGAAGTAAAAGAGATCTGCATCGCGCTGGAAATCAACGACTACATGCCCGCTGAATTCTGAGGCAGCGTTGCATATTCGAGTGCTAGGGGCGGCCGCCGGCGGCGGTCTCCCCCAGTGGAACTGCCGCTGCGAGGTATGCCGGCTGGCGTGGGCGGGCGACCCACGCGTCACGCCGCGAACCCAGTCTTCCATCGCCGTCAGCGCCGATGGCCACTCCTGGGCGTTGATCAACTGCGCGCCCGAAGTGCTGACCCAGATTCGCCAGACCCCGGCGCTCTTTCCTCAGCAAGGCAGGCGTCACACGCCCATCGCCTCGGTGCTGGTGACCAATGGCGACATCGATCACATCGGTGGCCTGCTGAGCCTGCGTGAAAGCTCTCCCTATCGCCTCTATGCCACGCCGGAAATCCATGCCGCCCTGGGCGACAGCCCGGTCTTCAACGTGCTCAACCCCGATCACGTCGAGCGCTGCGGCGTCGAACTGGAGCAGACCCTGGAGCTGGCCGAGGGGCTCGAGGCGCGGATCTTCGCCGTGCCCGGCAAGGCGGCGCTGTACCTGGAAGGCGATGACGTCGAGATCGGAGGCGAGGGCGAGGCCACTGTGGGCGTGGAGTTCCGCGTCGGTGAACGGCGGGCCTACTACATTCCCGGCTGCGCGACGCTGACCGAGCGACTGGCGGCGCGCCTTGAGGGCGCCGACCTGGTGATGTTCGACGGCACCCTGTGGCGGGACGACGAGATGATTCGCGCCGGCGTCGGCCACAAGACCGGCCAGCGGATGGGGCACATGTCGATGGCCGGTAATGACGGCAGCATGGCTGCTCTGGCGTCGTTGAACCTCGGACGGCGCGTGTTCGTCCACATCAACAACACCAACCCGGTGCTGATCGAGGGCTCCCCCGAGCGGCAAGAGGCCGAGCGGCAGGGATGGGAAATCTCCTACGATGGCATGGAGCTGGAGTGCTGATGAGTGATATCGATGCGCCGCTGCGCGAGGTGCTGAGTCCGAATGAACTTGAGGCCCGGTTGCGCGCCATCGGCGAGCAGCGCTACCACCATCGGCATCCCTTCCAGCTGATGCTGCAGAACGGCGAGCTCGACCGCCGCCAGGTGAGTGCCTGGGCGCTCAATCGCTACTACTATCAGTCGATGATCCCGCTCAAGGATGGCTCGCTGATCGGGCGTCTGGAGGAGCCGGCGCTGCGCCGCGAGTGGCGCTCCCGGCTGGAGGATCACGACGGCCACGCCGAGGGGGAAGGTGGCATCGCGCGCTGGTTGATGCTCACCGACGGCCTGGGCCTGGACCGCGAGATGGTGATCTCGACGCGCCGCATCCTGCCGGCCACGCGCTTCGCGGTGGAGGCCTACCTGCATTTCGTGCGTGAGCGCAGCCTGCTGGAAGCCATCGCCTCGTCGCTGACCGAGCTGTTCTCGCCGATGGTGATCGGCCAGCGGGTCAGCGGCATGCTCCAGCATTACGATTTCGTCTCCGCCGAGACCCTGGCTTACTTCGCGCCACGCCTGACCCAGGCGCCGCGGGACGCGGAGATGGCGCTGGACTACGTCAAGCGCCACGCGCTGCGGCTTGACCAGCAGCAGGCGGTGCTCGACGCGCTGATCTTCAAGTGCCAGGTGCTGTGGACCCAGCTCGATGCCCTGCAGCATGCCTACGTCGCGCCCGGCCAGGTGCCGCCCGGCGCCTGGGACGGCGAGACGACCGGCGGCAGGCTCCAACCCGGTAAGGCCCTATGACCGAGATTCAGGAAAGCGACATCGTCCGCATCCCGCGTGGCGTGAGGCTGCGTGAGGACAAGCAGCGTGGCGGCTGGGTGCTGCTGGCGCCCGAGCGTGTCTTCCAGCTCGACGGCATCGCCCAGGCCGTGATCGGCCACGTGGACGGCGAGCGCCGCGTCGGCGAGATCGTCGACCGCCTGTGCGAGGCCTACCAGGCACCGCGCGAGCGCATCGCCGAGGACGTGATCGCCATGTTCGCGGGCCTGGTCGAGAAGCGTGTGCTGGAGGTCGCGTGACGGCATCGCGCTCCTATGACGTCCGCCCGCCCATGGGCCTGCTGGCGGAGCTGACGCATCGCTGCCCGCTGCAGTGTCCCTACTGCTCCAACCCGGTGGCGCTGGAGCGCCGTCGGCAGGAGCTGGACACCGAGACCTGGCGGCGCGTCTTCGCCGAGGCCGCCGAGCTCGGCGTGCTGCAGGTGCATCTGTCCGGCGGCGAGCCGGCCCTGCGGCCCGACCTGCCCGAGCTGGTGGCGGCCTGCGTCGACGCCGGGCTCTATGCCAACCTGATCACCGCCGGGGTCAACCTCGACCGCGCCCGCCTGGAAGAGCTGGCGGATGCCGGGCTCGACCACGTGCAGCTGTCGCTCCAGGGCGCCACGCCCGAGGTCACCGATCACGTCGCCAACATGGCCGGCGCCCATGTGCGCAAGCTGGCCTTCGCCGCCGAGGTAACCGACCTCGGGCTGCCGCTGACCCTCAACGCGGTGATTCACCGCGCCAATCTGCATCAGATCGACGACTTCGTCGACCTGGCGCTGGAACTCGGCGCGCGACGCCTGGAGATCGCCCACGCCCAGTACTACGGTTGGGCGCTGGTCAACCGGGCTGCCCTGATGCCCACCCGGGAGCAGGTTGTGGAAGCCGTCGAACGGGTCGAGGCCGCGCGCGAGCGCCTGCAGGGCCGGCTGGTGATCGACGCCGTGGTGCCGGATTACTACGCGCGTCTACCCAAGCCGTGCATGAACGGCTGGGGGCGTCAGTCGCTCAACGTCACGCCCTCGGGCAAGGTGCTGCCGTGCCACGTGGCGGAGTCGATCCCGCACCTGGAGTTCTGGAACGTCGCCGAGCATTCGTTGGACGAGATCTGGTACGACAGCCCTGCCTTCAACGCCTACCGCGGCACCGACTGGATGCCCGATGCTTGCCAGAGCTGCGAGCGCAAGGAGATCGACTGGGGCGGTTGCCGCTGTCAGGCGCTGATGCTCACCGGCGACGCTGCCCAGATGGACCCGGTCTGCGAGCAATCGCCCTATCATGACGAGGTCCAGGCGCTGGCGGTGATCGATGCCTCGGGCAGTCCCGACTTCACCTACCGGCGCTTCGCCCGCGCGACCTGACGCCGATTCGGACGCCTCGCGACACGCGGGCGTGTTCGCTCCTCGACTGCCTTGCTAAACTGCGCGTTTTTCGCAGGCGCGCCGTAAGGCGCAGTCGAGGAGAAGGTCACGCGTGAGCGATACGCCACAGCCCGCCGATGCCGCCACCGACGCCGGTGCCGTCCAGAGCGCCGAGGTGTTGGGCCGGCTGTTCGACGAGCCGATCACTCAACTGCCGGAGGATCTCTACATCCCGCCGGAGGCGTTGCGTGTCTTTCTCGAGGCCTTCGAGGGGCCGCTGGATCTGCTGCTGTACCTGATCCGGCGCCAGAATCTGGACATCCTGGCCATCGACGTGGCGGCCATCACCCACCAGTACATCGAGTACGTGGAGCTGATGAAGGCGATGGAGATCGAGCTGGCCGGCGAGTACCTGCTGATGGCGGCGATGCTGGCCGAGATCAAGTCGCGCACCCTGTTGCCCAAGCCGCCCAAGGAAGGCGGTGACGACGAGGAAGAGGATCCGCGCGCCGAGCTGATCCGTCGCCTGCAGGAGTACGAGCGGCTCAAGAATGCCGCCGAGTCGCTGGGCGATCTGCCGCGCCAGGGGCGCGACTGGTTTCCGGCGCGAGCGGCATTGCCGCCGCTCGAGTCCCGAGTGATCCATCCGGAGGTGGAGCTCGATGAGTTGCTGGGAGCGCTGGCCGGCATACTGCGCCGGGCAGAGCTCAACCAGGCTCACCAGATCAGCCGTGAGGTGCTCTCCACCCGCGAGCGCATGCTGGCGATCATGGAGCGCTTGAGTCATGAGCACCATACGCCCTTCGAGTCGCTGTTCAGTCTCGAGGAAGGGCGAGCCGGTGTGGTCGTCACTTTCATGGCGATTCTTGAGCTGGCCAAGGAGTCCTTGATCGAGATCGTGCAGAACGCCCCGCTGTCGCCGATTCATGTCCGCGCCCGGGGCGGCCCGCAGGACGACGAGGCAGAAGAAGACGTCTACGCTGACGACGAGCCAGAAGGGGAGAGCCCCTTCGCGGATGACGACGACCAAGGGAGCCAGTCGCCATGACCGCCATGGAAATTCCCGAGGCCCTGGACGAGATCCTCGAGGCCGCGCTGCTCGCCGCCGGGGAGCCGCTCTCGCTGGAGCGGCTGGAGAGCCTGTTCGACGACCATGAGCTGCCGCCCCGACGCGCCCTGCGCGAGGCCCTGGAGCGCCTCGAGACGCGCCACGAGCGCGGCGCCATGGAGCTGCTAGAAACCGCCTCGGGCTACCAGCTGCGCATCCGGCCGCGGCTCTCGAGCTGGGTCTCGCGGCTGTGGGATGAGCGCCCCCAGCGCTATTCGCGGGCGCTGCTCGAGACCCTGGCGATGATCGCCTACCGCCAGCCGGTGACGCGGGCCGACATCGAGGAGGTGCGTGGCGTTTCGGTGAGCGGCTCCATCATGCGCACTCTGGTCGATCGAGGCTGGGTCAGGGTCGTGGGGCACCGTGATGTTCCCGGTCGACCGGCGGTCTACGCGACGACGCGGTCCTTTCTCGACGACTTTGGCCTCAAGACGCTCGACGAGCTGCCGCCGATGCACGAACTCAAGAGTTTCGGCGAGGAAGCGTCGCATCAGGAGGACGAGCCGCCACCTCCCCAGCAGGAGGTACTGGCGCAGGCGGATGAGCCCATCGATGGTCCCGAGGACGACACCGAGGCGACGGGCGAGTCCGAGAGCGGCAGTGACCGGGAATTCGAGGAGGCGACACCGGAGACGGTCGTCGCCGAGCAAGAAGAAACGCCGGCTCGATCCGGCGAGCCGTCGACCGGGATGGCCGACGAGAACGAGAGACACGCCGGGACGGCGTCCGAGCGGACGAGTCCGAGCTTCGCCGATATCGAGGCTCGGCTGTCCGAGCGTGCCCGTGGCCGCGTCGACGAGGACGCTGCTGCGGGGACGGAATCCACGACAAGTGAGACAGACGACTGATGAGTAACACCAGCGAAAAACTGCAGAAGGTCCTGGCCCGGGCGGGGCTGGGGTCGCGCCGTGAAATGGAAACCGCCATCGCCGATGGCCGGGTCAAGGTCAACGGCCAGGTGGCGACCCTGGGAGACCGGATCGAGCTGCGCGACAAGGTGGCCTTCGACGATCGTCCGGTGACCCTGCGTGGTGCCGACGACGTGCCCCGCCGGGTGATCATGTACAACAAGCCGGAAGGCGAGCTGTGCACGCGCAAGGATCCGGAAGGACGTCGTACCGTCTTCGATCGCCTGCCGCGCCTCAAGGGCGAGCGCTGGATCGCCATCGGCCGGCTGGACATCAACACCAGCGGGTTGCTGCTGTTCACCACCGACGGTGAGCTGGCCAACCGGTTGATGCATCCCGCCACCCAGATCGAGCGCGAATACGCGGTACGCGTGATGGGCGAGGTGACCATGGAGCACATCAAGTCGATGGTCGAGGGCGTGATGCTCGATGATGGTCCGGCGCGCTTCACCGATGTGCAAGAGTTCGGCGGCGAGGGCATCAATACCTGGTTCCATGTGGTCATCATGGAGGGCCGCAACCGCGAGGTGCGCCGGCTGTGGGAGTCCCAGAACCTCACCGTCAGCCGTCTCAAGCGCGTGCGCTATGGCAATATTTTCCTCGACAAGCGCGCCAAGGCGGGGGAGTGGGTCGAACTCGGCCAGGACGAGATCGACGACCTGGCCGGCCAGGCAGGGCTGCCATCGCGCAAGGTGCCGGAACTGACGCCCGATGAAAAGAATCGCTGGAGTCGTGACAAGAACAAGCGACGTCCGGTACAGGGAGTGCGCAAACCCAAGTCACCCCGGAACAGGGGGCGCTGATCCCGCAAGGCGGTGTGGCTCGGGGGCTGCGGCATGCAAGGTCGCTGTTTTTGCAGGACTCGTTGGCAAGCTGATCGCCTGACGATGAAAAAATCGCTTGCCAGCGACCGGGCCCATCCGTATTATGTGCACCCGTTCGGCAGGGGTCGTTAGCTCAGTTGGTAGAGCAGTTGGCTTTTAACCAATTGGTCGTAGGTTCGAATCCTACACGACCCACCAACCGAACCTGTGTTGGCCTCATCAGGGCCATGCCGGGTCGTTAGCTCAGTTGGTAGAGCAGTTGGCTTTTAACCAATTGGTCGTAGGTTCGAATCCTACACGACCCACCAGATATCGCGCCCCCGCCTCGTTTCGAGGCGGGGGCGTTTTCGTCTGTCGGGCTGCGGGCGTGCACGAGGCCGCCGAACCGGTCGAACTTGCAACCCGAGCGTGTCAGCGTCATTATCGAACAACGTCATTTTCATTGCACCGGCATCGCGGAGCGCGAATCGGTCGCAAGAGACGCGGGTCGACCACAGCGAGAGACGCAACGGTTGGCCCTCTGGTGTGTCGAGCCGTGCGGAGCGCACGAATCCCGGCACCTGGTGTAACGCAGGGGGATGCCCTGCCGGTCACAGTGGTAGACACGATGACGATCATGACTTCCCGTGCCGAGCTGCGCGAACAGCTGGCACGCCGCTATTGCCCCACCCGTATTCCCGCCGAGGACGAAGCGCGCGTCGAGGAGATCAAGCGACTGCTCGAGGCCAACAACGCCGTCCTGGTGGCGCATTACTATACCGACGATGCCATTCAGCAACTGGCCGAAGAGACGGGCGGCTGCGTGGCCGACTCCCTGGAGATGGCGCGCTTCGGTGCGCGTCACGAGGCCGACACCCTGGTGGTGGCCGGTGTGCGTTTCATGGGCGAGACGGCCAAGATCCTCTCGCCGGAGAAGCGCGTGCTGATGCCGACCCTGGAGGCAACCTGCTCGCTGGACGTCGGCTGTCCGGCCGACGAATTCTCGGCCTTCTGCGACGCGCATCCGGATCGCACCGTGGTGGTCTACGCCAACACCTCGGCGGCGGTGAAGGCACGTGCCGACTGGGTCGTGACATCTTCCATCGCCGTGGACGTGATCGAGCACCTGCAGGCGCGGGGCGAGAAGATCCTGTGGGCTCCGGACAAGCATCTGGGCGGCTACATCCAGCGCAAGACCGGGGCCGACATGCTGCTCTGGGACGGTGCCTGCATCGTCCACGAAGAATTCAAGGCCAAGGGTGTCGAGGACCTCAAGGGGTTGTATCCCGACGCGGCGGTGCTGGTGCATCCGGAATCGCCGTCCTCGGTGGTCGAACTGGCCGACGTCGCCGGTTCCACCTCCCAGTTGATCAAGGCCGCCAAGGAACTGCCGCAGCAGGAACTGATCGTGGCCACCGACCGAGGCATCTTCTTCAAGATGCAGCAGGCGGTACCGGAAAAGACGCTCTTCGAAGCACCCACGGCCGGCGATGGCGCTACCTGCAAGAGCTGCGCCCATTGCCCCTGGATGGCGATGAACGCCCTGGACAACCTGGCAGGCGCCCTGCGTCATGGCAGCGGCGAAATCTTCGTCGACGAGGCGTTGCGTCAGCGCGCGCTCAAGCCGCTGGAGCGGATGCTCAACTTCAACGCCTGAGGCTGACCGAGGGCGCGTCACGGCAAGCAAGGGGCCTGTGTGGGCGCCGAAGCGCCGGCCCGGCAGCAGGCCGCCGCATCTGGCATGCCTGCGCCTCTCATGCCAGAATCGGAGTCCAACCTGGACACCGAGACCGTCAGGCGGCTGTGCGCCCGCCCGAGGCGGCGTGACTGAGCAAGAGGATCCCATGCCCGAGTACCGCTCCCGAACCACCACTGCCGGCCGCAACATGGCCGGTGCCCGCGCCCTGTGGCGCGCCACCGGCATGAAGGACGATGATTTCCACAAGCCGATCATCGCCGTGGCCAATTCCTTCACCCAGTTCGTGCCGGGGCACGTGCACCTGAAGGACATGGGCCAGCTGGTGGCCCGGGAGATCGAAAAGGCCGGTGGCGTGGCCAAGGAGTTCAACACTATCGCCGTCGATGACGGTATCGCCATGGGCCACGATGGCATGCTCTATTCGCTGCCGAGCCGCGACATCATCGCCGACAGCGTCGAGTACATGGTCAATGCCCACTGTGCCGATGCCCTGGTGTGCATTTCCAACTGCGACAAGATCACGCCGGGAATGCTGATGGCCGCGATGCGCCTCAACGTGCCGGTGATCTTCGTCTCCGGCGGGCCGATGGAGGCCGGCAAGACCAAGCTGCTGGATCATGGGCTGGATCTGGTCGATGCCATGGTCATGGCTGCCGACGACTCGGTGGACGACGAGACGCTCTCCGAGGTGGAGCGTAGCGCCTGCCCGACCTGCGGTAGCTGCTCGGGCATGTTCACCGCCAACTCCATGAACTGTCTGACCGAGGCGCTGGGGCTGGCGCTGCCGGGCAATGGCACCGTGGTGGCGACCCATTCCGATCGCCGCCGGCTCTTCGAGACGGCGGGGCACCGCATCGTCGAGCTGGCCAAGCGCTACTACGAGGGTGACGAGGCGCACCTGCTGCCTCGCGCCATCGGCTCCAAGGCGGCCTTCAAGAACGCCATGACGCTCGACATCGCCATGGGCGGTTCCACCAATACCATCCTGCACCTGCTGGCTGCCGCCCAGGAGGCGGAGATCGATTTCACCATGACCGATATCGATCGCCTCTCCCGGGAGGTGCCGCAGTTGTGCAAGGTGGCGCCCAATACCCAGAAGTATCACATCGAGGACGTTCATCGCGCCGGCGGCATCATGGCCATTCTCGGCGAGCTGGACCGGGCAGGCGTGCTGGATACCCGAGTGCCCACCGTCTATGGCGACAGCTTGGCCGAGGCGCTCGAGACCTGGGATATCATGCGCTCGCCGAGTGCCGACGTGGTGGAGTTCTATCGGGCCGGCCCCGGCGGTGTGCCGACCCAGACGGCATTCTCCCAGAGCGCTCGTTGGCCGAGCCTCGATGGCGACCGGGCCACCGGCTGCATCCGTGATCTCGAGCATGCCTTTTCGAAAGAGGGCGGGCTCGCCGTGCTGCACGGCAATATCGCCCGCGATGGCTGCGTGGTGAAGACGGCCGGGGTCGACGAGTCGATCCTGGTGTTCGAGGGGCCGGCGCATGTCGTCGAGTCCCAGGACCAGGCGGTGGAGCACATCCTTGGCGGCCAGGTAAAAGAGGGCGATGTGGTGGTGATCCGCTACGAGGGCCCCAAGGGCGGCCCGGGCATGCAGGAAATGCTCTACCCGACCTCCTATCTCAAGTCGAAGGGGCTGGGCAAGGCGTGCGCCCTGCTCACCGACGGTCGCTTCTCCGGTGGTACATCGGGGCTTTCGATCGGTCACGTCTCGCCTGAAGCGGCGGCGGGAGGCGCTATCGGGCTGGTCGAGAGCGGCGATACGATTCGCATCGATATCCCGGGACGCGCCATCGACGTCCTGCTCTCCGACGAGGAGCTCGAGCGACGTCGCCAGGCTCAGCAGGCGCGCGGGCGCGATGCCTGGAAACCGACCGTCCAGCGTGTCCGCAAGGTGTCCGCGGCGCTCAAGGCCTATGCGCTGTTGGCGACATCCGCGGACAAGGGCGCGGTGCGCGACCTGACCAAGCTCGATTGAGCGCCTGGTCGCCTGGATCGGATTCCCCCGGCTAGCTTGCCGGGGCCTCATCTTCATTGTTGCTAGGACGCCTTGGTATGAAGACTCAGACCCTCAACGTTGGCCTGATCGGCTTCGGCATGGCCGGCAGAACCTTTCACGCGCCTCTGATACAGGCGGCTCCGGGCCTGGAGTTGTCCGCCGTGGTCAGTGGCGACGCGGCAAAGGTGCAGGCGGTGTATCCCGATGTGACGGTGCATGCCAGGTCCCAGGCGTTGTTCGCCGACAGGGATATCGACCTGGTGGTGATCGCCACGCCCAACGAGTCCCACTTTCCGCTGGCCAAGTCGGCATTGTCTGCCGGCAAGCACGTGGTGATCGACAAGCCCATGTCGGTGTCGCTGGCCGAGGCGCGTCAGTTGAAATCGCAAGCTGATACGGTGGATCGCTTGCTCAGCGTCTTCCACAACCGTCGCTGGGACAGTGACTTCCTGACGCTCAAGTCGCTGCTCGAGCGTGGCGAGTTGGGGCGGGTCGCGGCGCTGGAGTCCCGTTTCGATCGGTTCCGGCCCCATGTCAGCGATCGCTGGCGGGATCATCATCGCCCTGGCAGCGGCATCTGGTTCGACCTGGGGCCGCACCTGCTCGACCAGGCTCGGGAGTTGTTCGGCATGCCGCGGGCGATTCTGCTGGAGTTGTCGACCGCGCGGGACGGTGCCGAGATCGACGATGACTTCCTGGCGGTGCTGGATTATGAGGGCACGCGCGTGATCCTCGGTGCCAGTTCCCTGGTGGCCGAGCCGACACCGCGTTTTGCGGTGTATGGCACGCGAGGCAGTTTCATCAAGTATGGCCTCGATCCCCAGGAAGCCTGGCTCAAGGCCGGCGAAACGCCGGAAGTGGGCTGGGGCGAGGATGACAATCCCGGTCGGTTGACGCTCGATGAAGGGCAGGGCGATGAGGTCTCGTTGGTCAGTCATGAGTTGCCCGGCGAGGCAGGCGACTATCGAGCCTACTATGACGGCATCGCCAAGACGCTATTGAGGGGAACGCCACCGCCGGTGAGCGCCGAAGAGGCCCTGGACACGATGTCGCTGCTCGAGGCCGGGCTCGACAGCTACCGGCAGGGGCGCTGGGTCAAGCTCAAGGAAGGCAATGGCGTCCGTCGTCGATTGCTGCATGCCCAGGGGAACGGCGAGTCCGCCTGACGGGCCCTACCACAGGGCTGGGGTGGTCGACTCGGCGCGCATCTTGTCTCTGGCAATGAACAGGGCGGCGATGGCCCGCGCCTCGTGGAAGTCGTCCCTTGCCAGAAGGGAGCCGATTTCGTCGATGGCGTGGGTTTCCACGATCAAGGGCTCGGGCTCGTCGCCGGGAAGCCGCCTGGGATAGAGGTCGGTGGCGAGCATGACCTGCATGCGATGGCACATGTAATTGGGGGCCAGGGTCAGTTCCACCAGCGGCTCGAGTCGATGGGCGCCGAAGCCGCATTCCTCCATCAGCTCGCGGTTGGCGGCGGCCACGACATCCTCGCCGGGATCCACCAGTCCCTTGGGCAGCGTCAGGGCATACTCCTCGAGGCCGGCGGCGTACTCGCGAATCAGCAACACATGCTCGGGATCGGGCATGGCGACGATCATCACCGCGCCGCCGCCCCTGGCATTACCGCTCAGCCGCTCGAAGGTGCGCTCGGCGCCGTTGGCGAAGCGTAGTTCCATTTCCTCGATGTTGAACAGGCGGCTCGTGGCGACGCTGCGTCGCGACAGGACATGCGGTTTAGCGTGATGTTCGGCCATGGGGACTCCAGTCGATGAGGGCGTCGAAATGCGTCGTCAATGTCGATTGGTTACACTATCACGCCTACTACCTGCGAGACGCCATCGCGTCACCCACGAGGAGCCCATGATCGACTGGCGTGCCATTGATACCGTCCTGCTGGACATGGACGGCACTTTGCTGGACCTGCATTTCGACAGCCATTTCTGGCTCGAGCACCTGCCACGGCGCTACGTGGAGCTGCACCGCCTCGACGACGCCACCCAGGAAGAGGTTCGTGCGCGCATCATCCGCGAGCAGGGGACTCTGGACTGGTACAGCCTGGCTTACTGGCGTCGTGAGCTCGGGGTCGACATCCTGGCGCTCAAGCGCGAGGTCCAACACCTGATCGGCTTGCGCGGTGACGCCCTGGATTTCCTGACATGGCTCAAGCAGGCCCATCCACGGGTGATCCTGGCAACCAACGCCGATCGCGAGAGCCTGGCACTGAAGCTGCCGCTGACCGGTCTCGAGGATTACCTCGATGCCATCGTCTCGTCCGCCGATCTTGGTGTTCCCAAGGAAGAGCAGGCGTTCTGGTTCGCCCTTCAGGAAGTGGAACCTTTCGATCCGGCCCGCACCCTGTTCATCGACGACAACCCCTCGGTGCTGGAGAGCGCGCGCGAATTCGGCATTCGTCACCTGATGGGCATTCTGCAGCCCGACAGCCAGCGACCGGGTCGTGAGCTCGAGTCTTTCATTGCTCTGGATCGGTTCGCGGCGCTGCTGCCCGAGGACCTGCCGCCCAAGGGAGGTATTCATGGATAACGTCAGGCTCGACAAGTGGCTGTGGGCCGCGCGCTTCTTCAAGACCCGTGCGCTCGCCAAGAAAGCCATCGAAGGTGGCAAGGTGCACTATGATGGTGGCCGGGCCAAGACCAGCAAGAACGTCGAAATCGGTGCCTTGATCAAGGTGCCCCAGGGGTGGGATGTCTGGGAAGTCGAAGTGATGGCGTTGTCGGACCAGCGACGCGGTGCTCCCGAGGCTCGCCTGCTTTACCGCGAGACGGCGGAGAGCGAGGCGCGTCGAACGAAGGAGGCCGAGCGCCGACGTCAGGCCAATGAGGCCATGCAACATCCCTTCAAGCGACCCGACAAGCGCCAGCGCCGCGAGATCAAGCGCTTCATGCGCGGGGAGTAAAGACACCGCGAAGCGGGACAGAGACAAGCAAGGAGCAAACAGGGCCGAGGCAGGTGTCGTCTTCCTCCTCCTCTGATTTCTTACTACATAGTTCAGGCAGTATTCATGACCGACCAGATACAGCGTTTCCTTTTCGACAACACCAATGTGCGTGGTGAAGTCGTTTCCCTCGAGCAGGCCCATGCCGAGGTCCTCGAGCGGCACGACTATCCGCCTGCCGTCACCCGGCAGCTCGGCGAGCTTCTGGCCGCCGTAGCGCTGCTCACCGAGACCGTCAAGCTCGATGGCACCATGAGCATCGAGGTCCGGGGCAAGGGAGCCTTGTCGTTGCTGATGGCGGAATCGAATCCCGGTGGCGAGCTGCGTGCCATCGCCCAACTGGATGAGAATGCCGCGATCCCCGATGATGAGGCCGGCTTTGCCGAATTGCTTGGCGAAGGGCAGATCACCATCACCCTGGATCCCCGTGAAGGGCGACGGTATCAGGGCATCGTCACGCTGGAGCGGGATAGCCTGGCCGGATGTCTGGAAGATTACTTCAGCCGCTCCGAGCAACTGCCCACGCGACTCTGGCTGGCTGCCGATCAGCAACGCTGTGGAGGGCTGCTGCTGCAGCGCTTGCCCGATGAGTCCTTGAATCAGGACGAGGATGCCTGGGAGCGCATGGTGCATCTGGCTGCCACCGTCACGGCCGATGAACTGCTGGCGCTGGAACAGCATGACCTGCTGCATCGTCTCTTCCACGAGGAGCAGGTGCGGGTGTTCGATCCCAAGGCCTTGCGCTTTGGTTGCACCTGCTCCCGTGAGCGCATTGCGGGAGCCCTGTTGAGTCTGGGCAATGAGGAATTGCGCGATATCCTGGCCGAGCAGGGTGGCATCGCCACCCAGTGCCACTTCTGCCATACCCGCTACCAGTTCACCGTCGCCGAGGTCGAGGCGATGCTCGACGACCCGGAAGGGCCTCCGCCGACGGTTCACTGAATCAGGAGCGGCAAGTCGAACAGCGTGGATCATGAGGTGATCGGTCCTGATGTAGTAGTAAAACTACAAGAACGTCGGGCAATGTCGGCGTTTCCCGATGGCTGGGTTTTTGCCATAATGCGCGCCACTCATCCTCAAACGGGCGTCGCCGAACACGAGACGGGTAACCGCATGCGGCGTTCGAGGGATGGGCAGACACGCGTCAAGGACGCCCGGCAAACGAGAGAGAATTGGCCGCAAGGCCCAGGAACCGACATGACCACGACTCAAGCCGTTCCACAGGCTGCCAGTGCGCAGTCCGCCACCGCCCACGTCAACCTCAGCAGCGCCGAGTTGATCGAGCGTGCCGTGGCCAATGGCGAAGGCCGTCTGGCGGCCAATGGCGCACTGGTGGTGAATACCGGTCAACGTACCGGCCGCTCGCCCAAGGATCGTTTCATCGTCGAGGAGCCGTCCACCAGCGGCCAGATCGACTGGGGCAGTGTCAACCAACCCTTCGATGCCAACAGGTTCGATGCCCTCTGGGAGCGTGTCGAGGCCTATCTGGGTGCCAGCGAGCACTATGTCTCCGAGTTGCACGTGGGCAGCGATCCGGTCCACTACCTGCCGGTTCGCGTGACCACCGAGACGGCCTGGCACAACCTGTTCGGCCGCACCATGTTCGTGCGTCCCGAGCCGTACAACCCCTCGGCCAAGGACGAGTGGACCATTCTCAATGCGCCTTTCTTCGAGTGCGAGCCGGCGCGTGATGGCACCAATTCCGAAGGCTGCGTGATCATCAACTTCGCCGCGCGCCGGGTGCTGATCGCGGGCATGCGTTATGCCGGCGAGATGAAAAAGGCCATGTTTTCGGTACAGAACTTCCTGCTGCCGGCCTCCGATGTGCTGCCGATGCATTGCAGTGCCAATGTCGGCGAGGATGGCGAGACCACCTTGTTCTTCGGGCTTTCCGGAACCGGCAAGACCACCCTGTCCGCCGACCCGTCGCGTTTCCTGATCGGCGACGACGAGCACGGCTGGGGTGTGGGGACCGTCTTCAATATCGAAGGGGGATGCTATGCCAAGTGCATCGATCTCTCCGAGAAGAACGAGCCGGTAATCTGGAATGCCATCCAGTTCGGCACCGTGCTCGAGAACGTGGTCCTCGATGATCGTCGCCAGCCGGATTATGCCGACGACAGCCTGACCCAGAACTCGCGTGCCGCGTATCCGCTCGAACACGTCGAGAAGCGTGTGGCCGAGAATCGAGCCGGCGAACCCAACGCCATTGTCTTTTTGACCTGTGACATGAGTGGCGTGCTGCCGCCGGTTTCCGTGCTCTCCAAGGAAGCGGCGGCCTATCATTTCCTGTCGGGCTATACGGCCAAGGTGGGCTCTACCGAGATGGGCTCCTCCGAGGGGCTGGCGGCCACCTTCTCCACCTGCTTCGGGGCGCCGTTCTTCCCGCGCCCGGCCCGGGAATACGCCGACCTGCTGATCAAGCGCGTGGCCGAGAAGGATGCCCAGGTCTATCTGGTCAACACCGGCTGGACCGGCGGTGCCTACGGTGAGGGTGGGGCGCGTTTTTCCATCCCCACCACGCGCGCCATCATTCATGCCATTCAGTCCGGGGTGCTGCGCGATATCGAAACCAAGCGCATCGAAGGCCTCAATCTGGAGGTGCCGACGGCCGTGCCGGGCGTTGAGACCCGCCTGCTCGACCCGCGCGAGACCTGGGCTGACCGGGAGTCCTATGATCGCCATCTCAAGGAGCTGGTGTCCAAGTTCGTCGATAACTTCAAGAAGTTCGACGGCGTCAGCGAGGCCATCATCAAGGCCGGTCCCAGCCTCGACTGAGTTCCGAGGGCGACACTGAACACCGCTGCTTGCGGAGAGTCGAAAGCGGAGAGGGGCATTCCTCTCCGCTTTTTTCATCGCACCTGGGGCAGCGGGCCCTCGCGGATCACGTCCTGGAAAAGGAGTCGTGCCATGCAACGTCGTCATTTTCTCGGTCTGTTGGGGCTCGGTGGCCTGGCCGGCCTGGCTCCCGGCCTTGCCAGTGCTCGCCCCAAACTGGATCTCTCCCCGGCGCCGGGCCTCGAGACGCTCGAGCTCACCGAGGCCGAGTGGCGGGAGAAGCTCACCGATGAACAGTTCGAGATACTGCGGGAAGCGGGGACGGAGCCGGCCTTTTCCAGCCCGCTGGATCAGGAAACCCGGAAAGGCGTCTATCATTGCGCCGGTTGTGACCTGCCATTGTTCGAAAGCGGCATGAAATATGACTCCGGCACGGGCTGGCCGAGCTTCTTCACTCACATCCAGGGTCACCTGCTCACTGAGCTGGACTTTGTCCTGTTGATACCGCGTACCGAATATCACTGTGCCCGTTGCGGCGGTCATCAGGGGCATGTCTTCGAGGATGGCCCCGAGCCCACGGGACTGCGCTGGTGCAACAACGGGCTGGCCCTGACCTTTGTGCCGGCCTAGACGTGCGTGGCGAGGCTCGCGCCTCGAGCGTCGTGTGGCCGCGGAGGCGGGAGTGAGCGCTTGCCTGCAGCTTGCGTACACCCCGCGCACTCTATAGAATACTTGCGCCCGTTCGTCCAGCGAGCGGGCAACGTATATTCCGAGAACCACCTCCTTGCTTCCCCTGGGGTGCTCAACGCCTCCACCGGAAGCTGCCAAACCGCAAGGAGAATCCATGCGTCATTACGAGATCGTCTTCATGGTCCACCCGGACCAGAGCGAGCAGGTCCCGGCGATGGTCGAGCGTTATACCGGCATCGTCACCGAGAACGGCGGAACCGTGCACCGTCTCGAGGATTGGGGGCGCCGCCACATGGCCTACCCGATCAACAAGATCCACAAGGCTCACTACGTGCTGATGAACGTCGAATGCAGCGGCGAGACGCTCGAGGAAATCGAGAACATCTTCCGTTTCAACGATGCCATCATTCGCAGCCTGGTGGTGCGCTGCAAGGAAGCCATCACCGAAGCTTCACCGATGATGAAGCCGGCCGAGGACAAGCGCGCGCGTCGCGACGAAAAGCCGCGCACCGCCGAGTCCGCCTGAGCCCAACCGTCGCACGTTTGAAGGAGTCTTCACATGGCACGCTTTTTCCGTCGCCGCAAGTTTTGCCGTTTCACCGCCGAAGGCGTGAAGCAGATCGACTACAAGGATCTGGACACGCTCAAGGCCTACGTCACCGAGACCGGCAAGATCGTTCCCAGCCGTATCACCGGCACCAAGGCTCGCTACCAGCGTCAGCTGTCCACCGCCATCAAGCGGGCACGCTACCTGGCGCTGCTGCCTTACACCGATAGCCACCAGTAAGCCACCGTCACGATGCTGCCTGTCGCTCGATGGCTGATGCAGGGCTTGCCCCAAGCGACGATCGGGGCGGCCGTCAGCACCCTGGTTCCCTGGCTTTTCTGGCTGGGGGCTGCCATCGCGGCGCTGGTCACACTGCGCAGGGGGCTGTCGTCGGCCTTGCCGGTGATCGTGGCCGCCGCCCTGCCCGCAGGGTGGTGGTGGAGCCAGGGGGATGTCATTCCCCTGTCCAGCGTCCTGCTGGTGACCCTGATGGCAGTAGTGCTGCGTGCCCGGATGCGCTGGAGCGAAGCGCTTGTCATCGGTGCCCTGGGAGGGGCGCTGATGATCCAGTTGGGGATCTTCCTGCCGCCTGGCGGGGTCGAGCCCCTGCTGGAGCAACTGCGCCAGGGCGCACCGGAGATCGCGACGATGCTCGACGATCTGGCGGGGCAGGGCGTGGACACCAGGCAACTCGCCAATCTATTGATCGGCGGTGTCACCGGCCTGGTGGTGCTGCTGGTGTCGGTAGGGTGCCTGGCGCTGGCCAGAGGTTGGCAGGCCGGGCTCTATAATCCCGGCGGCTTCCGCGAGGAATTCCATGCCCTGCGGCTGGCGCCTCGTGAGCTGCTGGTGCTGTTCGGGATCGGCCTGGCTGGCGTAGTGCTCAACCTGCCCGGTCTGGGCATGCTGGTCTGGGTTCCGCTGCTGGTGGCCGGCATCGCGCTGGTACATGGTTTTATTGGATTGAAGGGAATGCATGGGGTGTGGCTGGGCATCTTCTATGTCCTGCTGATCTTCACCTGGCCCATGATTCTCATCGTGCTGCTCGTGGCCTTGCTGGATTCGTTCGTGGATTTCCGCGCACGCCTCGGCCACGGCAACTGACAAGAGGTTAACGAGATGGAAGTCATTCTGCTCGACAAGATTGGCAAGCTGGGCGGTCTGGGTGACCAGGTCAACGTCAAGCCTGGCTATGGCCGTAATTACCTGGTGCCCTACGGCCTTGCCGTGCCGGCCACCAAGGAAAACATCGAGGCCTTCGAGGCCCAGCGCGCCGAGCTCGAGGCCGAAGCGGCCGAGCGCAAGGCCGAGGCCGAGGCTCGCGCCGAACAACTCAACGACATCGAATTGTCGCTGGTTGCCAAGAGCGGTGACGAAGGCAAGCTGTTCGGTTCCATTGGTCCGCGTGATCTGGCCGAGGCGATCTCCTCTGCCGGTATCGAAGTGGCCAAGAGCGAAGTTCGCATGCCGCAGGGGCCGATTCGCCAGACCGGCGAATACGACATCGACCTGCACCTGCATGCCGAAGTCGACGCCACCGTGCGCGTGGTGGTCGTGGGCGAATAAGCCCGATCAGCGATGTCCACGCGGATGTCCAGGGGCGCGAGGGCTAACCTCGCGCCCTTTTTTGATTGCCTGTGTGCCACCACCGAGGCATGGGGTCGTCTTTCCCCTTCGGGTAGAATGGTGGCGCCGATTTCGTCAAGGGCCTCGCCGTCATGAATGAACCCCTCGAGCTCGACAAGGAAACCGCGGCGCTCAAGGTGCCGCCTCACTCGCTGGAGGCCGAGCAGTCGGTACTCGGCGGTCTGATGCTCGATAACCTCGCCTGGGACAATGTGGCCGACCGGCTCGTGGCGGATGACTTCTACCGCTACGAGCATCGCCTGATCTTCAACGTCATGGGCCAGCTTGCCGAGGAGGCTCGCCCCATGGACGTGGTGACGATGTCGGAGGCACTGGAAGGGCGCGACCAGCTGGACACCGTGGGCGGCTTGGCCTACCTGGCGGAACTGGCCCGCAACACGCCGTCGGCCAGCAACATCCGCGCCTATGCCGACATCGTTCGCGAGCGGGCCACCCTGCGCAAGCTGATCCGCGCCGCCAATCAGGTGGCGGAGAGCGCCTTCGCGCCCCAGGGGCGTCCTGCCGACGAGCTCGTCAACGAGGCCGAGCGGCTGGTCTTCCAGATCAGTGAGGAGCGGCCCAAGTCCGGTGGCCCCATCGGCATGAGCGATCTGCTGGCCAAGGCCGTGGACCGCATCGATGAGCTGTTCAACATGCAGGGTGAGATGACGGGGCTGTCCACCGGCTTCCGTGATCTCGACGACATGACGTCCGGTCTGCAGCCTTCCGATCTGGTGATCATTGCCGGACGCCCTTCGATGGGCAAGACCACCTTTGCCATGAACCTGGTCGAACATGCGGTGATCTCCAGCGACAAGCCGGTGATGGTGTTTTCCATGGAGATGCCGGCGGAGGCGTTGATGCTGAGGATGCTGTCGTCGCTCGGGCGCATCGACCAGACGCGGGTACGTACCGGCCAGCTGGAAGACGAGGACTGGCCGCGGCTTACCTCGGCAGTGAACCTGCTCAAGGACAAGCAGCTGTTCATCGACGAT
The DNA here is from genome assembly GCF_001662285.1 of Halomonas caseinilytica. NCBI lineage: Bacteria > Pseudomonadati > Pseudomonadota > Gammaproteobacteria > Oceanospirillales > Halomonadaceae > Halomonas > Halomonas caseinilytica. The sequence goes on from NZ_BDEO01000006.1 coordinate 99,415, forward strand.
ACGGCGGCCCTGTCGCCCAACGAGATGCGTTCGCGCGTCCGGCGAGTGGTGCGGGAGCACGGTAATCTCGCCCTGATCATGATCGACTACCTGCAGCTGATGCAGATTCCCGGATTCTCCGAGAACCGTACCGGGGAGATCTCGGAGATATCGCGCTCGCTCAAGGGCCTTGCCAAGGAGTTCGGCTGCCCGGTGGTGGCGCTCTCCCAGCTCAACCGCTCCCTGGAGCAGCGTCCCAACAAGCGCCCGGTCATGTCGGACCTGCGCGAGTCGGGCGCCATCGAGCAGGATGCCGACATCATCGGCTTCGTCTATCGTGATGAAGTCTACAATCCCGATAACCCCGACAATCAGGGGCTGGCCGAGGTCATCATCGGCAAGCAGCGTAACGGTCCCATCGGTACGGTGCACATGGCCTTCATCGGCAAGTACACGCGCTTCGAGGATCTCGCCCCCGACAGCTATGGAGGCGGCGGGTTCGGCGAGTGAGGCGCAATGCTTGAGCCGAGCAGCGAGCCCCGTATAATCCGACCCCCCAACAGCATACTGGAGGAAGACCATGGCAGGCGGATTTCGGCGCGGCAACCGTCGCCGTGCCCCGAAGCTCGAGGCGCGCGGCGAGTTGCAATCGGTGGAGCGGGAAGGGCCTTTCAAGGAATGGCTGGGGATGCCCGATCTGTACCGCTATCAACTGGTGGTGGATGGCGAGCATTACAGCTATCAGACCGAGGATGCCGAGTTGCCCGTCGAGGTCGGTGATCGAGTAGTGCTGCGCTACAAGGAAACCAAGGCCGGCAAATGGGTCGATCGCAACTCCCTGGGCAAGGCCATCGATCCCTCGGAATACCAGTAAGGGAACCCAAGGTCTCGCCATCGGTCACAGGAGCGACACGGATCGGTCATCCAGGTGTCACGTGACATCTCCAGGCTGGAGCCGATCTACCCTAGTCGACTCCCGGATGGAGGGATTCATGGACCTCAATGACCTCAGGGCCTTCGTGGCTCAGCACGACAATTTCGAAATCCGCGTGATCGGCCATGCGGGCAATCGGTTCTACCAGGTGGAACTCGAAGACGTGGAAGGGCAGCGCCACATGCTGACCTCTACCGGCAAGCCCATGCTGTTTCGCTCGCTGGACGATGTCTACCTGGAACTCAAGCGCGCCGGTGTAAACCGGGCCTATCTGGTGGAACAGGTGCCCGAGGACGAGATGATCGGTCACCGGGCCCGTTATCGGGATCCGCTGAACGCGCGCATGCCGCTGGTCTTCTGAACGGCCACCATCGACCGCCATCATTCACCCTGATATCACCTCTTTCGGCTCCGACGTTGGCGAGCCGATCTTTCCTCCCGCCATACACCTCATCGATCGACACAACGACCGTCGGGCCTTCGAGAATCGGGCCACGGCGGAGCCGCGCGTGTGGGTGACGGCACGTTCCGGTTCGCTCGCCTCGGCCAGTAACCGCTACAATTCTTGTACAAATTGAGTTGATAGTATAACTCTATTCCGCCAGTCGCCGTGCCAATGGTATCCTTGTGCTCCCATGGCCCCGCACCGCAGGAGACTTCGACATGGCACACCCCGAGGAAACGGCATCCTTGTCCCGGACACCTGAGGGGCATCCCGAACTCAAGGGGGGCAAGGTCGGCGTGGTTCTGGCCAATCTTGGCACGCCGGATGCGACCGACTACTGGTCGGTACGGCGTTACCTCAGCGAATTTCTCTCCGATCGCCGTGTCGTCGACTACTCGCCCTGGCTATGGCAACCGCTGCTGCAACTGGTGATCCTCAGCCGTCGTCCCTTCGCCTCCGGCAAGGCCTACCGTGGCATCTGGAACCGGGAAAGGGACGAGAGCCCCTTGCTGACCATCACCCGCGAACAGACTGACAAGCTCGCGACCGAACTCGGACGTCTCTATGGGGATTGGCTCGAGGTGGCATTCTGCATGCGCTACGGTAATCCTTCGACCGAAAGCGTCCTGAAGCGGTTGCAGGCCCAAGGGTGCGAGCGAATCGTGTTTTTCCCGCTGTACCCGCAGTACGGTTCGCCGACGACCGCGACGGCCAACGACCAGGCCTTCCGGGCCTTGATGAAGCTCAAGTGGCAGCCGGCCATCCGGACCGTGCCGGCCTACTTCGATCATCCGGCCTATCTCGAGGCTCTGAGTGCTTCGGTGCGCGAGGCCTATGCCGCCGCCACGTCCCGCCCGGAGGTGCTGGTGGCCTCCTATCATGGCGTTCCCAAGCGTTTTCTCGACGAAGGCGACCCCTATTACTGTCATTGTCGCAAGACCACGAGGCTGTTGCAGGAACAGCTGGGGCTGGATGACGACGCCATCGTCACCACCTTCCAGTCGAAGTTCGGGCCTGAAGAGTGGGTGGGGCCGGCTACCGTGGAGCATGTCGCCAAGCTCGCCAGGCAGGGCGTCCGGCATATCGCGGTGGTGTCGCCGGCGTTCTCCGCCGATTGCGTGGAGACTCTGGAGGAAATCGAGGAAGAGATTCGCGGCGCCTTTCTCGATGCCGGCGGCGAGACCTTTACCTATGTGCCGTGCCTCAATGCTCGTGACGACCACATTCAGGCGCTGACGGCCATCGTCGAGCGCGAACTCGCCGGCTGGCTATGAGCGCCGACGCTCCTTAAGGGGCCATCATGGCCCCTTAGTCGTGTCCCGCGTCCGGATGATGCGGCACCGGTTTCTTCCCGACTTCCTCGTCACGTAGTTCGGCCGGCTGACCCTGCGTCTTGTCAACGCGCTTGAGCTGCTGGTGCAGGCCCGTCTTGGCCAGCAGGTGCGCACTGACGGGGGCCGTGATGAAGAGGAACAAGGCGATCAGCAGTTCCTGAATAACGGGGTAGTTGTCGATGACGCCGAAGTAGAGCATCGAGGCGACCAGGATGCAGCCGATCCCCATGGTAGTGGCCTTGGTCGGCCCGTGCAGGCGCATGTAGAAGTCCCGCAGGTGAGTCATGCCCAGCGAGCCGATGAAGATGAAGGCGCCGCCGGCGATCAGAAAGAGTGATATCACGCCTTCCAGGATCACATAGATCGACATGTGATGTGCTCCTTCTATTCGATGATGTCGCCGCGCAGCAGATACTTGCACACGGCCACGGTACTGATGAAACCGAGCATGGCGATCAGCAGCGCGGCCTCGAAGTAGGTCTTGGTATTGAGCCACAGCCCCATCAGCACGATCAGCGCGATGGAGTTCACGTACATGGTGTCCAGCGCCAGGATGCGGTCCGGCATGTCGGGCCCGACCGAGAGGCGGTAGGTATTGAGCAAGATGGCGATCAACACCAGGGCCAGGCTGATCTTCAGCGCGATATCTAGCATTCGTAGATCTCCTTGAGCGGCCGCTCGTAGCGCTCACGGATTTGCTCGATGAGCGCTTCGTCATCTGCAACGTCCAGCGCGTGGATCAGCAGGGATTTGCCATCCATGCGCAGGTTGGCCGATACCGTCCCCGGCGTCAGGCTGATGGTGTTGGCCAGCAGCGTGATGGTGAAGCGCTCCTGCAGCATCAGCGGATATTCCACGAAGTGCGGGCGCGTGCGCCGCCAGGGATTGACGATCAGCCAGGCGACATGGAAGTTGGCGACGATGATGTCGCCCAGCACGCGCAGCACGAAGCGTAGCAACAGCCCGGGGCGGCGTACGCTTGGCTGAACATCCCAGAAGCGATAGGTATACAGGGGGATGACGATCGCCAGGACGCTGCCCAGCAGGATCTGGCCCGGTGATAGGCTGCGCACCATCAGCAGCCAGACGGCCAGCAGCAGCAGCGACAGCAGGGGAATGGGGAGCCAGCGGCGGGGCTTGATCATGGGGCGCCTCCATTGTCGGACAGTAACGCGCTCACCAGGGCGCCGGGATCGGCCAACTGAGCAGCGGTGGCCTGGGTATAGTCGCTGATCGGTCCGGCCAGGGCTACCAGCAGCGGCGAGGTGGCAAGCAGCAGGCTCACGCCGATCCATTGTTGGCGGGGCAGCGGCTCGCCGCCTCGTTCGCCTTCATGGCTACGCCAGAACAGCGTCGATCCCGCCCGAGAAAGAGCGATGATGGCGCACAGGCCACTGATCAGCAGAATGGGCCAGAGCCAGGGGCGCTGCCCGGCATCGGCGGCATGCAGCAGCAGCGCCTTGCCGATGGCACCGGAAAGTGGCGGCAGGCCGGCCATGGCCGCGGCGCCGAGGAAGAAGAGCCCCGCCAGGGCGCCGCCCTGGGTCAGGGGGCGGCCCTTGACGATGCGTGTGCCGGCCTTGCCGCGCTGCTGGGCGATCATTTCCGCCAGCAGGAACAGGCCGCCGGTGACCAGGGTCGTGTGCACCAGGTAGTAGAGCAGCGAGGCGGTGGCCTCGGGCGTATTCATGCCGACCCCGGCCAGCAGGGTGCCGGCAGAGACCAGGACGAGATAGGCGACCAGCAGGCGAAGATCTCTCGCGGCCAGCACGCCGATGGTGGCGGCCACCAGGGTGGCGAGTGCCATCCACCACACCCAGGGCTGCTCGAGGGCAGCGAGCTCGCCGGCCTGCTCGCCGAACACCAGAGAATAGACCCGCAGGATGGCGTAGACGCCGACCTTGGTCATGATGGCGAATAGCGCCGCCACCGGTGCCGGGGCGGCGGCATAGGCACGTGGCAGCCAGAAGTAGAGCGGCAGGATGGCGGCTTTCAGGCCGAAGACCACCAGCAGCAGCAGGGCGCCGGCGGTGACCAGCCCGTTGCGCTCGGCGGGAAGCTCGCCCAGGCGTGCGGCCATGTCGGCCATGTTGAGGGTGCCGGTGGCGCCATAGAGCACGCCCACGGCGATCAGGAACAGCGCCGAGCCGGCCAGGTTGAGCACCACATAGTGCACGGCCGACTGTATCCGCGATTTGCCTCCACCATGCAGCAGCAGGGCGTAGGAAGCCAGCAGCAGCACCTCGAAGAAGACGAAGAGGTTGAACAGGTCGCCGGTCAGGAAAGCGCCGTTGATCCCCATCAGCTGGAGCTGGAAGAGTCCGTGGAAGTTGCTGCCTTTCTCGTCGTCACCGCCGCAGGCGAAGATCACGCAACCGATCGCGAGAACCGAGGTGAGCATCACCATCAGGGCCGAGAGTCGATCCAGCACCAGCACGATGCCGAAGGGCGGCTGCCAGCCACCGAGGGCGTAGTAGGCAATCTCGCCGTCGGCGGCCCGCAGCAGCAGGGCTAGGGAGATGGCGGCGAGTGCCAGGGTGGCGGCGACGCTCGCGATGCGCTTGAAGCGCGTGCTGCCGAAGCGCGAGCGCAGCAGTACGACGCCCATGACGAGCGGCAGGACGACGGGCAGGACGATCAAATGCTGTATCACCGACGCGTCTCCTCTCGATCCTCATGCTTGCGACCATCGACATGGTCGTTGCCCATGTCGCCCCGGGCGCGCATGGCCAGGATGACCGCAAAGGCCGTCATGGCGAAGCCGATGACGATGGCGGTCAACACCAGTGCCTGGGGCAGCGGATCGGCGTAATCGCCGTCACCGTTGACGACGACGGCGCCATCGGTCGTCAGTCCGCCCATGGAGAACAGGAAGAGATTGACGGCATAGGACAGCAGGGTCAGGCCGACCACCACGGGGAAGGTTCTGCCCCGTAGTGTCAGGTAAAGGCCACAGGCGCTGAGCACGCCGGTGGTGATGGCATAGAGGCTTTCCATCAGCTCGTCTCCTCGCTGGGGGGCGCGATGTTGCTTTCCTTGCTCGGCCGGTGCGGTGTCGTCAGCTTGCCGAGGTTGGCCAGGATCATCAGGGTCGCTCCGACCACGGCCAGGTAGACGCCGAGGTCGAAGATCATGGCCGTGGCCAGTTCGAAGTCACCGATCACCGGCAGATGGAAGTGGCCGAAGGACGATGTCAGGAAGGGATGGCCGAACAGCCAGCTGCCGAGACCGGTCAGGGTGGCCAGACCGACCCCGGCGATGGCCACGGGCTGGTACTGGAAGTCCAGGCGCGCCTGCGCCCACTCCACGCCCCGGGCCATGTAGAGAAGGATCAGGGCCACGGCCGTGATGAGGCCGGCGATGAAACCGCCTCCCGGGAGATTGTGCCCGCGCAGGAAGATGAAGGCGGACACCAGCAGGGCCAGGGGCAGCAGCGCCTGGGAGATGGTGGTCAGGATCATCGGATAACGATCGGGAGACCAGAGCCGGCCCTCGGAATCGCTGTGTGGCATGAACAGGCGCAGACGATTGAGCAGCTTCAGGATCGCCAGTCCGGCGATGGCCAGCACGGTGATCTCGCCCAAGGTATCGAAGCCACGGAAGTCGACCAGGATGACGTTGACCACGTTGTGACCCCCGCCGCCGGGAACGCTGTTGTCGATGAAGAAACCGGCGATGCTGGCATTGTCCCGGGTCAGGACAGCGTAGTTGAGGCTGGCGATGACCATGCCGAGTGCCATGGCCAGCGCGCTGTCGCGAAGATTGCGCGGCATCGAGGATTCACGAGGCGTTTTCTGGGGCAGGAAGAACAGCGCCAGCATCAGCAGGATCATGGTCACCACTTCCACCGAGAGCTGGGTCAGGGCCAGGTCCGGGGCGGAGAAACGGGCAAAGGTCAACGAGACCAGCAGGCCCACCATCGACAGCATCAGCAGTGAAATCAGGCGATAGCGATGGGTGGCCACCGTGGCGATGCCACTGAACATCAGCAAGATGGCGCCGGTCAGTAGCACACCGTCGATTTCGCCGCGGGGCTGGTCACCGGCCAGGTTCGGCATCATGAACAACCCGAGGCCGGCCAGCACCACGGCGGTGAGCAGCAGCAGGCTCATGTAGCGTTGCAGGGAAGCGTTGTCGAAGCGCCCGAGCCAGGCTTCGGCGTAGCGGCCGACGCATTGCACCGAGCTCTCGAACACCAGGCGTGCATCCACTGGCTTGAAGCCCTTGAGGAAGCGCCGCAGGTGGCGGTGCCCCAGATAGGTGCCGACCCCGGCGGCCAGGGCGATCAGACTCATCAGCAGCGGCAGATTGACGCCATGCCAGATGGCCAGATGGAATTCCATGGGCTCGCCGAGTACCGCTCGGGTGGCCAGGTCGAGCAGGCCGCCGGCCAGTGGCGAGGGAAGCAGCCCCACCAGGATGCAGAGCACCGCCAGCAATTCGACCGGCGCTCGCATCAGGCGAGGGGGTTCGTGAGGCGACTTGGGCGGTGCCTCGCGAGCGGGCTTGAAGAAGACCGCATGCACCAGGCGCAGCGAGTAGGCGACCGACAGGATACCGCCCAGTGTGGCCAGTACCGGCAGCAGCCAGCTGATGCCGCCGAGCATGTCGGTGCCGGCGGCGCTGGTGAAGAACATCTCCTTGGAGATGAAGCCGTTGAGCAGGGGGACGCCCGCCATGGCTGCCGCGAGGATCGAGGTCAGCAACGCGGTGATCGGCATGGCCCTACGCAGGCCGCCGAGTCGTGAAAGGTCGCGGGTACCGGTCTCGTGATCGATGATGCCCGCGCTCATGAACAACGCTGCCTTGAAGGTAGCGTGATTGAGGATGTGAAACAGCGCGGCTAGTACCGCCATGGGCGTGCCGATTCCCAGCAGGGCCGTGATCAGGCCCAGGTGGCTGACCGTGGAAAATGCCAGGATGCCCTTGAGATCGGTCTTCATCAGCGCGAACCAGGCGCCGTAGAGCAGGGTCGTCATGCCAACCAGCGTCACGACCAGGGTCCAGAGCTCACCACCGGCGATGGCCGGGTGGAGGCGGGCCATCAGCAGAATCCCTGCCTTGACCATGGTGGCGGAGTGCAGGTAGGCCGAGACCGGTGTGGGCGCGGCCATGGCGTGAGGCAGCCAGAAATGGAAGGGGAACTGGGCCGACTTGGCGAAGGCCCCGAGCAATACCAGGCCAAGTGCCAGCGGGTAGCGCTCATCGGCCAGGATGACGTCGCCACTGGCCAGCACCTGGTTCATGTCGAAGCTGCCGACCATGTCGCCGAGCAGCAGCAGCCCGGCCAGCAGCGCCAGGCCTCCGGCGCCGGTGACCGCCAGTGCCATGCGTGCGCCCTTGCGGGCGTCACTGCGATGCGACCAGAACCCGATCAGCAGGAAGGACGACAGGCTGGTGAGTTCCCAGAACATCCACAGCAGCAGCAGGTTGTCGGCCATGGCGATCCCGACCATGGATGACATGAACAGGATCAAATAGGCGTAGAAGCGCCCGTAGGGCTCCTCGGGGGCCAGGTAGTAATGGGCATAAAGCAGGATCAGCAGGCCAATGCCCAGGATCAGCAGGTTGAAGAGCACCGACAAGCCGTCGAGCCGGAAGGCGAGTTCCAGGCCCAGGGAGGGCACCCAATCCACGGCAAAACGCAAGGTCTCGCCGTCGAGCAGGGCGGGGAGCTGTGCCAGGGTCAGCAGTAGAGCCGTGGTCGGCAATACTGCAGTGACCAGTGAGCAGAGAGGGCGTTCGAGGCGAGCGCCGAATGCCGGCACCAGTACTCCGACAAGAGGGAGCAATGCGATCCAGAGCAATGTCATCGATTGGTCATCCTGCGCGTTTGCGTTAGGCCAAGGGTACTGTCCCACCGCAGGAGGGATCGACGACAAGCGCTGAGTGGCGCGTCCGTCCCTGGGTGAACAGGCCCATCAATGGCATTTGGCCACTACTCTAACGCAAAATGGACGCGTCACGCCCCCTTCTCTGGCAAAAGGTAAAGTATCGTGCCCTCTCTTGCCTCGGGGTCTCGAGTCGCTCTAGAGTCGGGCCTGGTTTTGAGTACGCTCGGTCGGCTGGGGGTGGCGGCATGCAACTGGCGATACTGGCAGGTTTTGTGGTGGCGGGGCTGGCGCCGCTGCTCCATCGTGGCTTCGGGGCCAGGACACCCTTGTTGATGGCCATGTTGCCGGCGGCCTTCGCCGTGTGGCTTGCCAGCCTGTGGCCGGTTCTTGCCGATGGCGAGTCGCTCCTGCTGGAGTGGGCCTGGGTGCCGGGGTTGGATATCACCCTGACCTTCCTGATCGATGGCCTGTCCTGGTTGTTCGCCATGCTGATCACCGTGATCGGCACGCTGGTGCTGGTTTATGCGGGAGAGTACCTGAAGGGAGAGCGTGACCTGCCGCGCTTTCTGGTGGTGATCACCGCCTTCATGATGTCGATGCTGGGCCTGGTGCTGGCCGATAACCTGGTGGCGTTGTTCGTCTTCTGGGAACTCACCAGCATCACGTCCTACCTGTTGATCGGCTTCCATCATACCGATCCCGTGGCCCGCAAGTCGGCCCAGCAGGGGCTCTTCGTCACCGTCGGAGGCGGGCTGGCGCTGCTGGCGGGGTTCGTCATGCTCGCCCAGGCCGGCGACAGCTGGTCGCTGGCCGTGCTCAACGAGCGAGGCGGGCAGCTCACCGGTCATGAGCTCTATACGCCGATGTTGCTCTGCATCCTGATCGGCGCCTTTACCAAGTCGGCCCAGTTCCCCTTCCATTTCTGGTTGCCCAATGCCATGGCCGCGCCCACGCCGATCTCGGCCTACCTGCACTCCGCCACCATGGTCAAGGCCGGAGTCTATCTGCTGGCACGCCTGCACCCGGCACTGGGGGGAACCGAGCTCTGGGAGGTGACGCTTTCGCTGGTGGGGGCCGTGACCATGCTGACCGGTGCCTTCCTGGCCATTCGCAGCATCAATATCAAGCTGCTGCTGGCCTACTCCACGGTCATGGCGCTGGGGACGCTGACCATGCTGCTGGGGCTCGGTACCGAAGGGGCGCTGGTCGCCTTCGTCGTCTTTCTGCTGGCCCACTCGCTGTACAAGGGCGCCTTGTTCATGGTGGCCGGTATTGTCGATCACGAGACCGGGACCAAGGATGTCACGGCCATGGGCGGGTTGCGCCGCGTGATGCCGCGAACGGCAGTGGTGGCCTGCGTGGCGTCGTTGTCGCTGGCGGGCCTGCCGCCGCTGTTGGGGTTTCTCGGCAAGGAGTTGATGCTGAAATCGGTTCTCGCCGCCGATCACTATGGCGGGCTGATTCTGCTGCTGGCCTTCACTGGCGCCTTTCTGACGCTTGCGGTGGCGACCATCGTGCTACTGAAGCCGTTCTTCGGGCCGCGCGTCGAGACCCCGAAGACACCTCATGAAGCACCGGCTGGCATGCTCGTTGGGCCAGCCTTGTTGGCGGCGCTTTCCTTGCTGTTCGGCCTGGCTCCCGGCACCCTCGATACCCTGGTGGAGGTCACCGTGAACGGCCTGGGCGCCGTCGAAGCGAATGTGCACCTGGCGCTCTGGCATGGCATCAACCTGCCGCTCTTGCTGTCGATGGCGAGCCTGGTGCTGGGGCTTCTGGTCTTTCGATACTGGGATGGGGTCCGCCGGCGACTGGCCTGGCTCGATCCGCTCATCCATCGAGGTCCAGAACGCGGTTACGAGAAGCTGATGGCCGGCATGGTGTGGGTTGCCGAGTGGCAGACCCGGTGCCTCCAGAACGGCTATGTTCGCAATTATCTGGTGATGACGCTGCTGGTCCTGCTGGGGCTGGTCGGTCATGCGCTGCTCGTTCGCCACCCGCTGGATATCGAGATGTCAATCGATGCCTACTTCCACGAAGTGGTGGTGGCAGGGCTGATGATTGCCGGCGCCCTGGCGGCCTGCGTGATGCGCTCGCGACTGGCCGCCGTGGCTGCCGTGGGCATCATGGGTTTCTCCATTGCCTTGATCTTCGTGCTGTTCAGCGCCCCGGACCTGGCCATCACACAATTGCTAGTGGAGACCCTGACCGTGGTCTTGCTGGTGCTGGTGCTCTTCCGCTTGCCGCGATTTGCCACCCTGTCCGCTCCGGCGGAGCGTTGGCGTGACCTGGTGGTGGCCGGCAGTTTCGGTACGCTGATGACGCTACTGATGCTGTCGGTGCTGAACGGCGAGCGCCTGCCGCGCATCTCCGACTACATGGTGGCCAACAGTCAGCCCCTGGCCCATGGCCATAACATCGTCAATGTCATTCTGGTGGATTTCCGGGCGCTCGATACGCTGGGCGAGATGTTCGTACTGGCGCTGGCCGCGATCGGCGTCCATGCGATGTTGCGTTTCCATGCCGCCGAATACGATGCCGGCCACGGTCAGCCCGGCAGGAGGGGAAACAATGGTTAGATCCGGCACCCTGATCCTCAGTGTGGCGGCACGCCTGCTGCTGCCCCTGCAACTGTTGTTTTCCGTGTTCCTGCTGTTGCGTGGCCATGACGAGCCGGGCGGCGGTTTCATCGCTGGCCTGGTGGCGTCCGGGGCCTTCACGCTCTACTTCTTCGCCTACGGCCGCGGTGCTTTGAGCAAGATGCTCAAGGTATCGCCCCGCGATCTGGTCGCCATGGGGTTGTTGTTCGGTGTGCTCTCGACCCTGCCGGCCTGGTGGATGGGGGAGCCCTTCTTCACTTCCCAGTGGTGGACGATTCCGGTCATCGACTTCAAGGCCTCCACGCCGTTGATCTTCGATATCGGGGTCTATCTGGCGGTCGTCGGTTCGGTGCTGACGGCGATCACCGCGCTGGTCGATACGGATCATGCCGACGATTCGCGAGATTGAGGAGAGAGTCATGGAATCTCTGATGGCAGTGACGATCGGCGTGCTCTTCGCCACGGCGATCTACATGATGCTGCGCCGCTCCATCGTCAAGCTGGTGATCGGCTTGATGCTGCTTTCCAATGCCGCCAACCTGCTGATCTTCTCCATGGCGGGGATGGTGCGCGGTGCCCCGCCGCTGGTGCCGAAGGGACTATCGGCACCAGCGGGGGCCGTGGCTGACCCGCTACCACAGGCATTGGTACTCACGGCCATCGTCATTGCCTTTGGCGTCTTGTCCTTTGCTGTGGTGCTGGTACGCCGAGCCTGGGAGGTCGTGCGTGCCGATGATCTCGATCGGATGAAGGATACCGACACGTGACCCCTCAGATTGCATTGCCCATCCTGATCCCTCTGCTGGCCGGTGCCGTGTCGCTGGTGTTCTGGCGGTCCCGTGGCATGCAGCGTTTCATTGCCGTGCTCGGCACCGCTGGCTTGCTGCTCACCAGCATCTGGTTGCTGGTCTCGGTGAGTCGTGACGGCATCCTGGTGATGCAGATGGGAGACTGGCAGGCTCCCTTCGGTATCAGCCTGGTCGCCGATCTGCTGGGCGCCATCATGGTGGTGTTGACCGGGATTATCGGATTCGCGGTGGCGATGTTCTCGCTGGCCACCACGGGTCGTGGCCACGAGGCCTTCGGCTACTTTCCGCTGATGCACTTGTTGCTGGCCGGGGTGGCGGGGGCCTTTCTCACCGGCGACATTTTCAACCTCTATGTCTGGTTCGAGGTGATGCTGGTGGCTTCCTTCGCGCTGCTCACCCTGGGCAGCGAGAAGCCGCAGATGGAAGGGGCGATCAAGTACGTCACGCTCAACCTGGTGTCGTCGGTGATCTTCCTGATCGCGGTGGGGTTGCTGTACAGCATGGTCGGCACTCTCAACATGGCCGATATCGCCCAGCGACTGCCCAGGCTCGACGGCAACGGCATGGTCGATGCGCTGGCGATGATGTTTCTGGTTGCCTTCGGCATCAAGGCGGCGGCATTTCCGTTGTTCTTCTGGTTGCCGGCGGCCTACCACACGCCGCCGGTGGCGGTATCGGCACTGTTTGCCGGCCTGTTGACCAAGGTGGGTGTCTATGCCCTTTATCGGGTCTTCACGCTGATCTTCCATCATGATCCGGGCTATACCCATGAAATCCTGTTGTGGGGTGCCGGTCTGACCATGCTGTCCGGGGTGCTGGGTGCTGCGGCGCAGTTCGAGTTCCGGCGTGTCCTGTCTTTTCACATCGTCAGCCAGATCGGCTACATGATCCTGGGACTGGCCCTGTTCACGCCCTTGGCGATCATCGGTGGGGTCTTCTACATCGCGCACCACATCATCGTGAAGGCCAACCTGTTTCTGATCAGCGGTATCGTGCACCGGCTGCAAGGCAGCTATCGCCTCGAGGCATTGGGCGGTTTGTATCGTCAGCACCCGTGGCTGGCGGTGCTGTTTCTGATTTCGGCCCTGTCGCTGGCCGGGATGCCGCCCTTGTCGGGTTTTTTCGCCAAGTTCATCGTGATTCGTGCCGGCCTTGAGGCGGGCGCCTATGGCGTGACCTTCATCGCCCTGCTGGTGGGGCTGTTGACGTTGTATTCGATGGTCAAGCTCTGGTCCGAAGTGTTCTGGAAGGCCAATCCGCGCGAGGACGATGAGGCTCCAGATCAGGCCATCGGGCGCGGCGAGCTGTGGTTGATGGTGACGCCGGTGGCGGGACTGGCGCTCTGTACCCTGTTCATCGGGTTCAATGCCGGTCCGCTGTACGCCCTTGCCGAGGCCTCGGCCGGTCAGTTGCTGTCGCCGGAGCGTTACATCGAAGCCGTGCTCGGCGATGCCAGGGGAGGGGAGCGATGATCGGCGTGGTCTGGAACTTGCTGCTGGGGCTGGCCTGGGTCGTGCTGACCGGCGACTTCAGCGGCGGCAACCTGCTGGCGGGGCTGGTCTTCGGGTACCTCGTGCTGGCGCTGATCCAGCCCCAGGTGCCGGCACTGTCGGGCTATGCCCAGCGCTTGCCTCGCCTGGTGCGTTTCGTCGGCTTTTTTCTCAAGGAACTGGTGATGGCCAATTTCAAGGTGTCGTATGACATCGTCACGCCACCCTGGTACATGAAGCCGGGGGTCATCGCCATGCCGCTGGAAGCCCGGACGGAGGTCGAGATCGCCTTTGTGGCCAATCTGATCTCGTTGACGCCGGGCACCCTGAGCCTGGATGTGTCCGATGACCGCCGGGTGTTGTACATCCACGCCATGTTTCTCGATGACGAGCCGGCGCTCAGGCGTAGCCTGGCCGAGCTGGAGCGTCGAGCCCTGGCGCTGTTTCGCTAGCAAGAGAGGTTCTGCATGTCGACCGTGGTTCTGATCAGTCTGGCGGTAATGGCATTTGCACTCTGCCTGACCTTCATTCGCCTGTTTCGTGGCCCGAGTCTGCCCGACCGGGTGGTGGCCCTGGAGCTGTTTTCCTCGATTCTCGTCGGCATCATCGGGGTGGTAGCCATTGCCGCCGATGTAGCCCTGTTGCTGGATGTCGCCATCGTCGTGGCGTTGATGGGATTCATGGCGACGATCGGATTTGCGCGTTTTCTCGAGCGGGGAGGGCCGCGTGATGATTGAGTGGTTCGTCGCGGGCCTGACTCTGATCGGCGCCGCCTTCATGTGCCTGGCCGCGCTCGGCGTACTGCGGTTGCCCGATTTGCTGACCCGCATGCACGCGACGACCAAGGCGGCGACCCTTGGCGTGTCGCTGGTCATGCTGGCAGTGGCCCTGCACTTCGCCGAGGAGGCCGTGGTGGCCAGGGCCTTCGGGATCATCCTGTTCATCATGATGACCGCGCCCGTGGCGGCCCATGCCATCGGGCGTGCCGGCTATTTTGTCGGCGCACGCCTATGGGATGGCACCCTGAAGGATGAACTCAAGCCGCATTACGATCCGCTGAGTCACCGGCTGGACAGTGGGCTGGACAGCGAACGAGGCGACCAGGCCGATGTGTCGGATCGGGAAAAGTGACGAGATGGCGCGATGGGCTGGCGCCCGGTGCCCTTTGTAGGCGATGATCGGGGCCGACACCGCCAAGGAATGCGATGCCATGACGCTCAAGCTGCTCCCCCTCGCCATCTTGTGTGCTGCCCTGGTCGGCTGCCAGAGCACCCAGCCCCGGGATGCCCGGGCCGAGTCTTCCACGACCTCGGAAAACGCCGGATCGACCAGTGGGGCCTCCGTGACCGAAGCGGAGAAAGAATCCTTCGAGGCCTGGCTGGCGAACTTTCGTCGCCAGGCCCGTGCCGAGGGCATCGACGAGACGACCCTCGCGCGCGCCCTGGATGGGCTGCGCTATCAACCCCGGGTCATCGAGCTGGATGGCTCTCAGCCGGAGTTCGTGAGACCGATCTGGGAGTATCTCGACAGTGCCGTGTCGGCGTCGCGCGTCAGCAATGGGCGCGAGCGCCTGGCCGAATACCGCGATACGGCTCGTCAGATGAGCGAGCGATACGGGGTGCCCAGCGAGGTCCTGGTGGCCATCTGGGGCATCGAGAGCAGCTACGGCGACTATCTCGGTGACTTCTCGACTCTGGAAGCGCTGGCCACGCTGGCCCATGACGGCCGCCGCCGTGACTTCGCCAGAGGCGAGCTGCTTGCCGCTCTGCGCATCATCGAGGCCGGCGATATTTCCCCGGAACGCATGAAAGGCTCCTGGGCCGGTGCCATGGGGCATACCCAGTTCATTCCCTCCAGCTTCCTGGCCCATGCCGTGGACGGTGACGGTGACGGTCGCCGGGATATCTGGAGCAACATCGCCGATGTCCTGGCCTCCACGGCGAATTATCTCGACGAGGCTGGATGGCGGGAAGGCGAGCCTTGGGGGACCGAGGTGCGCCTGCCACAAGGTTTCGATTATACCCTGACTGAGCCCGATATCCGGCGTTCCAGTGCCGAGTGGGCGGCGGCCGGCGTGCGTTCCTGGGATGGCCAGCCGCTACCCGACCTTGCCTCGGCCTCGGTGATCACCCCGGCCGGTGCTCAGGGGCCGGCCTTCCTGGTTGGCCACAACTTCCGGACCATCCTGCGTTACAACAATGCCACCAGTTACGCGCTTGCGGTGGCAACGCTGAGTGACAGGATCGCCGGACGCGATGGCATTCAGGGTGACTGGCCACGCGAGCAGCCGCCCCTGAAACGCAGCGAGGTGCGCGAGATGCAACAGCGTCTCGACGATCGAGGCTTCGACGTGGGAACTCCCGACGGCATTCTGGGGCCGAATACCCGTCGTGGGCTGCGTGCCTTTCAGCGACAGATCGGTGTGACGCCCGATGGTTTCGCGACCAAGGCGTTGCTCGAGCGCCTGCGTCGCTGACACGCATGGCATGGAATAGCACGGCAAATAGATAGTACGTCGTCGTTACGATCAAGGAGAGCCCTTCATGAATGCGATGCTTCGTCCTCTGCTGTTGTCCTTGGTGTTGTGCTCCTCGTGGGCGATGGCCGCCGATGAGCAGCATGACGCGGATCAGCCGCTTGGCTGGGTGGAGAAGGTCACGCTCGAGCCCGGGAATGTGGAGATCAAGGCCAAGCTGGATAGCGGTGCGTTGACCTCGTCGCTGGATGCTCGTGACATCGAGGTCTTCGAGAAGGACGGCGAGGAGTGGGTGAGCTTCCGACTCAAGCTCGAGAACGAGGCCAATGGCGAGCGTTTCTCCGAGCGTCTGGAACGTCCGCTCTATCGCGACCTGACGGTGCGCGGTGCGGGCGGTCGGGACGAGCGGCCGGTGGTGCTGCTCGAGGTCTGCGTGGGAGATACACGCTACGAGGAGCAGTTCAGCCTGCGCAATCGCGAGGAAATGAATTACCCGATGCTGCTGGGCCGTCGCTCCATCGGCCATCTCGGCGTGCTGGATGTGCGCGAGACCTTCACCACCGAGCCGGATTGCGATACCGACTCGCCGCTGGTGGCTTTCGACCCCGACGAGGAGTGAGCCCTCGTCGGTCTTCAGGCAAGGCGTGCCAGCAGGGCGGTGACGGCGGTTTCCACCCGCAGGATGCGAGGCCCCAGGTGCACGCCTTGACACCCTGCCTCGAGGAGCTTGTCGACTTCCCAGGGAATGAAACCGCCCTCCGGGCCGACGACCAGGAGAGTCGGTTCATCGACGCCGCGTGGGCAGGCCTCCGGCATGCCGGGGTGTGCCACCAGCCCGCGGCGAGATGCCAGCAGTTCCGGCAGGTGGTCCTCGACGAAGGGGCGGAAGCCCTTGGCCAGCGTCACTTCGGGTAATCGGGTATCGCGCGCCTGCTCGAGACCGAGGACCAGGTGGCGATGGATCTTGTCTGCGCCGAGTTCTGGCGACTGCCAGTAGCTCTTTTCCACGCGACGGGTATTGAGCAGGGTCAGGGATTTCACGCCCAGGGCCGTGGCGTGCTCGAGGCTGCGTGCCAGCATGCGCGGGCGAGGCAGTGCTAGGACCAGGTGAACCGGCAAGGCTGGCGGTGGTGCTTCCCCGAGACCGCTGACATCGAACAGAGCCTCGTCGTCGCGGTGCTCGAGCAGGGTGCCGCGTCCCAGGAGACCGTTTTCGATCCCCAGTGTCAGGGTGTCGCCGACGCGCGCTCGATGCACGTCGCGGAGGTGCGCCAGTCGGCGAGGGTCGCGGACCCGGGCCAGTTGCCCGGTCTCGAGGTCCTCGGGCGAGAGCAGGATCAGGTTCATGGCGTCTCGTGATACCTTGTGGTGGATGGAAGGGACCCTGGCGGCGCTTGCCGATTTTCCCCGGGTGCCTTGCATGGTGGGTGGCGCGGTGCACAATACTTGGATGAAGGGCGATCGCCCAGTCGACAATGACAAGGAGCAGCGCCGTGCGCGTGATACGCAAGTATGCCAACCGTCGGCTCTATGATACCGAACAGAGCCGCTATGTAACCCTTGAGGACCTGCGTAGCCTGGTGCTCGACGAGGTACCTTTCCGGGTTGAGGACGCCAAGTCCGGCGAGGATCTGACGCGTACCATCCTGCTGTCGATCATCATCGAGCAGGAGCAGGCCGATGGCGAGGCTGAAGTCTTTTCCAACGACCTGCTGGCCCAGTTCATCCGGGTCTACGACATGGCCAAGCCGCTGCCCCTGGCGCGTTACCTGGAGCAGGGGACTCGCCTGATGCTGGAACAGCAGAAGCACATGCAGGACCAGTGGCAGCAGGCCATGCGGCACACGCCCATGGAGCTGATGCGCGAGCTGGCCGAGGAGAACATGCGTTTCTGGCAGCAGAATCTGGGTGGCAACCGCAACAAGCAGGACGACGACGACAACGACAAGTCGTGATCGGGCGGCGGTCGCGGCGAGTTTCTGACATAATGCCGCGACGTTTCCCCGAGGTATTGAGGTAGAGCAGCGGATGAAGGTTCTGATCATCGGCGGCGGTGGCCGCGAACACGCCCTGGCCTGGAAGGTCGCCCAGTCGGCTCGGGTCGAGTCCGTCCACGTGGCCCCGGGCAATGCCGGCACCGCCCGTGAGCCGGGGCTCGAAAACGTGGCGATCGGCGTCGACGACCTGGATGGCCTGGTGGCTTTCGCGCGCGACGAGGACATCGATTTGACGATCGTCGGCCCCGAGGCGCCGCTCGTCGACGGCGTGGTGGACCGGTTCCGTGAGGCCGGGCTGACAATCTTCGGCCCCACGGCCGGCGCGGCTCAGCTCGAAGGATCCAAGGCCTTCACCAAGGATTTTCTGGCACGCCATGCGATTCCTTCCGCCGAGTATCGCACCTTCGTCGCGGTGGAGCCGGCGCTCGACTATCTCGCCGAGAAGGGGGCTCCGATCGTCATCAAGGCCGATGGCCTGGCGGCTGGCAAGGGCGTCATCGTGGCCATGACCGAAGCCGAGGCCGAGGCGGCGATTCGCGACATGCTCGAGGACAATGCCTTCGGCGATGCTGGTGCGCGCGTGGTGATCGAGGAATTCCTCGAGGGCGAGGAGGCCAGCTTC
This sequence comes from Halomonas caseinilytica, assembly GCF_001662285.1. NCBI lineage: Bacteria > Pseudomonadati > Pseudomonadota > Gammaproteobacteria > Oceanospirillales > Halomonadaceae > Halomonas > Halomonas caseinilytica. The sequence continues at coordinate 117,932 of NZ_BDEO01000006.1, forward strand.
ATCGTCATGGTAGATGGCAACACGGTGCTGCCCATGGCGACCAGCCAGGACCACAAGCGTGCCCTCGATGGCGATACCGGTCCCAATACCGGCGGCATGGGCGCCTATTCGCCGGCGCCGGTGGTCACCCGCGAGGTCCATGAGCGCATCATGGCCCGGATCATCGAGCCCACGGTGCGAGGCATGGCCGAGGAAGGCCATCCCTACACCGGCTTTCTCTATGCGGGGCTGATGATCGATGCCGAAGGCAATCCCAAGGTGATCGAGTACAACTGTCGGTTCGGCGACCCCGAGACCCAGCCGATCATGATGCGCCTGACCTCGGATTTCGCCGAACTGTGCCTGGCCGGTGCCCGAGGCAAGCTCGACGGGCTTTCCTGTGACTGGGACGCGCGCGATGCCGTGGGCGTGGTGATGGCGGCCGGCGGTTATCCCGGCGAGTATCGCAAGGGCGATGTCATCACCGGTCTCGAGGCCGCCGACGCCACCGGCTGCAAGGTCTTCCATGCCGGAACCCGGTTCGGCGAGGGGAATGAGGTCGTGACCGCCGGCGGCCGAGTGCTTTGTGTGACTGCCTTGGGCAAGGGAATCTCGGCAGCCAGGGATCTGGCCTATCGCGGCCTGGCCGAGATCGACTGGCCCGATGTCGCCTATCGTCGTGATATCGCTCATCGCGCCATCGAGCGCGATGACGGCTGAGAGGCACCTGGGCGCGTGATATTCCGCTCGCAAGAACATTTCAGGAGGTCGCAACATGGAACGCGTCAGGCTCGAGTTTCCTGAAGCGGATGTGCGTCATCGCCATGGCTTGACGGTGCGTGTCACCGACATGAACTACGGGCGTCATCTCGGGCATGACGCCGTGGTGTCGCTGATGCACGAGGCGCGCGTTCAAGCCCTGGCCAGCCTGGGACTCTCCGAGGGCGACATGGAGGGCTATCTCTGCGTGGTGGCGGATCTGGCAGTGCAATATCAGGCCGAGTCACGCTGGCCGGATGCCCTGATGATCGAGACCGGCATTCCCGCGCCGTCGCGCAAGTCGATCGCCGTCTACCATCGTCTGCGCCGCGAGTCGGATGACCGCAGCGTGGCAACCGCGCGTCTCAATCTGATGTTGATTGATCCCGATACGGGACGCCCAGCGCCGGTACCCGCTACCCTGGCAGACCGTCTGATGGGGAACGACTGATGTCACGGGAGTATCCGATCATCGCTGTCACCGGCTCGTCCGGGGCGGGCACGACCACCGTGAAACGTACCTTCGAGCGCATGTTCGCCCGCGAGGATGTGCACGCGGCCTTCGTCGACGGCGATGCCTTTCATCGCTATACCCGCCAGGAACTGGCGCGCATGTTCCGCGAGGAGCCCGAGCGCAAGGACGAGCTCTCTCACTTCGCGGTGGAAGCCAACCTGCTCGACAAGCTCGAGGAGCTGTTCCTGGAGTATGGCGAAAACGGCGTCGGCACCTATCGGCATTACATCCATGCCGAAGACAAGTCGATGATCGAAGCCGGCTACCAGGTCGGGACCTTCACCGAATGGCAGTCGCTGCCCTCGGGCACCGACCTGCTGTTCTACGAAGGGCTGCACGGTGGCCTGGTCACGGCCGAGCATGACATCGCCCGACACGTCGACCTGCTGGTGGGCGTGGCGCCGACCATGAATCTGGAGTGGATCCAGAAGATTGATCGTGACATCCAGGCGCGGGGTTACACCCAGGAAGCGGTGATCGACACCATCCTGGGGCGCATGGACGATTATGTGCGCTATATCCTGCCCCAGTTCTCGCGGACCCATATCAATTTCCAGCGCGTGCCCACGGTGGATACCTCCAACCCTTTCGAGGTGCAGGACATCCCCACCGATGCCGAATCCTTCGTAGTGATCCGTTTTCGCGACCCAGCCACCGTGGATTTCCCGTATCTGCTGGCGATGATCCAGGACTCCTTCATGAGCCGCCCCCATACTCTGGTGGTGCCCGGGTCGCGTCTGTCGCTGGCCATGGAACTGATCCTGGCCCCGCTGGTGCGACACCTGCTGGCTCAGCGGCGGTTTCGTTGAGCCGGTCGGGACTGACAGCGCCCTTTTCGACCGTTACTCTCGTGGGGTAGCGTTTTCGTCGATGCCTTCCCCTGGAGCCTGACATGGACTGCCTGTTCTGCAAGATCATCAATCGCGAGATTCCCGCCGATATCGTCTACGAGGACGATGACGTTCTGGCCTTCAACGATATCGATCCCAAGGCGCCGATCCATATGCTGGTGGTGCCGAAAAAGCACATTGCGACCCTGAACGACATCGAAGAGGGCGATCTGGCCCTGGTGGGGCGCCTGCAGTACACCGCCGCGCATCTGGCCAAGGAGCAGGGGTTCGCCGACGATGGCTATCGGGTGGTGATGAACTGCAATGACCAGGGCGGCCAGACGGTCTATCATATTCATATGCACCTGATGGGCGGTCGTCGCTTCACTTGGCCGGCTGGATAGCCGGAACCCGCGCGGCGTCAGGCTGTGCTGTCGCAAGCGCTCGACGCATCGGGTGCATCTCGTAGCGCCGCCCGCAAGGCGGCGTTTCGTATTCCGGGCGCTGTGCGCGGCCAATGGCTCGGTTACAATGTCGTGACTGATCTCACGAGGGGGTGCCATGACTCGTCAATATTCCCGCGCCGACGACCTGATCCACCAGTTCGATACCGTATTGCGCACCCTGGTGCCCAGGGCAGCTCAGCCCTCGCGGCCTTCGCCTGCCGCCGACGAGATACAGGACGAGGCGCTCGACGACGAGCAGCGACGTCATGCCGCCGGGCTGATGCGCATCAATCATACCGGCGAGGTTTGTGCCCAGGCGCTCTACCAGGGACAAGGCTTGACCGCCAAGCTGCCCGAGGTACGTGGCCAGATGGAAGAGGCCGCTCAGGAGGAAGTCGATCATCTGGCCTGGTGCGATGCCCGCCTGCAGGAACTCGATGGCCGTACCAGCCTGCTGAATCCGCTGTTCTATGCTGCGTCCTTCGGTATAGGCGCCGTGGCGGGAGCCGTGGGCGATCGTGTCAGTCTGGGGTTCGTGGCTGCCACCGAGGAGCAGGTGGGGCGCCATCTCGATGAGCATATGGAAAAGTTGCCGCCTGGCGATCGTCGTTCCAGGGCGGTGCTCCGCCAGATGGCCATCGACGAGGCCCATCATGCCCATCAGGCTCTGGAAGCCGGTGGGGCGCGTTTCCCGGCGCCGGTCAAGGTCGGCATGACGCTGATGTCCAAGGTGATGACCAAGTCTGTCTACAGGCTTTGAAAGCCCCTTTGGGGCGAGCCATAAGCTCGAAGCCGAAAGAACCCTAAAAAGCGAACCCCACCCCGAGCTTGTCAGGGTGGGGTTCGCTTTTGCTTACAGCTTAAGGCTTACAGCTCCCGCGCGCCGCAGCGGGTCAGTCCAGGTTCCGCGAGTAGAAGATCTCGAGCATTTCCTTGCGTAGCCGGCCTTCGATGTCGCGCGCTTCCTCGAAGGAGATGTCGCGTCGCGAGGTGCCGAACAGGTAGTTGTCCAGCTCGAAGTCCTTGAGCAGCATCTTGGTGTGGAACATGTTTTCCTGATACACGTTGACATCGATCATCTGGTAGGCGCGCTTGGTGTCTTCGGCCAGGTAGTCCTGGATGGACGTGATGTCATGATCGATGAACAACTTGCGGCCATCCACGTCCCGGGTGAAGCCACGTACCCGGTAGTCCATGGTGACGATGTCGGAGTCGAAGCTGTGGATCAGATAGTTGAGGGCCTTCAGCGGGCTGATCTGGCCACAGGTGGAAACGTCGATGTCCAGGCGAAAGGTGCTGATGCCGTTGTCGGGATGCGATTCCGGGTAGCTGTGGACGGTGACGTGGCTCTTGTCGAGATGGGCGACCACGGTTTCGGGCAAGGGGCCGGGGCCGGGGGCCATCTGTTCGGGCGCCGCCTCTTCCAGCTCGTGCTCGGCGATCAGGATGGTCACGCTGGCGCCATGGGGCTCGTAATCCTGACGGGAGATATTGAGCACCTGGGCGCCGATGATGTTGGTGACATCCTTGAGAATCTGGGTGAGACGCTCGGCATTGTAGAGCTCATCGATGTAATCGATGTAGGCCTGCCGCTGCTCCTCGGTCTTGGCGTAGCAGATGTCGTAGATGTTGAAGCTCAGGGAGCTGGTCAGGTTATTGAACCCGTGGAGTCGGAGATTGCCGGTCACGTCCGAGCCTCCTTCGATATGGCTGATGGTGTGCATCCCGACGAACGCGCCGGAAGACGCGTGGCGATGTGAAGGCGCGTATTATGCACAGCCCTTGGTGGGCGCGCACCCGGCAAGCCATGTTTTTTTCCGTATTGCCCGGGCGTGTGCCTCACTGTTCGACGATGGTAAAGGAATGCGTCACGTCGACGCCGCCGTTGGCCAGCATGATCGAGGCGCTGCAATATTTTTCGGCGGAGAGTTCCACGGCACGCTTGACCTGCTTTTCCTTGAGTCCCTGGCCGCTGACGGTGAAGTGCACATGAATCTTGGTGAAGACACTGGGCACGCTGTCGGCGCGTTCGGCCTCGATGCTGGCCACGCAGTCCGATACCGGAGCGCGGGACTTCTCGAGGATTTCCAGGACGTCGAAGGAGGTGCAGGCGCCCATGCCCATAAGCAGCATCTCCATGGGACGCGGGCCGGTGTTGCGGCCGCCGTGGTCGGGCGGCCCGTCGATCACCACGCTATGGCCGCTGCCGGCCTCGGCGACGAACTGGCGACCGTCTGTCCATTTGACGCTGGCTTTCATGGCGCAAGGTATCCTTATTCATTCAGAAGACGAGTAGGGGGCGTCAGCATAGCAGTTGCCGGCGTTTGACTCAGCCCCGCAGGATCCGGTCCAGGGAAGCGAGTCGTTCGGGAGTGCCCACGTCGACCCACTGTCCCCGGTGATGATGGCCGGTGACTCTATCGTCGGCCATGGCGGCACGCAGCAGCGGCGCCAGGGCGAAGGAGCCCTCGTCCCGATCGGCGACCAGGGCGGGGTCGAGCTGGGCGATCCCGGCATAGGTCAGGCGCGGGCCAGGCCCTTCTCGAACGCGACCGTTTGCATCGAGCAAGAAGTCGCCATCGCGATGATGGTCCGGATTGTCGACCAGCACGAGCCGCGCCAGGTCGGTGCCCAGCGATGATGGCAGCGTGGCGGGATCGAGATCGCACCAGACATCGCCGTTGACGAGCAGGAAGGGCTCGTCGCCGAGCAGGGGCAGAGCCTGGCGAATGCCACCGCCGGTCTCCAGGGGGGTCGTTTCATGGCTCCAGGCGATGGACACACCGAAGGCGCTGCCATCGCCCAGGGCATCGACGATCTGCTCGGCGCGGTAGCTGACGTTGATCACCAGCTCCCGGATGCCGGCATGGGCAAATCGTTCCAGATGATGGACGATCAGCGGCTTGCCGCCGGCTTCCAGCAGCGGCTTGGGGCAATGGTCGGTAAGCGGACGCATGCGAGTGCCGAGCCCCGCGGCCAGGATCATCGCCTTCATGCCACGTGCTCCCAGGTGATGCCTTGGGCCGCCAGCTTGGCCAGCAGGGCCGGACGAAGGGTATCGGCGACCCAGTGCCGGAAATCGGCCAGCTCGTCCAGTTCTGCCAGGGCATCCTCCAGGTGGTCGAGAAAATGCGGTATGCGGGCGAGATAGCCCTGGCGGCTGTCTCGCAGCGTCAAGCGGCAGAAGATTCCGATGACCTTGAGAGCACGCTGCACGGCCATGCAGGCGACCCAGTGGTGAAATGACTGTGGTTCGATGCTGTCCAGGCGGCCATCGGCCACGGCTCGCTGGCGGAATGCCTCGATCCAGGCGTGGCGACGGCTTGCCGAAAATCGGCAATAGCGGCCATGCAGCAGCGAGATCAGGTCATAGCTCAAGGGGCCGGCCACGGCGTCCTGAAAATCAATCAGGCGCAGCTCGTCGTCGACCACCATCAGGTTCATGGCATCGAAGTCGCGATGCACGGTCACCACCGGCTGGGCCAGGGCGGTATCGATCAGAGACTGACGAAGCGCGGGCCAGCTTGGCGGGGTGGGCAATGCCAGCCAGCGCTCCAGGCTCCAGGTCGTGAAGAGGTCCAGTTCGCGACCCAGCAGGCTGGCGTCGTAGGCCGGCAATCCTGCCGGGTCGGCACGATTCTGCAACATGTCGAGCAATGCCAGGGCCCGGTCGTGCCAGGCCTGGGTGATCGGGGCCTCTGACGTCTCGAAGCAGTGCTGGAGGGGCGTGTCACCGAGGTCCTCGAGCTCCAGGAAACCGGCGTCCAGGTCCACGGCATAAAGGTCGGGGACCGGCAGGCCGGCGTCCGCCCAGCGGCGGGCAATGGCCACGAAGGGGGCGCTGTCTTCCTTGTCCGGCGGCGCGTCCATGAGGATACGTTGGGTGCCATCGGGAAGGACCAGCCGAAAATAGCGTCTGAAGCTGGCATCGTCGGCGGCCAGGCGCAGGTCGAGGGCGGCGGGCGCAATCCCGTGGCGTTCGGCGGCCCACGCGAGAAGGGCGGCATGGCGCGAGGTCGTGTCGGCCTCTGGCATCTTCACCTCTGTTTCGTTCGGTCCGGGACGTCCTTTGGTTGACGACCCCAAGGCGTCGCCGCATGCTGAAGCCCGATGTCGTCGGCGATGACAGGGCTCGTCGGCGGGACAGCTCGTTCTGGGGCTGTATAATACCGATTCACTCCGCCAAGGACATCGTTGAACATGGGCAATCGATCCTCCTGGACGGCCCTGGCCGGCCTTGTGACCTCGAGCATGGTGACTGCCCCGCTGTGGGCAGCGCCCCCCGAGTCATTGCCGGCCGAGCAGCTGGATTGGCACCCATGGGGCGAGGATCGCCCCGAGGGAGCCTTGTGTCGGGGATACTACCAGATGCCGTCGTATCGGCTGGCGGCGCCACCCGAAGGCAAGGTGGCAAGCGAGGCCGATGACGGTCAGTACGGCGAGGATGGTGAGACGGTCCTCAGCGGTGAAGTGGTACTGCGCCGTGGCGATACCCAGCTCGAGGCGCCGCAGGTGCGAGTGCCGGCTTCCCGCGAGCGTGTGGTGGCCGAAGGGCCGCTGGCGTTGCGTGATCACAATTTGCTGGTGCGTGGTGATGCCGCCTCCTTCTCGCTGGACAGCGAGGCGGCGAGCATCGATCAGGCACACTATGTGGCCCATGAACAGCGGTTGCGCGGCGATGCCGTGCAGTTGGCGCGTGTCGCGGAAGGGCGCTATCAGCTCACCGAGGCCAGTTTCACCACCTGTGAGCCGGGCAACGACCTGTGGCGCCTGGTGGGCAATGACATCGAGCTGGATCGGCAGAGCGGTTTCGGCACCGCGCGCCATGCTCGCCTCGAGGTCGGCGAGGTGCCGGTCTTCTACTGGCCCTGGGTCCGTTTCCCCATCGACGAGCGTCGCCAGACCGGCTTTCTGTGGCCGACACTCGGGGTTTCCGGTGACGGGCTCGATTATGCCCAGCCCTTCTACTGGAACATCGCGCCCAATCAGGACGCCACCATCACGCCTCGGGTGATCAGCGATCGTGGCCTGCTGCTCGGCGGCGAATATCGCTATTTGCTGCCCTCCGACGCGGGCACCATCGAGGGCGCCTATATTGCCGACGACCGACGTGCCGGCGATGAAGCGTCGGCCTATTCGACGCTGGAGGATGGCGATGCCCGCTGGTACCTCGATTATCGCCACGCTGGCCGCGTCGATGAGCGTACCCGCTATCAGCTGCGCTATGGCGCCGCCAGCGATGGTAACTATTTCGATGACTTCGGCCAGACGTTCGGCGACACCGACACCCAGAGCATGAAGCGCCTGGCACAGATCGAATACCGTGGCGATACCTGGCGGCTGGAGGGCAAGGCCCAGGGCTATCAGGTGCTGGACGATCCCCTGGACGAGAACGACAAGCCGTTCTACCGGTTGCCGAGCCTGACCGCCGAGGCGCGCTGGCAGCAGGATGTCGGTTTCTACGAGGAGTGGAAGGCCAACGCGACCTACTTCTGGCGTGATATCGAGGGTGATGAACAGGGCTTCTACGATTACAAGGACCGTCAGCGCCAGGTGCCGCTGCGCGAGGCGGCCAACGGGGCTCGGCTGCAATTGACGCCGGCCGTCGGCTGGCGAGGCGATACGACCTGGGGCTTTTTCGAGCCACGACTGCAGCTGCACCATACCAGCTATGAGCTGGATTATGGCGATCGTCTCACCGACCGCGACGAGAGCCTGACGCGCACGCTGCCGGTGGCTTCCGTGGATGCCGGGCTGGTCTTCGAGCGTGATCTCGAATTCGGTGGTGATGCCTTCCGCCAGACCCTGGAGCCCCGGCTCAACTATGCGTACGTGCCGGCGCGGGACCAGAGCGAGTTTCCCGACTTCGACACCTCGGAGCTGGCCTTTTCCTGGAACCAGTTATGGTCGCCCTATCGCTTCAGCGGCGGTGATCGCGTCGGTGATCTCAACCGGCTCTCCTATGGCGTGAAGAGCCGTTTTCTCGAGGACAGCAGCGGTCGTGAACGGCTTTCCTTCGGGCTGGGCCAGGCGGCCTACTTCGAGGATCGGCACATTGACATGCAAGGGAATTCCGACACTCTGCCCGAGGATCCGGATGAGCGTTATCGGGCCACTCGTCAACGCTCGCCCTGGGTGACGCAGCTCGACTGGCGGATCGACGATCATTGGCGCACTCGCTGGGAGTGGCTCTACGACGACCGCAAGAGTCGCACCGAAAGCACGGGATTCGATGTGCAATACCGGGCCGAGGCCGGGCATGTGTTGAACCTCGGCTATCGCTGGCAACTCGAAGGCTTCGAGCCCGCTGAGGATCTCGAGGACACCCGGACTTACGATCTAGAAGAGTTCTCCGCTTCCTTCGCCTACAAGGCGATGGATCGCCTGGACCTGATCGGTGGGGTACGTTACGACAACACGAATGACCGGATGCTCGAGCAACTGGCGGGTGTGCAGTGGAACGACTGCTGCTATGGTCTGCAGCTGGTGTGGCGCGAGTGGATCGATGACGAGGACACCGCCAATACCATCGAGGACGATACCACCGATCGCGGGCTCTTCTTGCGTTTCGTGTTCAAGGGCCTGGGCGGCGTCGGCGGGGAGGCCGGAGGCTTTTTCGAATCGTCGGTCCCCGGCTATCGTGGCACCGACTTCGGCCGCCCCTGATCGGTGCCTGAAACCGCGCAAGACCGCCATCTTCAGGCGTTCTCGCTACCCATCATGACGAAAGGAAGGATAGACATGCGCAGCCGACATATTGCCACCCTGACACTGGCCCTGTGCCTCGGCCTGGCGCCGGTGGGGGCCGCCATGGCCCAGGAGGCGCGTCAGCCCCTGGACCGCATCGTGGCGGTGGTCAACGAGGGCGCGATCATGAACTCCCAGCTCGAGGATCGCGTGGCACGGACCCGTGCCCAGCTGGAATCCCAGGGCATGCAGATGCCGCCGGATGACGTGCTGCGTCAGCGGGTGCTCGACCGGTTGGTCGTCGAGGAGATCCAGTTGCAGATGGCGCGGGAAGCCAATCTCAGCGTGGACGATACCGAGCTCAACCGTCAGGTGCGGGCCATCGCCCAGAACAATGGCATGACCCTGGAACAGTTCGCCGATGCCCTGGAGGCCGATGGGCTGTCGCTCGGCGTGGTGCGCGATCAGGTGCGCCGTGAACTCTTGATGCGTCAGATCCAGCAGCGCCGTGTCGGCAGCCGGGTCAGCATCTCCGAGGCCGAGGTCGAGCGTTTCATTGAACAGCAGGGGGGCGGAGTGACGGCCGAGCAGGCCCGTCAGGCGCTGTTCCAGCGCAAGGCCAACGACGAGATGGAAGCCTGGGTGCAGGAGATTCGCTCTCAGGCCTTTGTGGAAGAGCGCCTCGGATCGGAGTCGTGAGCGACACTGACCTACCCGTTCTTGCTCTGACCACCGGCGAGCCGGCCGGCATCGGCCCCGAGCTTGCGGTGGTGATGGCACGCGACATGCCGACCTCCGCGCGTGTCGTGGCGGTGGGCGACCCGGCGTTGCTCGAGGATCGCGCTCGAGCCGTCGGTTGTGACGTCACGGTTCTCGCACTCGCCCCGGGAGAGACGCCACCGGTGCCCCGCGCCGGCGTGCTGCCGGTATGGCCCGTCGCACTGAGGGCACCTTGTCGGCCTGGGGAGCTGGAGGCACGTAATGCCGCTTACGTGCTGGAGACCCTGGGCCGGGCCGTGGCCGCCTGCCAGGCTGGCGAGGCGGCGGGCATGGTCACCGCGCCCCTGCACAAGGGGGTGATCATCGAGGCGGGCCATGCCGACTTCCGGGGCCATACCGAATACCTGCGTGATGCCTGCGGTGTCGATGAGGTCGTCATGATGCTCGCCACCGATCCGGCTCTGCATGCCATGTCATCCACCTGGCATGGCGAGACAGCGCTGCGAGTCGCCCTTGCCACCACTCATCTGCCGCTTCGCGAGGTGGGCGATGCCGTGACCGGGCCTCGCCTGACGCGTATCCTGCGTATCCTCGATGCCGAACTGCGACATCGTTTCGGTGTCCTGTCGCCACGCATCCTGGTCTGCGGGCTCAATCCCCATGCCGGGGAAGGCGGGCATCTGGGGCGCGAGGAACTCGATGTCATCATCCCGACCCTGGAGGCGCTGCGTGCAGAAGGGCTGACGCTTGACGGGCCGTTACCGGCGGATACCCTGTTCACCCCGCATCATCTGGCCCGAGCCGATGCCGTCCTGGCGATGTATCATGACCAGGGCTTGCCGGTGCTCAAGTACGCTGGTTTCGGACGCGCTGCCAATATCACCCTGGGCCTGCCATGGGTTCGTACCTCGGTGGATCATGGCACGGCGTTGGATCTCGCCGGTTGCGGTTCGGCCGATCCGGGCAGCCTGATCACTGCCGTGAGCTTGGCCATCGAGATGGTGCAGCGCGGCGCGTGATGCACAGAAGATCATAGCGATAGAAGGACACCCCTGAATGTCATCCCGCCCCACGGGTCATCGCGCACGCAAGCGCTTCGGCCAGAATTTCCTGCGTGACCCCGGCATCATTTCCCGGCTGGTACGAGCCATCGGCCCCAGGCCCGGCCAGCGGCTCGTGGAAGTCGGTCCAGGTCAGGGAGCGCTGACCGAGCCCCTGCTCGAGGCGGCAGAGGGGCAACTCGAAGTGATCGAGCTGGATCGTGACCTGATACCGGGGCTGCGTGTCCAGTTCTTCGACAAGCCGGGGTTCGTCATCCACGAGGGTGATGCCCTCAAGTTCGATTTTCGTGAGCTGAGAGGCGACGGCCCCGCTCTGCGCGTGGTGGGAAACCTGCCCTACAATATTTCCACACCGCTGATCTCCCACCTGCTGGCGGCCGGCGAGGCCGTGGCGGACATGCACTTCATGCTGCAGAAGGAAGTGGTCGAGCGTCTCTCGGCCGCGCCCGGTGATGCCGAACGCGGTCGCCTCTCGGTGCTGGCTCAGTACCATTGTCATGTCGAGTCGCTGTTCACCGTGCCGCCGGAGGCCTTCGTGCCTCGTCCCAAGGTGGAATCGGCCATCGTGCGGCTCACGCCGCACGAGGTCCCGCCGCATCGCGCCCGGGACGAGGTGCTGCTGTTCGAGGTGGTGCGCGAGGCCTTTGCCCAGCGGCGCAAGACGTTGCGCAACAACCTCAAGCGGCGCCTGTCGGGCGAGGCATTGTCGGCGCTGGACATCGATCCGGGGCGTCGCCCTCAGACGCTTTCGGTGGCAGAATTCGTGCGCATCGCCGATCACCTGACGGAGGAGGGGAACTGATGGATGCCGTCCCCCAGAGCGAACAGGTGCATGTCGATGTCGAGCCAGCCTTCTGCGTCGACGAATCGGCACCCTCGGAACGACGTTATGTGTTCAGCTATACCATCACCGTGCACAATCATTCCCGGCACAGCATGCAACTGATGGCGCGTCACTGGATCATCACCCAGAGTAGTGGTCAGGTGCAGGAGGTCAGGGGCAAGGGCGTGGTCGGCCAGCAGCCGATGATCGCGCCCGGGCAGACCTTCCGCTATACCAGCCGGGCGATCCTCGATGGCCCCGTAGGGGTCATGGAGGGGGCCTTCACCTGCGTCGACACCGCCACCCAGCGGCCCTTCGAGGTGCCCGTCGCGCCCTTTCGGCTGGCCGGGCCGAACCAGGTGCATTGAGGCCGGGGCTTGAGCGCCATGGCTTGTATCGACCCGCTCATGTCATCCCCTCACCACAACAGGAGCGAGCATGTCCACCTATGCCATCGGTGACCTGCAGGGTTGCCATGCCGAATTCGTTGCCCTGCTCGAGCGCTTGTCGTTCGATCCGCGCCGTGATCGACTCTGGCTGGCTGGCGACCTGGTCAATCGTGGGCCGGCCTCGCTCGACTGCCTGCGCGAGGTCATGGCGCTGGGCGAGTGTGCTGAGGTGGTGCTGGGCAACCATGACCTGCACCTGCTGGCCGTGGCGCGAGGCGGTGCCGGGCTCAAGCGCAAGGACACCCTGGCGGCCATCCTCGAGGCGCCCGATCGCGAGGCACTGCTCGACTGGCTGCAGAGTCGTCCCTTGCTGGTGCGTCGAGGCGAGACGCTGATGACGCATGCCGGTGTGCCCCCGCATTGGGAGGCCGACCAGGCCGAGCGCCTGGCCGGCGAAGTCGAGGCTTGCCTGAGCGGCGAGCGTGCCGGGGACTTCCTCGAACGCATGTATGGCAACGAGCCATCATGCTGGCGCGAGGATCTCGAGGGCATCGAGCGCCAGCGGGTGATCGTCAATACCTTCACGCGGATGCGCTTCATCGATGCCGAGGGATGTCTCGATTTCGCCGCCAAGGAAGGGCTCGACAGCGCACCTGACGGCTTCGCGCCCTGGTTTCAGTTCGCCCGTCGCGACCGAGTGCGCCTGCTGTTCGGTCATTGGGCGGCATTGCAGGGGCATACGCCGGGCAGCCGCGTCAATGCCGAGGCTCTGGATACCGGTTGTGTCTGGGGCGGCGAGCTGACCGCACTGAATCTCGAGACCGGCGAACGCATCAGCGTGCCCGGCTGGCGCTGACATTTTCCTTCCGACGACGGAGGCTCGCATGACATCTTCTTCCTTCCAGCATCTGGATGCCGCCACCCTGAGCGGCTGGCTGGATGCGGCGCGGCCGCTGACGCTGGTCGACATTCGCGACCCGGCCAGTTTTGCCGCCGGCCATCTACCTGGCAGCCGTCATCTGGATAACGAGGGGGTACCCGCGCTGTTGGCCGAAGCCGATCGCGAGCAGCCGCTGGTGGTGGTCTGCTATCACGGCCATTCCAGCCAGCAGGCCGCCACCTGGCTGGCGGGTCAGGGCTTCGACGACGTCTACAGTCTGGATGGCGGCTTCACCGGCTGGCAGATGCAGCATCCCGAACGGGTGGTCGCCGGTGATGCCGACGAAGCCTGATCGTCGTCTCGACGGCCTCGATGTCTACCGGGTCGGTGGCGCCGTGCGCGACGCCCGGCTGGGCTGGCCGGTCACCGATGTTGATTGGGTCGTGGTCGGCGCCACGCCCGAGGCTATGCGGCAGCGCGGTTTCAAGCCGGTGGGGCGCGACTTCCCGGTCTTCCTGCATCCCGAGAGTCATGAGGAATTCGCCCTCGCGCGTACGGAGCGCAAGTCGGGGCACGGTTACACCGGCTTCGAGATCCACGCCAGTCCGTCGGTCACCCTCGAGGAGGATCTGGCGCGGCGCGACCTGACCATCAATGCCATGGCCGAGACGCCGTCGGGCGAGCTGGTCGATCCTTTCGGCGGCCGCGACGACCTGGAGGCCAGGGTGCTGCGTCATGTCTCGCCGGCATTCATCGAGGACCCACTGCGGGTGCTGCGGGTCGCCCGTTTCCTGGCACGCTATGCCGGCCTGGGCTTCGTCATTGCCGATGAGACCCTGGCGCTGATGCATCGGCTTGTGGCGAGCGGCGAGATCGCTCATCTGGTCGCCGAGCGGGTCTGGGCGGAAACCGAGAAGGCCCTGGGCGAACCCTGGCCCGATGTCTACTTTCAGACGCTTGACGACTGTGGCGCCCTGGCGGTGCTAATGCCGGAGCTGGTGGCGGATGATGCGCAGCTGGATGATGCCCTGGGGCGATTGCAGCGTCTACCGGAGGATATCGCTTCTCATGAGGCGGCACCCTGGCGTTGGGCGCGCCTGGTGGAGCATCTGGCACCAGAGAGGCGGCGCCGGCTGGCCGAGCGGTTGCGACTTCCCAAGGCGGTGAGTCGTCTGGCCGAGCAGGCGGCTTGCACGCATCGTCTGGTCCACGAGGAGGGCGCGGTCGATGGCGAGCGGGTCATGGCCTGGCTCGAGCGCATCGATGCCTGGCGGCGCAGCGAACGGGTGCCGCCGCTGATCGCGCTGGTCAGCCTGGATGACGCCGCCCTGGCCGAGGATTTGGCGCTGGCCTGGCGGCTGGCGATGCAGATCCTGCCGAAGGCGCTGGTCGATGAAGGCTACCAGGGGAAGGCGCTCGGGGAGGAACTGGCGCGACGTCGTCGTGAGGCCATCGATGAGGTGATGACGCAGGCTCGTTAGGCGCTGCCTGCGACATCGGCGAGTGCCGTTCGTCTTCGTGGCGAGCCGGGGCTCGAGGGTGACGAGGAGGCTAGTCGCGGGACAGGTCGCGTCCCTGCCAGATGAAGCTCACCGGCCAGAGGCGCTGGTCGCGGGTGTCCAGGGCGTTCCACAGGTCGCGATACCGTTCACCGTTGACCGGGTGGGGCGTGTCGGGCAACAGTTCCGCCAGTGGCTTGAGCACGAAGGCGTGGTGCAGGATCTCCGTGCGAGGCAGGCTGACGCCGTCGTGCTCGCCGCTGAGGCCGCCTACGTCGAGCAGATCGATGTCCAGGGTGCGCGGGCTGAACTTCGGACTGTCGGGGCGTCGGCCGTGGGCGACTTCCAGGCGCTTGCACCAGGCCTGCAGTTCGCCCACCGTCCAGTCGCAGTCGAACAGAGCCACCAGGTTGTAGAAGTTGCGACCGTCCTCGAAGCCTACCGGCTCGCTCTCGTAGACCTTCGAGACACGCAGGCCGTCGAAGGTCTCCGCGAGGGCATCCAGGCAGGCGCGAACGTGGTGCTCGCGTTCGATGTTGCTGCCGATGCTGACGCTGATCCGAGCCATCAGTCCGTTACCTCTCGTGTGCCGCGCTCGATGCGTACGCCCACCGCTTTGGCCGCAGGCACTGCTCCGGGCTTGCGCAGTGTCAGGCGTAGCCAGGCAATGCCATATTCGTGGCGCAGCGTCTCGGCGAGTCGTTCGGCGAAGGTTTCGACGAGCTCGAACCGGTGGCTGGCGCCGAAGTCTGCGATACGCTCGCTGATCGCCGCATAGTCGAGGGTATCCTCGACGGCATCGCGAGCCGCGGCAGGGCGGATGTCGGTGGCCATTTCCAGATCCAGCACCAGTGTCTGGGTCATGGTGCGTTCCCAGTCATAGACGCCGATCACGGTGTCGACCTTGAGTGCTTCGATCAGTACGAGGTCCATCGGAGGTCCTGGCGCTGTTGGCGGTGGAGGCGCGAGTGATTGTACGCGAGCCCGCTCGCCGACGACAGCGGGGCGCTGTTCTCGGCAGAGTGTGGCTGGCAGAATGGCTCGTTGAACCCTTCTTCGAGGCGTGGCCGTGCTGACGACACTCGAAACGACCCTGCCGCTGATGGCCCTGGGTTATCTCAGTGGCACTTGGCTCGGCGCCCTGATGGTGTGTCGCCTGGCCGGTGTGAGCGATCCCCGTCTGTCCGGCTCTTGCAATCCCGGCTTTTCCAATGTGTTGCGTCTGCATGGCACGCGCCTGGCGCTGGCGACCTTGCTGGTGGATACCGTCAAGGGCATGCCGGTGCTGGGGCTGGCACTGCTCCGGGATCTACCGCCCTGGGCGCAGGGGCTCGTGGGGCTCGGTGTCATGCTGGGCCACAGTTATCCTGTCTGGTATCGCTTTCGGGGCGGGCGGGCCGTCGCCTGCGCCTTCGGCGTGATGCTCGTGTTGACGCCCTGGGTGGCGCTTTGCTGCGCGCTGTTATGGTGCCTGCTGGCCTGGAGCGGTCGTACCGCGGCGCTTGCTTCCTTGGCCAGCGCGGCCGTGGCGCCCTTGTTCACGCTCTGGCTGGCGCCGGCCTATACCGAGGTGGTGATCGTCTTCACGCTGCTGGTGCTGATCCGGCACGCCCTCTATCTGCGGCGTTGGTCCAGTCCCGGCCGGGACGACTAGCCGCTCGCGAGCCATGGATGGGGCCGAGGCTCAAGGCTCGGCCAGGGTTTCCAGCGGCCAGCGGGGAACCGCCTGCATCTGTCCGGGTTCGTCGTGCTGGCCGGCGCGCAGGCGCTGGGCGCCGGCATAGGCGATCATGGCGCCGTTGTCGGTGCAGAACCGGCCGCGTGGATAGTACACTCTGGCGTCGCGCGTACGGGTTTCGCGCTCCAGGCGTTCGCGCAAGCGATGATTGGCGCTGACGCCGCCGGCGACGACCAGCCGCGTCAGGCCCGTGGCGTCGAGGGCGCGTCGGCACTTGATCACCAGGGTATCGACCACGGCATCCTCGAAAGCGCGTGCCACATCCGCGCGCGCCTGGTCATCGAGCGCACCGTCGGCCTCGAGCTGGCGGATGGCGGTCAGGGTATGGGTCTTCAAGCCGGAAAAGCTGAAATCCAGCCCCGGGCGATCGGTCATGGGGCGCGGGAAGCGCAGTCGGCCCGGGTCTCCCGTTTCGGCGAGCCGTGCCACCGCCGGGCCACCGGGATATGTCAGGTCGAGCATCTTGGCCGTCTTGTCGAAGGCCTCGCCGGCGGCGTCGTCCACCGATTCGCCGAGCAGCCGGTAGCGTCCGATGCCCGCGACTTCCACCAACTGGGTGTGCCCGCCGGAGACCAGCAAGGCCACGAAGGGGAAATCGGGGGGATCGTCTTCCAGCATGGGGGCGAGCAGGTGTCCCTCCATGTGATGCACGCCGAGTACCGGAATGTCGAGTGCCCGGGCCATGCCGTGGGCCGTACTGGCGCCGACCATGA
This sequence comes from Halomonas caseinilytica, assembly GCF_001662285.1. Taxonomy (NCBI): domain Bacteria; kingdom Pseudomonadati; phylum Pseudomonadota; class Gammaproteobacteria; order Oceanospirillales; family Halomonadaceae; genus Halomonas; species Halomonas caseinilytica. The sequence goes on from NZ_BDEO01000006.1 coordinate 134,970, forward strand.
GGGCGCCGACCAGTCCCGGGCCGGCGGTGTAGGCGATGGCGTCGAGGTCGCGGCGGCTGGCGCCGGCATCGTCGAGAACGCGCTGGATCAGTGGCAACAGGCGTCGGGTGTGGTCGCGGGAAGCCAGTTCGGGTACCACGCCGCCGTATTCGGCATGCATGGCGATCTGGCTGTGCAGGGCGTCGGCCGCAAGGCCTCGCTCGGTGTCAAAGAGGGCGACGCCGGTTTCGTCGCAGGAGGTCTCGATGCCCAGTACGCGCATGGTCATGGCTCGGTGGATCGGAAATGGCGGTATTCTACGCGTTTTGGGCGCAGGGCGGCAGGGGCTGGAGATCGCGAAACGGTTTGCATGGTGAGGTCACGACGACTAGAATACTGTGCGCTGCAAGACTGGGTCGTGCGCCTGGGGCTCGCTTTATTTGTTTCGCCACGCTGCGGCTCGTCCGGGCGAAGCGCGATGAATGCCCCCGAGGCGTGCGTTCAAACCGAACTCAAGTTTTCAAGGTAGGTGAGTGCTTAATGCCTTCTGTCAAAGTACGCGATAACGAGCCGTTTGACGTCGCGCTGCGTCGCTTCAAGCGTTCCTGTGAAAAAGCCGGTGTGCTTTCCGAAGTTCGCCGTCGCGAGCAGTACGAGAAGCCGACCGCGGAGCGCAAGCGCAAGGCGGCAGCCGCCGTCAAGCGTCACGCGAAGAAACTCCAGCGTGAGCGCAAGCGTTTCGAACGGCTCTATTGATCCGTACTTGGGGTGACCCTTCTCGGGTCGCCTCGGGAGGACGCCAAGCGGCCGCCAATCGGTGGCCGCTTGTTTTTGCAGTGTTCCTCTCGCCCCCTTCCTCCGCTTTCGGGATAGCCTGAATGGCCGGACAGATTCCGCAACGTTTCATCGATGACCTGCTGGCCCGCACCGATGTGGTCGAGATCGTGGGGGAGCGGGTCAAGCTCAAGAAGACGGGTCGCAATCACTCGGGGCTGTGCCCCTTTCACCAGGAGAAGTCGCCGTCGTTCACCGTCAGTGCCGACAAGCAGTTCTATCACTGCTTCGGGTGCGGCGCGCACGGTAACGCCCTGCGCTTCCTGATGGAATATGATCGCCTGCGCTTCCCCGAGGCGGTGGAGCAACTGGCCGCGCGGCTGGGGCTCGAGGTGCCTCGGGAAGGGGATGATGATCCTCGGCAGCAGGTGCGCGAGCGCAAGCGAAAGGAAGGCGTCAATCTGCTGGAACTGGCAGCGAGCTTCTTTCGCGAGCGACTGAAGATGCCGGAAGGGGAGGCGGCTCGGGCCTACCTCGACAAACGTGGCCTCTCACCCGAAGTGGTGCGGGATTTCGGCATCGGCTTCGCGCCGGCGGAGTGGGAGGCAATGCGTCGCCACCTCGGCGAGCGCGGCATCAGCGAGGCCGTCCAGATTGAATATGGTCTGCTGGTTCATCGCGAGGACAGCGGGCGGACCTATGATCGCTTTCGCGATCGGGTCATGTTTCCGATTCGAGACATTCGTGGCCGCACCGTGGCCTTCGGGGGCCGGGTGCTCGGCGATGCCAAGCCCAAGTACCTCAATTCGCCCGAAACGCCGGTGTTCCACAAGGGGCGAGAACTCTACGGTCTTTATGAGGCCCGTCAGGCCAATGCCCGGCTGGATCGTCTGGTGATCGTCGAGGGGTACATGGATGTGGTGGCACTGGCCCAGTTCGGTATTCGCAATGCGGTGGCCACGCTGGGAACGGCAACCACCGAGGATCACCTGTCGCGGCTGTTTCGAGTCGTCGATGAGGTGGTGTTCTGCTTCGATGGCGATCAGGCCGGCCGTCAGGCAGCGGATCGCGCGCTGCGTACGGCCCTGCCGATGATGATTGACGGGCGTCAGGCACGCTTTCTGTTCCTGCCCGAGGGCGAGGATCCGGACACCCTGGTGCGTCGCGAGGGGGCCAAGGCTTTCGAGGACAGGGTAACCTGCGCGAGCCCGCTTTCGGAATTCCTGTTCGAGCAGGCCTCGCAGGGGCGCGATCTGGCGCGTATCGAAGACCGCGAGCGCTATGCGAGCCAGGTGCTCGAGGCGATCGGCCTGCTGCCTGAGGGGGTGCTGAAATCCTTGTTGCTGACGGAACTCTCGCGCCGTACTGGCGTCGACCAGTCAAGCTTCGAATCTTTGATGAAGCACCACGGGGAGGCCGAGAGCGAGGCGCACGCCCCGGCCGTCGAGACAGGGGCTCCGCCGACAGTCGAGGCGCCGGCGGGGAGCGAGTCGCCAGCGAAGGATGGGTCGCTCGGGTTGATGGCCCGGGCACTGCAGTTGCTGGTGCATGAGCCGGGACTGGTCGAGCGTCTACCGGAAAGCGACGACTGGTGCGCCCATGAAGGGGAGGATGCCCGACTGTGTCGTGAAGTGGTGCGTCTGCTCAAGGCGGGGCGCTACCGCAGTGCCCAGGTGTTGCTGGCGCACTTCCATGGCACGCCGGAAGGCGAGCGCCTGGCGGAGCTGGCTCGTCGTGAGCCCCTGGTGCCAAAGGGGGTGCGCGGTGCGGAGCTGGATAACTGGGTGGCGTATTTCCAGCGCCATCATCGGAAGCGTTCACCTCAGGAAGAGTATGACACGCTGCTGGCGCGGAGCCGTGCCGGCGAACACTTGTCGCAGCAGGAGCGCCAGCGGCTGAGTGAGTTGCTGATGGAACTCAAGGGGTGAAGTCTTTCGAGCGCTTGCCGGGCTGGCGCGAAACCGCCGGCAAAAGTGGCGCGAGGGTTGAATTCTCTCCTACCATCACCACATTAGGGGCGTAACCGAACGGGACGCAACCGGACAAACTAACACACCTGAATGACCGCGCAAATACACCGAACTAGCAAAACAGTAGGCTAAACCGCTATACTGTTCGGCTTATCGAGTTTTTCTCCGCCTCAGTGCTTCAGGTGCTTCATTCTTCTTCGTCGAGATAGGGTTTCTATGGCTGGAAATGCGCAGCAGCAGTCACGTCTGAAGGAGTTGATCGCGCGCGGCAAGGAACAGGGCTTCCTGACCTATGCCGAGGTCAACGACCATCTACCCGAGGATATCGCCGACCCGGATCAGGTGGAAGACATCATCGGCATGATCAACGACATGGGTATCAATGTCGTCGAGGAAGCCCCCGACGAAGACACCCTGATGATGGCCGATCAATCCACCGACGAGTCGGCGGCCGAGGAGGCCGTGGCGGCGCTGGCGGCGGTGGAAAGCGATGTGGGCCGCACCACCGATCCGGTGCGCATGTACATGCGCGAAATGGGGACCGTGGAGCTGTTGACCCGCGAGGGCGAGATCGAGATCGCCAAGCGCATCGAGGAAGGCACTCGGGAAGTGATGTCGGCGCTGGCCTACCTTCCGGGCGCGGTGGATTCCATTCTCGAGGCCTATGACGCCACTCAGGATGAGGAGGCGCCGGGGCGTCTTTCCGACTTGTTCTCGGGCTTCATCGATCCCGACGAGGGTATTCCCGGCGTGGCCGAGGCCGATGTACCGGAACCCGAGCTCGAGCAGGGCGCCGCTGACGGTGAAGCCGCCGATGACGACGATGACGCCGAGGAAGAGGAATCCGGGGGTGGGCCGGACCCTGAAGAGGCGAAGGCACGCTTCGAGCAGATTCGCGAGCAGAACGAGGCGGCGCGTCGCGCTATCGAGGAGCATGGTCGCGATGCCAAGCAGGCTCAGGCCGAACTGGCGCGTCTCGCCGAGCTCTTCTCGCCGATCAAGCTGGTGCCCAAGCATTTCGAACGCCTGGTCGGACAGGTGCGTATCAGCGTCGAGCAGGTGCGTGCCCAGGAAAAGGCGATCATGCAGATGTGCGTCAAGAAGGCGAAGGTGCCGCGCAAGACCTTCATCAAGTCCTTCCCGGGCAATGAGTCCCGTCAGGACTGGGTGGATGCCTTCATGGCCGAGAATGCCAGGTACGCCGATCGCCTGGCGCCGCTCAAGGGCGACATCCAGCGTGCACAGCGCAAGATCGCCTTCGAGGAAGAGATGGTGGCGCTGATGGTGACCGACCTCAAGGAGGTCAACCGAAAGCTCTCCATCGGCGAGGCCAAGGCGCGTCGGGCCAAGAAGGAGATGGTCGAGGCCAACCTTCGTCTGGTGATTTCCATCGCCAAGAAGTACACCAACCGCGGTCTGCAGTTCCTGGACCTGATTCAGGAAGGCAACATCGGTCTGATGAAGGCGGTGGACAAGTTCGAGTATCGCCGCGGCTACAAGTTCTCGACCTATGCCACCTGGTGGATTCGTCAGGCGATCACGCGCTCGATTGCCGACCAGGCGCGCACCATCCGGATTCCGGTGCACATGATCGAGACCATCAACAAGCTCAACCGCGTCTCGCGCCAGATGTTGCAGGAGATGGGGCGCGAGCCGACGCCCGAGGAGCTGGGCGAGCGTCTCGAGATGCCCGAGGACAAGGTGCGCAAGGTGCTCAAGATCGCCAAGGAGCCGATCTCCATGGAGACGCCCATCGGCGACGATGACGATTCCCACCTGGGGGATTTCATCGAGGATGGCACCATGGTGCTGCCCATCGACTCGGCCACCGGCGAGGGGCTGATCGAGGCCACCCGCAATGTGCTTGGCGGCCTGACGGCCCGCGAGGCCAAGGTGTTGCGCATGCGCTTCGGTATCGACATGAACACCGATCACACCCTCGAAGAGGTCGGCAAGCAGTTCGACGTGACCCGCGAGCGGATTCGCCAGATCGAGGCCAAGGCGCTGCGCAAGCTGCGCCACCCCTCGCGTTCCGAGCCGCTGCGCTCCTTCCTCGACGAATAGCCGGCGATACGTCGACTATCCGGCTCAATGTGCGACGCCCGCGGGTTTGCCCCGCGGGCGTCGTCGTTTCGGCCTCGCCTGGAGGTTTACCGTTCGGCGGCGAGTCGGCGACGTACCAGCAGCACCAGCTCCAGCATGGCGAACAGCAGCAGGGTATAGCCGAACAGTTCAGTGACCTCTTCCGCTGCATCCTTGATGATACGCAGGTAATGATCGCCCAGGATCGCCTGCCAAAGCTCGCTGCGCCCATAGAGACGCGAGAAGGCATAGGTGGTCAGAAAGCCGGCCGCGAAGAGCCCGAAGGAGAAGGTGCCGGTGATCGACTCGAGTTCGGCCACGAAGGCGCGGCGGTGGCGGATCACCACGAACAGTACGGGAAGCACCAGCAGTGTCACCAGCGTTTGCCAGGCGCCGTCGAAGACATAGGTGTCGAGCCAGGCGTCCTGCTCGCGGATGAACGAGGCGCCGAGCAGTCCGACCAGCAGCAAGGCGACATTGGGCAGCTGGCGTTGCCAGACCCGTACGGAGAGGGCCAGCCCTGTGGCCAGTAGCAGCAAGAAGGATTGGGTCAGTTCGGTGAATCCGGATTCCGAAAACCGGACGTCGACGAACTGCTGGGCCTCCTGCATGACGCCTTCCATCAGGGCGGCAATGATCAGCAGGTAAGCCAGGGCTCTCAGGCAGGTGGCGCGAAAACTAATCCGGTCGGGAGAAATCTTGGGCATCTGTCTTCTCGCGGCGAGGTGAATCGAAGCCCGATATTATACGCATCTTGTTCTGTCGTCGCTCGGGGCTAGCGGGTGGGAAGCGGTCTTTCCGCCTCTTCCACGAGCCAGTCATGCACGGCTTTCACACGACGGTCGTCCAGGGCGCCGGCAGCGTAGACGATGCCGTAGCGCATGCCGGTGGCAACGCGTCGTTCCAGGGGGGCAATCAAGGCACCGGTGTCCAGTTCGTTGGTGATCAGTGTCTGGCGAGCGATGGCCACGCCCATGCCGGCGATGGCGGCTTCCATGGTCAGATGGTTGCGATTGAAGGTATAGCCGCGGTGCACGTTGACCGAGGGGGCCTCAATGGCCTCCAGATAGTGTTCCCATTCGCCGTAGTCGCGGCTTCCGCGCCAGGCGGTCACGTCGTGCAGCAGCGGATACCAGGCCAGATCCTCGGGGCGGCGCAGAGGTGGGCGGCCGCGCAGCAGCGAGGGTGCGCAGACCGGAAAGATGGTCTCCTCGATCAACGGGGTGATGGCCAGCCCTGGGGTCTGGCCGTCGTTGAGGTCCAGGGCGAGGTCGAAATCGCCCTCTCGCAGCGAGGTGCTGCTGTCCTCGGCGGTGACGTGAAGTTCGATATCGGGGAAGCGTGCCTGCAGTCGGGGCAGGCGAGGCATCAGCCACTTGTTGAGGAAAGAGGGGACGCTGCGCAGGCGGATGATGCCGCTCATGACCCCGCTGCGCAGCCGCTTGACCTCGAGTCCGACGGCTTGATAGGCGTCATCGACCACCGTGGCGAGTCGCCTGCCTTCCTCTGTCAGGGCAAGGCGCCGGGGTAGGCGCCGGAACAGCTTGAACCCGAGGCGATCCTCCAGCTGCTTGATCTGCTGGCTGACAGCACCCGTGGTGACGTGCAGCTCTTCTGCTGCCCGTGTGAAGGAAAGATGCCGAGCGCTGACGGCGAAGACCTTCAGCCAGGCGTGGGTCTGAGAGTTGAGAAGACGGCTCATGGTTTAGTCATACTATACTGAAAGCGAGATATTCTCGATTGCCCTAGGGAAAACGTGGCTCCAACATAAGGGTCAAACAAGGTAAATGCCACTTGGCTTTAGCCTGACTGACACAAAAGCATGAGAGAAGGCCTACGACAATCGCCTTCCACCAGACCCTGACCACCGGTTCCCCCGGTCGCGCAATGAGGCATCACCATGGCAATCAGCGTCTTCGACTTGTTCAAGATCGGTATCGGTCCATCTAGCTCCCATACGGTGGGCCCGATGCGGGCGGCCTATGACTTCGTCCAGGCGTTGCGTGGTCGAGATCTGCTCGAACGGGTGGCTCGGGTCGAGATCCATCTGCATGGCTCGCTCTCGTCCACCGGCAAGGGACATGGCACCGATCGGGCGACGATCATGGGGTTGATGGGCGAACGTCCCGATCACATCGACCCGGCGATCGTCTCGCCCTGTATCGAGGAGCTGCTGGAATCCCAGACCCTGCTGCTCGATGGGCACCTGGCGATCCCCTTCGTCTGGGCGCGCGACCTGCAGTGGCATGACGAGAGTCTGCCCTATCATCCTAATGCCATGACGCTGGTGGCTCACGGTCACTCCGATGAGCTGTACCGCAATGTCTTCTACTCGGTGGGAGGCGGCTTCGTGGTCGATCAGGGGCAGGTCGACCGGGATGAGCTGGATGCCGACACCACGGCCTTGCCCTACGATTTCAACAGTGCTGCTGAATTGCTGGCCCTGTGTCGCCTGCATGACATGCGCATCAGCGAGCTGATGATGGAGAACGAGAAGGCCTGGCGGGATGAGGCCGAGGTACGTGCCGGTCTCTGGCGCATCTGGGAGGCCATGCAGGACTGCGTCAACCAGGGATTCGCGCATGAGGGCATTCTGCCCGGTGGTCTCGAGGTCAAGCGGCGTGCAGCCGCTCTCCATCGTCGACTGTTGGCGATGGAGGATGATACCAGCCTGATCACCTCCACCTTCTCCGCCATGGACTGGGTCAATGTCTTCGCTCTGGCGGTGAACGAAGAAAATGCCGCCGGTGGCCGGATGGTGACCGCACCCACCAATGGCGCGGCAGGCATTATTCCGGCCGTGCTGCATTACTACATGAAGTTCCAGCCGGATGCCTGCGAGCGGAATGTGGTGGATTTTCTGCTGACCGCCGGTGCCGTGGGCATTCTTTGCAAGAAGAACGCCTCCATTTCCGGCGCCGAGGTCGGGTGTCAGGGCGAGGTGGGCTCAGCCTGTGCCATGGCCGCCGCCGGGCTCACCGAGGTGATGGGAGGCAGCGTCGGCCAGATCGAGAATGCCGCCGAGATCGGCCTGGAGCACAATCTGGGCCTGACCTGCGACCCGGTCGGTGGGCTGGTCCAGGTGCCCTGCATCGAGCGCAATGCCATCGCCTCGGTCAAGGCGATCAATGCCACCCAGATGGCGCTGCGCGGCGACGGTGAGCATTTTATCTCCCTGGACAAGGCAATCCGTACCATGCGCGATACCGGCGCCGATATGCAGGAGAAGTACAAGGAAACCTCCAAGGGCGGCCTGGCCGTCAATGCCATCGAATGCTGAACCGATCGTTTCCTGGGCTGTGCCTTCAGCCTTGTTGCGCGGCATCCTTCGGGTGCCGCGCTTTTTTTATGAGCCTCCCTTATGGGCTTTTCGTGCCGGTGACGGGATGGGCGTTTGGCCGAGTCGTTCTCTTGGTCGGAACGCAGTTGCACCGCTACCTCGACCGGTGTAATAACCATCGGGCAGATCTCCATGGCAAACCTGTCAGGAGAGCGCGATCGAGAGGGCACACATGATGATTATCGGGTTTGTCGCCGGCCTGGCGCTGTTGATCGTCGGCGCCGAGGTGCTGGTCAGGGGAGCGTCGCGTCTGGCGCTGCGGATGGGGATCTCGCCGTTGATCATCGGTCTGACGGTGGTGGCCTTCGGCACCAGTTCGCCGGAACTGGCGGTCAGCGTGAAGTCGGCCCTTGACGACCAGGCCGGCATTGCCATGGGCAACGTGGTGGGCAGCAACATCTTCAATGTGCTGTTCATCCTCGGTGTCGCAGCACTGATCGTGCCGCTGACGGTGGCCCCTCAGTTGATCCGCCTGGACATCCCGCTGATGATCGGCCTCTCCGGGCTGCTGCTGGTGCTGTCGCTCGATGGGCGGCTGGGGCGCGTTGATAGCCTGCTGCTGGTGGCCTGCCTGGCCGCTTACCTGCTGTTTCTGTTTCTGCACAATCGACGTGAGCCGCCGCCGCCGTCCGAAAAGGCGAACACGCCCCTGCCTCTCAATCTGTGCATGGTGCTCGGTGGGCTGGCGCTCTTGGTGCTGGGCTCGCGCTGGTTCGTGGGCGCCTCCGTCGAGATGGCGGCCAGGCTGGGGATCAGTGAGCAGGTGGTCGGGCTGACGATCGTGGCGGCAGGTACCTCGCTGCCCGAGGTGGTGACGTCGCTCATCGCCGCCCTGCGGGGTGAGCGCGACATTGCGGTGGGCAATGTCGTGGGCAGCAACATCTTCAACATCCTCGGCGTGTTGGGGCTGTCCGGATTGCTGGCGCCGTCCGGCATCGGTGTCTCGGCGGCCATGCTGGGCTTCGACATGCCGGTGATGCTCGCCGTGGCGCTCGCCTGCCTGCCGATCTGCCTGACCGGCGGCACGATCAACCGCTGGGAAGGGGGAGTGTTGCTGGGCTACTACCTGGCCTATACCGCTTATCTGGTGCTGCAGGTCGCTCATCATGACGCGTTGCAAGGCTTCGGAGCGGTGATGAGCTATTTCGTGTTGCCCATCACGGCCCTGACCCTCGTGGTGCTGGTAGTGCAGGAGCGTCGCCGTCACACCTAGGGGCGTCATGCGCTCGGCCGGCGTTGTGCCGGCAGGCTGGGCCCGAGCTCGGCGACCAGGTAATCGAGGAACTGGCGAACCTTGGGGGAGCGGTGCCGGTGGCGGGGATAGACGGCCCAGACCGCGGTATCGTCGTGTCGGTAGGCGTCGAGCACGCTGATCAATTCGCCCCGGGCCAGATGCTCGTCGACATAGTAGTCGGGCAACTGTGCAAGCCCCAATCCCTTGAGCGCGGCATCGAGCAGGGCCGGTCCGGAGTTACCGCGCCAGGGGCCATCGATGCGTATCTCGCGGCGCACGCCGTTGACGTCGAATCGCCAGTGATCACGCGTACCCACCAGGCAGCGATGGCGAGCCAGCTCGGAGAGGGCGTGGGGCTGGCCGTAATGGGTGAAGTAGTCGGGTGAGCCGACCACGTACTCGCGACGTTCGCACAGCCGGCGAGCGATCAGCGATGAGTCCTGGAGCGTGCCCATGCGGATGGCGATGTCGAAGCCTTCATCGATGATGTCGACTCGCCGGTTGGTGAAGTGCATGCGCACCTCGAGCTGAGGGTGGAAACGCATGAAGTCATGGACCAGGGGCGCCAGGTAGCGTTCACCGAAGGTGGTGGCGCAGGTGAGACCGAGCAGGCCGCTGGGGCGGGTCTGGAGCTCCTTGACCGCAGCTTCGGCTTCGCGGAAGCCATCGAACAGATGATGGCAGTGTTGGTAATAGAGGCGGCCGGCCTCGGTCAATCGAATGCGGCGTGTGGTTCGGTACAGCAGGGGGGTATCCAGCTGGTTTTCCAGTTGGCTGACCAGCCGGCTGACATGGGAGCTCGATACCCTCAGCCGTTCGGCGGCGGCGTTGAAGGCGCCCAGGCGCACGACCTCGATGAAGGCCTCGACACGGTCCCAGCGTTGCATTCCGGTGTTGCCTCTCTCGTCATTGTTGCCATGTGACAATAATGTCATGCGTTTGATGCAGTTTATACCGACGGTCTCTCTTGCCTAGACTTGGGTGATGCCAATCACCCACCGAGAGGATGGATCATGAAGTCTCGTGCCGCCGTTGCCCTGGAAGCGGGCCAGCCCCTGCAGTTGACCGAGATCGATGTCGAGGGCCCCAAGGCTGGTGAGGTGCTGGTGCGCATGGCCGCGACCAGTGTCTGCCATACCGACGCCTATACCTTGTCCGGTGCCGACCCGGAGGGCAATTTCCCCGCGGTGCTGGGTCATGAGGGTGCCGGGGTCGTCGAGGAAGTCGGCGAGGGCGTCACCAGCCTGCGCCCGGGGGACCATGTCATCCCGCTGTATACGGCCGAATGCGGCCAGTGCAAGTTCTGCCTGTCCGGCAAGACCAACCTGTGCGGCGCCGTGCGTGCCACTCAAGGCAAGGGCGTGATGCCGGATGGCACCAGCCGTTTCTCCCTGGAAGGCAAGCCGCTGCATCATTACATGGGCACGTCCACGTTCAGCGAGTACACCGTGTTACCGGAGGTGTCGCTGGCTTCGGTATCGAAGCAGGCGCCCATGGACAAGATCTGCCTGCTGGGTTGCGGGGTCACCACCGGTATCGGCGCGGTCATGAACACCGCCAAGGTGGAGCCGGGCTCGACGGTAGCGGTCTTCGGCCTGGGGGCCATCGGCCTGGCGGTGATCCAGGGCGCGGTAATGGCCAAGGCGAGCCGCATCATCGCCATCGACGTCAATCCGGAGAAGTTCCAGCTCGCCGAGCAGTTCGGTGCCACCGAATTCGTCAATCCCAAGGATTACTCGGCCTCCATTCAGGAGGTGATCGTTGACCTGACCGACGGCGGTGTCGATTACTCCTTCGAATGCATCGGCAATGTCAACGTCATGCGTTCAGCGCTGGAGTGCTGCCACAAGGGCTGGGGCGAGTCGATCATCATCGGCGTGGCCGGTGCCGGCGAGGAGATTTCCACCCGCCCGTTCCAGCTGGTGACCGGTCGCGTCTGGAAAGGCTCTGCCTTCGGTGGCGTCAAGGGGCGCACCGAACTGCCGGGTTATGTCGAGCGTTACATGAACGGCGAGATCAATATCGACGACTTCATCACTCACGACATGCCTTTCGAGGAGATCAACGAGGCCTTCGACCTGTTGCATCGAGGCGAGAGCATCCGCACCGTGCTGCATTATTGAAGCGCGTCCGTATTGAAGTGCCGATGCCGCGCACGCGGGATGTGATACGCGCGAGGCCGCGCAACCATATGAGGAGTCTCCCATGACCATGACCGAGCATCTGGAGCTGGTCTCGGCCAACCGCAGCTTCGGTGGCTGGCACAAGCGTTACCGCCATCGTTCCCGAGCGCTGGACTGCGAGATGGTGTTCGCCATCTATCTGCCGCCTCAGGCCGAAACCGAGCGTGTGCCGCTGCTGTGGTGGCTGTCGGGGCTGACGTGCACCGACGAGAACTTCATGCAGAAGGCCGGTGCCCAGCGCCTGGCCGCCGAGCTGGGTATCGCCATCGTCTGCCCTGACACGAGCCCTCGCGGCCTGGACCTGCCGGGCGAGCATGACAGTTACGACTTCGGCTCCGGTGCCGGGTTCTACGTCAATGCCACCGAGGCGCCCTGGAAGGATCACTACCGGATGTATGACTATGTGGCCGAGGAGCTGCCGTCGGTGGTGCGTCAGCATTTCCCGGTCAATGGTCGCGAGTCGATCAGTGGGCATTCCATGGGCGGGCACGGGGCCCTGATCATGGCGCTGCGTCGCCCCGGCCACTATCGCTCGGTGTCGGCGTTCGCCCCGGTCGTCAATCCGACCCAGTGTCCCTGGGGGCGAAAGGCCTTCAGCGCCTATCTGGGCGAGGATGTCAGCCGCTGGACCCAGTACGATGCCTGTGAGCTGGTGGCGCGCGGCGCCTCTCGCCAGCCGCTGTTCATCGACCAGGGCGAGGCCGATGACTTCCTGGACGAACAGCTTTGCCCCGCGCGGCTGGAGGCGGTATGCGCCGAACATGATCATCCGTTGACGCTGCGACGTCAGCCCGGCTATGACCATAGCTACTTCTTCATCGCCAGCTTCATCGATGATCACCTGCGCTATCACGCCGAACGCCTGCGCGCTTAGTACGGGCATTGTCATTCCGACCCGCGCCGGCCCGATCCTGGGCCGGCGCTTTCGTTTGGGGATGTCGTGTCGTATCCACGGGCGTCTCCCGCGTGCTCAAAACCGACACCATTGTCGCAGGATACCGGGAAAGGGGGCGCTGATAGGCAAATTTGACATGCCAGAAAACGACACAAGGATTACATTCCGGGGTGAGCTTGTCTGATCGCGACAGACGGCTCGGTCAACGGCGTCAGGCGCCTGTCGACAATAACAAGATGGTCCACGATAACCGTGCTGGAGTTTCATGATGACAACCACTGCCCAGGCCTCTCCGAAGGCCGCGCCCCAGACCCTGGGGTTTCTTCTGCTGGAGAATTTCACCCTGATCTCGCTGGCCTCGGCCATCGAGCCGCTGCGCATGGCCAACCAGCTGGCCGGTCGAGAGCTCTATCGCTGGTACACGTTGAGCCTGGATGGCAGCCCGGTGAGTGCCAGCGATGGGCTGCAGGTTACGCCGGATGCTTCCACCACGGTACCGCTGGCACTGGACACGGTGATCGTCTGCGGCGGTGTGGCCCCGCAGCGTAGTGTCCAGCGCGAGCACGTCGGCTGGCTGCAGTCCCAGGCGCGCCGCTCTCGTCGCCTGGGGTCGGTGTGCACGGGCAGTTGGGCGCTGGCCCGGGCGGGGTTGCTGGATGGCTTCGAGGCCAGCGTCCACTGGGAGTGCCTGGCTGCCATGCAGGAAGCGTTTCCCAAGGTTGCCTTGACCACCCGGTTGTTCTCCATCGATCGCGATCGGGCCACGTCCTCCGGTGGCACGGCGCCGTTGGACATGATGCTGACGCTGATCGGACGGGACCATGGGCGTGAACTGTCGGCGGGTATCTCCGAGATGTTCATCTACGACCGCGTGCGCGGCGAGCAGGACCAGCAGCGCGTGCCGCTCAAGCATGTGCTGGGTACCACCCAGCCACGGCTGCTGGAGATCGTGGCGCTGATGGAGGCGAACCTGGAAGAGCCGATCAGCCTCGATGAACTGGCCGATTACGTGAATGTCTCGCGGCGTCAGCTGGAGCGCCTGTTCCAGAAGAACCTGCATTGCTCACCCTCGCGCTACTACCTTAAACTGCGCCTGACTCGGGCTCGCCAACTGCTCAAGCAGACCCCGATGTCGATCATCGAGGTCGCTTCGGCCTGCGGTTTCGTGTCGACGCCGCACTTTTCCAAGTGCTATCGCGAGTACTTCGGTATCCCGCCGCGTGACGAACGGCTGAGCAGCAGCGCCGTGGAGCTGGTGCCCCCGGTGCGACTTGGCCAGGACGCGGCATCGATGCTGCAGTCGGCGGCCGCGTTCGAAGCCTTGCCCAATGAACCGGTCTCCGCCGCCATGACGGCCCTGGACCAGGCTCGGGGCGAGCCGACCTATGCCAGCGTGAGATTGAGAACGTGAGGGGACACACTGCCTAAATGCCTATGCACGTCAATCGCCTCTCGATAGCCGCCTTTCCTGGCGGCTATCCTTTGGGCCCGTCAGGTATGGGGGCTGGCCTTCATGACGCTCGACCATTGCGGCAGCGTTTTCCGAGAGAGACATGATGCGGGAATGGCTGCGACGGGCGGCACGCGTCCTGGGGCTCGCGCTGCTGGGGTGGGTGGGGCTGTCCGTCCTGCTGGTCCTGATGTTCCGGGTGGTGCCGGTAGCCGGCTCCATGGTGATGATCGAGCGCAAGGTGGAGGCCTGGCTCGCCGGTGAATCCCTGGATATTCGCCAGCAGTGGCGTCCCTGGCCGCAGCTTTCCGACAACGCCAAGCTGGCGGTGATCGCCGCCGAGGATCAGCGGTTTCCGGATCATCATGGCTTCGACTTCGTCGAGTTGCGGCGTGCCGTGATGGCGAGCCTGGGTGGCGATGCCCTGCGCGGTGCCAGCACGCTCAGCCAGCAGACCGCCAAGAACCTCTTTCTCTGGACCGGCCGCAACTGGGTGCGCAAGGGGCTCGAGGCGTGGTTCACCCTGCTCCTCGAGTTGCTCTGGCCCAAGGAGCGCATTCTCGAGGTCTACCTCAATATCGCCGAATGGGACAACGGCGTCTTCGGCCTGGAGGCGGCGGCGCAACACTATTTCGGGGTCTCTGCCGCCGAGTTGACGCCAGTCCAGGCCAGCCGCCTGGCGGCGATCCTTCCCAATCCCCGCGGCTGGAGCGCCTCTCGTCCCGGTGCTTACGTCCTGCAACGTAGCGACTGGATCCGTGGCCAGATGCGCAATCTGGGGCCTGCCTACCTGGATCGCCTGTGAGCTTCTCCACCTCGACACGCAAGCTGTCGCGATCACGACGCTCGTGACGTTTTTGGGATTTTCCCGGTCGCTCCCAGGCGCCGGGGCGAGGGGGGCGAGGGCTATGCTGCCGGCATGATCATGCATCAACCGGAGCCCTGTCATGACCCCTGCCGAGCTGCACCAGGACGCCATCGTCATCGATGGTCTGATCATCGCCAAGTGGAATCGCGAACTCTTCGAGGACATGCGCAAGGGCGGGCTGACCGCTGCCAATTGCACCGTCTCCGTCTGGGAGGGATTCCAGGCCACCGTCAACAATATCGTCGCGACCAACGCCCTGCTGGCCGAGTCCAGTGACCTGGTCCGTCCCGTGCGTACCACGGCGGACATCACTCGAGCCAAGGAAGAAGGCAAGACCGGCATCATCTACGGATTCCAGAATGCCCATGCCTTCGAGGACCAGATCGGCTACGTCGAGGTCTTCAAGCGTCTCGGCGTCGGCATCGTGCAGATGTGCTACAACACCCAGAATCTGGTGGGGACCGGCTGCTACGAGCGCGACGGCGGCCTGTCCGGGTTCGGTCGCGAGATCGTCGCTGAAATGAACCGCGTGGGCATCATGTGCGACCTCTCCCATGTCGGCGAGAAGACCTCCACCGAAGTCATCGAGGCCTCCGAGAAACCGGTCTGCTACTCCCACTGCCTGCCGTCCGGGCTCAAGGACCATCCGCGCAACAAGTCCGACCAGGAACTGAAGTTCATCGCTGACCATGGCGGTTTCGTCGGCGTGACCATGTTCACTCCCTTCCTGCGGGCGGGTGTCGACGCCACTATCGACGACTATGTCGAGGCCATCGAGTACGTGATGAACATCGTCGGTGAGGACGCCATCGGCATCGGCACCGACTTCACCCAGGGCCAGGACCATAATTTCTTCGAGTGGCTGACCCACGACAAGGGCTATGCCCGTCGCCTGACCCGCTTCGGCGAGATCATCAATCCCGAAGGCATTCGTACCATCGGCGAGTTCGGCAACCTCACCGAGGCGTTGCTGCGACGCGGCTTCAGCGAGCCCCAGGTACGCAAGATCATGGGGGAGAACTGGGTGCGCGTGCTCAAGGACGTCTGGGGTGAGTGAGACGCCGGCGACAGCCGCAAGCGCTCATGCTACCTGAAGCCCTACCACAATAATCAGCAAGTTTGAGGAACAACACCGTGACCAAGATGGCTCCTGAACTGCCCATTGAGGTGGATGCCGAGACCGGCGTCTGGACCACCGATGCGTTGCCGATGCTCTACGTGCCGCGCCACTTCTTCATCAACAATCATGTGGCCGTCGAAGAAGCGCTCGGTGTCGAGACCTATGCCGACATTCTCTATCACGCCGGCTACAAGAGCGCCTGGCACTGGTGCGAGAAGGAAGCGGAGCTGCATGGTCTGAAGGATGAGGCGGTCTTCGAGCACTACATGACGCGTCTTTCCCAGCGTGGCTGGGGCCGGTTCATCACCGAGCACATCGACCTCGAGGCTGGTACCTGCCGGGTACGTCTTGAGCATAGCGCCTTTGTCTACCAACTGGGCAAGGTCGGGCGCCGGGTCGAGTACATGTTCACCGGGTGGTTCGCCGGTGCCATGGACCAGATCCTCGCCGCACGGGGCAGTCAGCTGCGCACCATCGCGGAACAAACCCAGAGCGCCGCTGAAGAGGGCTGTGACGTTGGCTACTTCGTCACCGTGCCGCGCGATACCCGGGATCAAGGCTGAGGAGAGAGACCATGGCGTTCGATGCGATGTTCCAGCCGATCCAGATCGGCAACCTGACCATTCGTAACCGGGTGGTGAGCACCGCCCATGCCGAAGTCCATGCCACCGATGGCGGCATGACCACGGAACGTTACGTCAAGTACTACGAAGAGAAGGCCAAGGGCGGCTGTGGCCTGTGCATCTGTGGCGGCTCCTCGCCGGTGTCGATCGATAGTCCCCAGGCCTGGTGGAGTTCGGTGAATCTCGCCACCGATCGGATCATTCCGCACTTCCAGAACTTGTCGGAAGCCGTGCACAAGCACGGCGGCAAGATCATGATCCAGATCACCCACATGGGGCGTCGTTCGCGCTGGGATGGCTTCGACTGGCCGCACCTGCTGTCGCCGTCGGGCATCCGCGAACCCGTTCACCGCTCGACCTGCAAGACCATTGAAGAAGAAGATATCTGGCGCATCGTCGGCGATTTCGCCCAGGCCGCGCGTCGTGCCAAGGAAGGCGGGCTGGATGGTGTCGAGCTTTCCGCCGTCCACCAGCACTTGATGGACCAGTTCTGGAGCCCCCGGGTCAACAAGCGTACCGACCAATGGGGCGGCAGCTTCGAGAACCGCATGCGCTTCGGCATGGAGGTGCTCAAGGCCGTTCGCGAGGAAGTGGGTGACGATTTCGTGGTGGGCATGCGCATCTGTGGTGACGAGTTCCATCCGGACGGCCTGTCCCACGAGGACATGAAGCAGATCGCCGCCTACTACGATGCCACAGGCCAGGTCGACTTCTTCGGCGTGGTCGGCTCCGGCTGCGATACGCACGATACCCTGGCCAACGTGATCCCCAACATGTCCTATCCGCCGGAGCCCTTCCTGCACCTGGCGGCGGGCATCAAGGAGGTGGTCAAGGTCCCGGTGATCCACGCCCAGAACATCAAGGATCCCAATCAGGCCAATCGGATCCTCGAGGGCGGGCATGTCGATCTGGTGGGCATGACCCGGGCGCATATCGCCGATCCGCACCTCATCGCCAAGATCAAGATGGACCAGGTCGATCAGATCAAGCAGTGCGTGGGCGCCAACTACTGCATCGATCGTCAGTATCAGGGCCTGGATGTGTTGTGCATCCAGAATGCCGCCACCTCCCGCGAGTATCTGGGAATGCCGCACGAGATCGAGGTCACGGAAGGGCCCAAGCGTCGCGTGGTCGTGGTGGGCGGTGGTCCCGGTGGCATGGAAGCGGCTCGTGTCGCCGCCGAGCGTGGGCACGAGGTGACGCTGTTCGAAGCCGCCGAGCAGCTCGGTGGCCAGATCACCATCGCTGCCAAGGCACCGCAGCGCGATCAGATCGCCGGTATCACCCGCTGGTATCAACTCGAGCTGGCGCGGCTGGGCGTCGATCAGCGCCTGGGGACGCGGGCCGACGAGGCCACCATCCTCGATTTGCGCCCGGACGTCGTGGTGCTGGCCACGGGGGGACGTCCCTTCCTCGATCAGCACGAGGAGTGGGGCTACGACGAAGATCCCGACAAGAGTCTGGTGGTCAGTACCTGGGATGTTCTCGAAGGCCGCGTCGAGCCGGGCAAGAACGTCTTGATCTACGACACCATCTGCGAATTTTCCGGCGTCTCGGCGGCGGACTATCTGGCCGACAAGGGGGCCAAGGTCGAGATCGTCACCGACGATATCAAGCCGGGTTCCGCGGTGGGTGGCACCACCTTCCCGACCTACTATCGTAGCCTCTACGAGAAGGAGGTGATCATGTCCTCCGACCTGGGGCTCCACAAGGTCTACCGCGAGGGCGAATCGCTGGTGGCGGTACTCGAGAACGAGTATACCGGTGCCCAGGAAGAGCGCGTGGTCGATCAGGTCGTGGTGGAGAACGGCGTGCGCCCCGATGAGACGCTCTACTATGCCCTCAAGCCCCAGTCGCGCAACAAGGGTCAGGTGGACCTCGAAGCGCTCTACGCCGCTCAGCCACAACCCTGCCTGTCGGAGGGAGGTGACGGATTGTTGCTGTTCCGCTTGGGAGACTGCACTTCGCCGCGCAATACGCATGCGGCGATCTACGATGCCCTGCGTCTCTGCAAGGACTTCTGAGGAAAGCTGTTGCACTGGCCAGGCGTTGTCGAAGGTCGGCTGTCAGGCTCATGGGCTTCCGGCCCACGCCGCTGACTCGCTGGCCTTCGCCTGGCCTGGCCGTTGCCCATGACGCTTTCCCGCCCATCGAGGCGAATGTGTCAGGCGCTTTCTTTACCTGCGTCGGAACGCATCGATAACAACTCCATGTTCGTGAGGTGAGACGAGATGCTCGATATCCTCCTGCCGATCCTGATCGCCGCCGCGCTGGCACTGGCGGCGATCGGTGCCGCGCGGCGCGTGCGCCTGTGGCGCCAGGGGCGGCCCGCTCGGGTCGACTTGCTCAAGGGACTCGCCGCCATGCCGCGTCGTTACCTGGTGGATCTGCACCATGTCGTGGCGCGGGACAAGGTGATGTCCAATACCCATGTGGCCACCGCCGGCGGTTTCGTTGCCGCCGCCGTGCTGATGATCCTGGTCCACGGGCTGGGACTGGCCGAAGGGGTGCTCGGTTGGTTGTTGCTGTTGGCCAGCGCCACCATGTTCGTCGGCAGCCTCTTCGTGGCGCGCCGTCGTCTGAACCCGCCGGCTCGCCTTTCCCGTGGCCCTTGGATGCGCTTGCCCAAGAGCCTGATGGTCTTCTCGTTGAGCGTGTTCGTCATCACCCTGCCCAGTGTCGGCCTGCTGCCCGAAGGCCTGTTGGCTGGCGCGGGGGGCGTTATCTTGACCCTTCTGCTGGCGCTGCTGGTGACCTGGGGGCTTGCCGAGATGCTGGTCGGCATGGGTTGGGGCGGCCCGATGAAGCATGCCTTTGCCGGAGCGCTGCATCTGGCCTTCCACCGTCGGCCCGAACGCTTTTCCACCCGGCGAGGGGGCGAAGGACGCTCGACCGGTCTCAAGGCTCTGAACCTCGAGGACCCGGAAGCACCACTCGGTGTCGAGAAGCCCGCCGATTTCACCTGGAACCAGTTGCTGGGGTTCGATGCCTGCGTGCAATGCGGGCGTTGCGAGGCAGTGTGCCCGGCCTTCGCTGCCGGCCAGCCGCTCAACCCCAAGAAGCTGATCCAGGACATGGTGGTGGGCCTGGCCGGTGGCAGCGACGCCGGATATGCCGGCAGCCCCTATCCTGACCGTCCCGTGGGTGAGCATCACGGCTCGCCCCATGGCCCCATCGTGGCTCGGGAAGGCAAAGCGCTGGTCGACGCCGAAACGCTGTGGTCCTGTACCACCTGTCGGGCCTGCGTTGAGGAATGTCCGATGATGATCGAGCACGTCGATGCCATCGTCGACATGCGGCGCTTTCTGACGCTGGAACACGGCCAGACCCCCGGCAAGGGGGCCGAAGTGCTCGACAACTTGATCGCCACCGACAACCCTGGCGGCTTCGACCCCGGCGCCCGGATGCATTGGGCTGCCGACCTCGAGCTGCCGCTGATGTCCCAGCGTGGAGAAGCCGACGTGCTGCTGTGGCTGGGTGACGGTGCCTATGACATGCGCAACCAGCGGACCCTGCGTGCCCTGATCAAGGTGCTGCGTGCTGCCGGCGTCGATTTCGCGGTGCTGGGCGACGAAGAACGCGACAGCGGTGACGTGGCGCGACGGCTGGGCGATGAGGCGACCTTCCAGTCGCTGGCCCGCCGCAACATTGCCACGCTGTCGAAGTATCGTTTCGATCGCATCATTACCTGCGACCCGCACAGCTTTCATGTTCTGGGCAACGAGTACGGCGAACTGGGTGGCGACTATGACGTTTTCCATCACAGCACCTTCATCGCCGAGCTGTATGACGCCGGGCGCCTGACCTTCCGAGCATGGAAAGGGGGGCGTGTGACCTATCACGATCCCTGCTATCTGGGGCGCTACAACGGCGAATTCGAGGCGCCGCGCAATGTGCTCAAGGCGCTGGGCATCGAGGTGGCCGAGATGCAACGTTCTGGCTTCCGCTCGCGCTGTTGCGGCGGTGGCGGCGGCGCGCCGATTACCGATGTGCCGGGCAAGCAGCGAATTCCCGACATGCGCATGGGCGATGTCCAGGAAACAGGTGCCGATCTGGTCGCCGTCGGCTGTCCGCAATGCACGGCCATGCTGGAAGGCGTGGTCGACAGCGACGCCGAGGTCCGCGATATTGCCGAGCTGGTGGCGGACGCGCTGGTCGACAGTACGCCCTCCAGCACGCCTGGACCGGCGTCGACCCGGCAGCCGTTGGCTGAGGAGGTGGCGTGATGAGTGAGATCAAACGGCGCGACCCGCGCAAGGAATGGATTGCCCGCAATCGTCTGCATCCGCAGCACCTGGAAGTTCTGGCGGAACTGGGCCAGGGGGCGGCCAGCGAATGGATGGGGCCGAACGGTGTGCTTCGGCGCAACCCTCATGCGATAGGCTTCATCGGCCCCAATGGTATCAAGCGAATCGATCGCAGCGGGGCGCAGCAGGGCGTGGCCGGTGCCGGGGCCGCGACGTCGACCGTGGTCCAGAAGCCACTGGTCGAGATCGACGAGCCGGCCTTCTCGGTACTGGTGGTGCCGGACATGGCCGGCGGCCGCCTGAGCGGCCATGACCGGGATCTGCTCGGTCTGGCTCGCCGTCTTGCCGATGCGGACCCGGAGGATCAGGGCGCCGTCGTGGCCGTCATTTTCGGTCCCCACAAGGAGACGAGCTTTGGCGAGGCGGGCATCGATCGCCTGCTGCATCTCGACTCGCCGGACGTGGCGGGCTATGCGCCCGAGGCGCGATTGGGGGCCCTGGCAGTGGTCGAGCAGGCCTGGGCGCCGCGGCATTGGCTGTTGCCGGACTCCAAGCTGGGCGGCGGCGAGATGGGACGACGCCTGGCGGCGCGTCTCGGCGAGCGGCCGGCAACAGGAGTCTGGCAAGTCGAGGCGGATACCGAAGTGCCGTCGGGATGGCGTTGTACGGCGCGGGGAGCGGCGGAGTCGGTAGATATCCAGCGCCCCCTGCCACGGGTCGCGCTGGCCCTGGCCGAGTGTGCCGAGCCGGTCAGCGAGACGCGACATGCCGCCGCTGAACTGGCCTTGCCCCAGCCATTGCCATCGATGCTGTCGCGTATCGAGGATCTCGGCCAGGTGCCCGTCGATCCATCCGGCGTCGCCCTGTCCGAGGCCGAGTTCATCCTGTCTGCCGGTAACGGCGTCAAGGACTGGGAAGGCTTTCATCACGCCGCCGAGGTGCTGGGGGCGACCGAAGGGGCGTCCCGGGTGGCGGTGGACGATGGCTTCATGGCGCGCGACCGTCAGGTGGGCGCCACCGGCACCTGGGTGACGGCTCGGGTCTATGTGGCCGTGGGCATCAGTGGTGCCATCCAGCACCTGCAGGGCATCCAGACGTGCGAGAAGGTCGTGGCGATCAACATGGACCCGGGGTGCGACATGATCAAGCGCGCCGATCTGGCGGTGATCGGCGACTCGGCCCGGATACTCGAGGCCTTGGTCAGCCTGGTGGAACAAGCGCGAGAGGAGAAACGCGATGCAGCCTGACACCACCATGACGCCGGCGCTGGAAGTGACGGTGCTGGTTTCCATCGGGCGTCATCCGGTGACCGGCCGGGCGAGGCGTGCCGATCAAGATGCCCGGGGCGTTGAGCTGGCGCGGTCGCTGGCGGACGCTGAAGTGAGCCTGCTGCATGCCGGTGAACTGGCAGAGGCGAGTGAGCCAGCGTTGCGTGGCTACCTGGGCATGGGCTTCTCCGAACTCTCGTTGCTCGAGCAGCCGGAGGGCGCCGATGTGCTGCCTGCGCTTGCCGAAACCCTGGACGCGGCCATGCCACAGCTGGTGATTACCGGCGAGCGCGCCGAGCGGGGAGAAGGGTCGGGATTGTTGCCCTACCTGCTGGCCGAGCGTCTCGGATGGCCCCTGGTAAGTGGCTTGGCGGCGGTGGAAAGCGTCGAGAATGGTGTGGCGACCCTGCTGCAAGCCCTGCCGCGCGGGCAGCGGCGGCGTCTCAAGGTGCGCCTGCCGGCTATCGTCACCGTCGACGGCGCGGCTCCCGCGCCTCGCCAGAGCGCTTATGGACCGGCGCGCCGTGGCACCTTCGAGACGATCGCGGGCCCGGTCAGTCGCGACGAGGCATGGGCTGAATGGCAGGTGCAGCCCGCCCGCAAGCGCCCCAAGCGCCTGAAGATCGTCAAGGCAGCCTCGGCGCGGGATCGCTTCAAGGCTGCCGCGGCCAAGGCCGAAGGCGGGGGCGGTCAGGTACTGACAGATGTCACGCCGGAACAGGGGGCCGAGGCAATTCTGAAGCTGCTGCGCGAGGAAGAGGTTCTGCGTTGACACGCCAGCCCGTGAGGCGCTTGAACGAAACGCAAACGGCGGCCTGAGAGGGCCGCCGTTTTTGCGTTCCGAGGTCGGGCGAGCTTCGATATCAGATCTGGGCCATGGCGTCGGTGAAGCCCATCAGCGAGATATCCAGGTCCATGCGCTGACCGTTCGGTGCGATCAGGCTCAGGGTTGCCGTGGTGCCGCCACGCAGGCCTTGCAGCAGCGAGGGCTGGAGGGGTACGTCGGCACGGCAGCCTTGTTGCTGGCAGACCTGATAGGGGAACTGCACCGGTTCGCCGTTATCGACGCTGAGTTGCAGGCCCGGCGCCAGGCGGACGCCCAGCGGCATCAGGAAGGTCATCACGGGCGTATCGGCTTGAGGCGGGTTGGCGATGACCACGCGCATCAACGGCTGGTCGCTGTCGGCATTGGTGATGATCTGGTTCATGGTGCAGGGCCCCTGGCTGGCATCCTGCGGGCAGATCACTTCCCAATCCTGGTACTGCTCGGTAGTGACGTTGGCATTGCCCGTCGGTTGTTGCTGGGCGAAGGCCTGCGGCGCGAAGGCCAGCAGTGAAAGCAGCGCGACGAGACAGAGGCGTGGCGCGAGGCGGTCAAACATATTCGACAATCTCCTGTAGGTGGCAGCGAGTCCATATCGCTGGGGTAGTTCAACATGACTATCACCTCCGTGGCGAATGCGCCAGGAGGCAATGTCGGTGGCTTTCCGTATCGGGCCGATTCGATGCCCGTGCCGTGACCGGAAACGCACCACTCATCATCCCGAGACACTTTGTAAATCAATGCCCCGTGCCGGGCAACCAGCGTATCGTGAACGGGGCGAAAACGTCGGCCGAGTGGCGTCGAGACATTCGATGGCGTCGCTGGCGACAATGGCCTCTGGATGGCTTGACGGTGGTGTGCGTCGAATGATCGAAGGAAGAGGCCGGGATAGGGGCGTCCCCATCGCGGCATGCGCTTGCCTCTCGGCCTGCAGGGCCGTCCCGGGCAGGTGGCCGACGCTGTGTCATGACGGATGTCTCGTTTTGACATGGCGGTGACTCGCTGGGAACAGTGCGCTTCCGTGGAGGGGCTATGGTCGAGAGGCGGAGCTTCCGCCTCTCACCACAAGCCGAAGGAAGATAACCATGAGCACAGCCAACCGCGGTGTCGTCTACAAGGGTCCAGGGCAAGTCGCTGTCGAGTCGATTCCCTACCCGGAACTTGCGCTTGGCAACCGCAAATGCCAGCACGGCGTGATTCTCAAGGTCGTGACCACCAACATCTGTGGCAGTGATCAGCATATGGTACGAGGCCGCACCACGGCCCCCGAGGGGCTGGTTCTCGGCCACGAAATCACCGGAATCGTCATTGAAACCGGCCGCGATGTCGAGTTCCTCAAGCCGGGCGATATGGTCTCGGTACCCTTCAATATCGCCTGTGGTCGCTGCCGTAACTGCAAGGAAGGCCAGACCGGTATCTGTCTCAACGTCAATCCGGCCCGTCCCGGTGCTGCCTACGGTTATGTCGACATGGGCGGTTGGGTCGGTGGCCAGACCGACTACGTCATGGTGCCCTATGCGGATTTCAACCTGCTGAAATTCCCGGATGCCGATCAGGCGATGGAGAAGATCCGTGACCTGACGTTGCTGTCCGATATCTTCCCCACTGGCTTCCATGGCTGCGTCACTGCTGGCGTTGGCCCGGGCAGCACTGTCTACATCGCCGGCGCCGGTCCGGTTGGTCTGGCCGCGGCGGTATCCGCACAGCTGCTGGGCGCGGCCTGCGTCATCGTCGGCGACATGATCGAGGAGCGTCTGGCACAGGCCCGTAGCTTCGGCTGCGAGACCATCGACCTGACCCAGGATGGCGACATGGCCGACAAGATCGAGGTGATCCTGGGCGAGCGCGAGGTCGATGCCTTCGTCGACTGCGTCGGTTTCGAGGCCCACGCCTGTGGCTGCAACCACGGCAAGGAAGCGCCCGCGGCCGTGCTGAACTCCGCCATGTCGCTGACGCGTGCCGGCGGAAAGATCGGCATTCCGGGCCTGTATGTGACCGAAGATCCCGGCGCCGCTGACGAAGCCGCCAAGCAAGGCTCCTTGAGCATGCGCTTCGGCCAGGGTTGGGCGAAGTCCCATTCCTTCCATACCGGTCAGTGCCCGGTCATGAAATATCACCGTCCGTTGATGCAGGCGATCCTGTTCGACAAGGTCAAGATCGCTGATGCGGTCAATGTTCAGATGATCACCCTGGATGAGGCGCCCAAGGGGTATGCCGACTTCGACGGTGGCGCGGCGAAGAAATTCGTCATGGATCCTCATGGCAGCGTCGCTGCCTGAGACACAGTCGACGACATGATGGCTCGACGAGGTCCATCCGGTTTCCCGGGTGGACCTCTTTTGGCATTGCCAGTCCTGCGGGGCGATGCCAGTCTTCGTCAAGAGCAAGCGTCACGTGCATCGCGGCCCAGCGTCACGCCGGGATACGTCGATGCGGCGATGGCCGAAGGGAGGATGATGCGATGATGATCGTTGAGCTGATCGATGGGGACGATTTCCGCGACCGGCTGGTTGAGTTGGGAGTGCGCATCCCTGAACACGCCTGTCCCGAGACCTGTGCACGAATGGCGTTGCGCAAGCATATGGACGTGGGGGTGCCTGGACTCCAGGACCTGGTGCGCGAAATGATGGGCAAGACGGATGTGTTGCTGCCCTCGGTGAGGGCGGCCATCGAGCGCTTTTTGCTGCCCGGGTTGCGTTGATTCGACCCTGAATGCCGCCGGCCCCGTAAGGGGCCGGCGATATCGTCAGATAGATGGCGGTCATCCTTCGGCCAGGGCCAGGTGGGAGGTGTAGCCGAGGTTTTCCAGCATGCGTTCGCTGTACCAGTCGACGAAGTCGATCACGCCGAATTCGAACGTCTCGGAGTAGGGGCCCGGTTCGTAGGCGGAGGAGTTGATGCCGCGCTGGTTCTCCTCGGCGAGACGACGATCCTGGTCGTTGGTAGCGTCCCAGACGCGGCGCATCCGCTCGGGATCGTAATCGACGCCCTCGACGGCATCCTTATGCACCAGCCACTTGGTGGTCACCATGGTTTTTTGCGGTCCCAGCGGGAGGACGCGGAAGACCACGGCGTGATCCCCCATGAAATGGTTCCAGGAATTGGGCAGGTGGAGGATGCGTAACACGCCGAGGTCGGGGCTTGGCACATTTCCCATCAGCTTCTTGCAGGCCTGCTTGCCATCCATGGTCATCGAGACGGTACCGTCCAGCAGCGGCGTGCGGGTCAGGCGGTTGCGTCGGCCCAACCGCTTGAGCTGCCAGGGCACGCCCATGGCTTGCCATTCCCCTTGCTTGCGCGCCACCAGTTCCTTGTAGGCCGGTGTGGCGCGAGGGTCCTCGCTGTCGTCGAATTCCTGCAGGGAGTTGAGCAGTTCCGGGTGCGCGCCGTTGCAGTGGTAGCACTCCCGGTTGTTCTCGATCACCAGTTTCCAGTTGGCCTGCTCGACGATGCTGGATTCCACGGCCACCTTGACGTTGTCCATGTCATAGGGGGCGAGATAATGCTCCAGGGACTCCAGCAGCTCGTCGATGGCCGGAGGCTGTTCGGCCAGGCTGATGAAGATGTAGCCGCCGGCGGTCCTGACGTGCACGGGCTTCAAGCCGTAGGCGGAAAGATCGAAATCCTCGCCCATGTCGGTGCCGGCGAACAGCAGCCGCCCGTCGAGTTCATAGGTCCACTGGTGGTAGGGGCAGACCAGCTTGGCGACCTTGCCGCTCTCCTTCAGGCACAGCCGCGAACCACGGTGCCGGCAGACATTGTGGAAGGCATGTATCTCGCCGTTGTTGCCGCGCACGATGACAACCGGATTGTCCCCGATCTCCAGGGTGATGAAGTTGCCCTTGGAGGGAAGCTCGCAGGTCAGGCCGGCGAACAGCCATTCCTTCGAGAAGATCTCCTGGATATCCAACTGGAACAACCGTTCGTCGTTGTAGAACGGCTGTGGCAACGAGAAGCGGCGATGGCGCTGCGTCAACATCTCAGCCGCGGCATCGCGGGCCGTGGCCAGGGGGTCATCCAGACGGGCAAAGGACAGGGAATCCATGAAGCACTTCCTCATTGCAGGGTCACTCGCGTGACCTCGGGATTGTAGGTTGGGGGAGCCGGTCAGGGTCGTGTGGGCCGCGCGACGGTGTAGGTCGTGGCGGATTGGCAGCGAGTGTGGAACAGCGTCAGAAGCGGGGGTTGTCTGCCGACGACGCGAGTCGATGCAGTTGCGACGCCAGATGTAAGAAAAATTGGTATCTCTGGATGCCATGGATATGCCTGTGTCGCTGACAGGCAAGCCGACAAGCGAGGGGCTGCGCAGAATTCGCTCAACGGCAGGCGGGCACCGCGGTCGGACACCTCCATGCTGCAGCCTAGGCGACGCGACGATGACAATGAACTTTCTTAACCCCGTCACCACCCAGACCTGGACCAATGGCCGCCATCTGGTGCGTTGCGTCAAGGTGATCCAGGAGACCTGGGATACCCGTACCTTCTGTTTCATGGCCGAACAGCCGGTCATGTTCTTCTTCAAGCCGGGGCAGTTCGTCACCCTGGAACTGGAGATCAATGGCGAGCCGATCATGCGCTCCTACACCATTTCCAGTTCCCCGTCGGTTCCCTACAGCTTCTCGATCACCGTCAAGCGCATGCCGGGCGGCGTGGTGTCCAACTGGCTGCACGACAACCTGAGCATCAACGACGAACTGGCGGTGCATGGGCCGGTCGGCAACTTCAACATCATCGACTATCCGACCGACAAGATACTGATGCTTTCCGGTGGTGTCGGCATCACGCCGTTGATGTCCATGGTGCGCTGGCTGTTCGATACCAATGCCGCCGTCGATCTGCAGTTCGTGCACAGCGCGCGTACGCCCAAGGATCTGATCTTTCATCGTGAACTGGAGCACATCTTCTCGCGGATTCCCGAGTTCAAGCTGCATATCGTCTGCGAGCGGGGTGACGAGCTGGGCGAGGCCTGGTCGGGGTTCCGTGGTTACCTGAATCAGGCGATGCTCGAGCTGATGGCGCCGGACTTCATGGACCGGGAGATCTTCTGCTGTGGTCCCACGCCTTACATGAATGCCGTCAAGCAGTTGCTGAAGGCCAACGGCTTCAACATGGACCACTACCATGAGGAGTCCTTTGGCGCCACGCCGATGGACGTCCAGGAAGAAGTCATCGAGAACGTCGAGCAGGCCGAGGCCGAGGCGGAAGAAGTCGATGCCGCCGATCTGGTCACCGTGGAGTTCAGCTCCACCGGCAAGAGTGTCAAGATTCTGCCCAGCGAGACCGTGCATGCCGCTGCCTCCAAGCTCGGCCTGCACATTCCCAAGGCATGTGGCATGGGAATCTGTGGCACATGTCGAGTGGGGCTGTCCTCCGGCCAGGTGGATATGGAGCACAATGGCGGCATCACCGAAGAGGACATCGAGGAGGGCTACATTCTCTCCTGCTGCAGCAAGCCGTTGGGCGATGTCGTGGTGGACTTCTGAGACGACTGCCCTGCCGGGGTTTGCGTCATTGTTCAACGACCGGGAGACTGAAGCGCTCCCGGTCGTTCCGTTCGAGAGGCCCTCATGACCGATTCCCTTGCGCCACCGCTTTCCGTCGGCTTCGTGCTGTTGCGTCGTTTCACCATGCTGCCCTTCGCGGCCTTCGTTGATTGCCTGCGTCTGGCGGCGGACGAAGGCGACCGCAGTCGGCAGCTACGCTGCCATTGGGTGTTCATGACCAGCGCGGGACAGGATGCCATTTCCAGTTGCGGGGCGGCGATCACGCCCTGTACAGCCTTTCGCGAGCCGACGGAGTTCGACTACATCGTGACCATCGGTGGCGTGCAGGACGAGCATGATGATGTGGACGAGACGGCGATTGCCTACCTGCGTCGGGCGGCTCGTGCGGGCGTGCCGCTCATCGGCGTCTGCACCGGAGTCTTTGCGCTGATCAAGGCGGGCGTGATGGGCGGGCGGCGCTGTTGTGTCAGTTGGTACCACCATGGCGACCTGACACGGCGCTTCCCCGATATCGAGCCGGTGGCGGATCGGCTGTTCGTCGACGACGGCAATCGGCTGACATGCGCCGGCGGCACCGCCGCCGCCGATCTGGCGGCCTATCTGGTGGAGCGCCACCTGGGCAAGGCC
The DNA here is from genome assembly GCF_001662285.1 of Halomonas caseinilytica. Classification (NCBI taxonomy): domain Bacteria; kingdom Pseudomonadati; phylum Pseudomonadota; class Gammaproteobacteria; order Oceanospirillales; family Halomonadaceae; genus Halomonas; species Halomonas caseinilytica. The sequence continues at coordinate 163,957 of NZ_BDEO01000006.1, forward strand.
TGGGCCATGAAGAGCTTGCATATCATGCTCATCGACGAGGTGCGTCGCGGTGATCATCCCCAGCCGCAACCAGTGGTCTTCGACAAGGTGGAGGATCGCGTGGTGCGACGCGCCATCGGTATCATCGAACAGCATCTCGGCGAGGTGATCACGGTGGATGAGCTGGCTCGTCGGGTAGGAACGTCGCGCCGCAATATCGAACGCAAGTTCCGCGACGAGCTCGGTGTCGGTCCGCAGAAGTTCGCTCGAGACCTGCGTCTGCGCTATGGCCTCTGGTTGCTGCACTATACCGCCAAGAGCGTGACCGAGATCGGTGAGCGCTGCGGTTTCTCCGACACGGCGCACTTTTCCCGCCACTTTCGTGATGCCTTCGGTGCCACGCCTTCCACGGTGCGCAAGACGGCCTCGGGACGCGAAGCGATCCAGGTCGATCCCTTCTTCCTGCATATTGAATCACGCCCTGCCCAGGAGGCGTGACAGCGAACCGCGAGGGTGTGCCTCGGGGGAGTTGGTCTCCGTGGAGTGGTGGAGATATTCAATCTTTTGGCGAGAAAAATATCTCCCTGAACAGTATGTTGCGCGGCCAGTCGTGAATATGGCGTTAAAGTTGTCGCATACGTTCAATCGCTGAGCGTCCGGGTTGGCTATTAATGAGGCAACGGAGAACGGATCGCGGCCGGGTGTCTCGGTCGACGATGACGGTGTCGCTTCCAGAATACCTGGCGATCCACTTTTTCTTAACGTTGTGAAGTCAACCCTCAGGTGATGCCATGAACGACAACAACCTTACCCAGACCGATCCGCAGATCGCCGCCGCCATTGCTGACGAAGTGGCGCGACAGGAAGCCCACATCGAGCTCATCGCCTCGGAGAACTATGCCAGTCCGCAGGTCATGGCCGCTCAGGGCACTCATCTGACCAACAAGTATGCCGAGGGATATCCCGGCAAGCGCTACTATGGTGGCTGCGAGCACGTCGATGTGGTCGAGCGCCTGGCTATCGAGCGGGCCTGTGCGCTGTTCGGCGCCGATTACGCCAACGTCCAGCCGCACTCTGGTGCCCAGGCCAACGCAGCGGCCTTCATGGCGCTGGTCTCGCCGGGTGACACCGTGCTGGGCATGAGCCTGGCTCACGGCGGTCACCTGACCCATGGGGCGGCGCCGAACTTCTCCGGCAAGCACTACAACGCCGTGCAGTACGGCCTGAATCCCGAGACCGGCGAGATCGACTACGAGGAAGTCGAGCGCCTGGCGCACGAACACCAGCCCAAGCTGATCATCGCCGGCTTCTCGGCCTATTCCCGGGTGATCAACTGGCGCCGCTTCCGCGATATCGCCGATGCCGTTGGCGCCTGGCTGCTGGTCGACATGGCGCACGTCGCGGGTCTGGTGGCCGCCGGTCATTATCCGAGCCCGTTGCCCCATGCGCATGTGGTGACCACCACCACCCACAAGACCCTGCGGGGGCCGCGTGGTGGCTTGATCCTCTCCGCCAGCGGCGACGAGGCACTCTACAAGAAGCTCAACGGCGCGGTCTTCCCCGGCCAGCAGGGCGGTCCGCTGATGCATGTCATCGCCGCCAAGGCGGTGGCCTTCCGCGAGGCCATGAGCCAGGACTTCGTGCGTTATCAGGCGCGGGTCATCGACAACGCCCGCGCCATGGCCGAAGTGTTCGTCGAGCGCGGCTGTGATGTGGTATCCGGCGGCACTGACGACCACCTCTTCCTGGTATCGCTGATCAAGCTCGGCGTGACCGGCAAGGACGCGGATGCCGCCCTGGGTCGTGCCAATATCACGGTCAACAAGAACGCGGTTCCCAATGATCCCCAGAGCCCCTTCGTGACCTCGGGGCTGCGCATCGGCACCCCGGCGGTGACCACGCGTGGCTTCGATCAAGCGGATTGCGTGGCCCTGGCCGGCTGGATCTGCGACATCCTCGATGTGCTGGCCAAGGAAGAGGACACCACCGAGATCGAAGCCGAGGTGCGCGGCAAGGTCGCCGAGCTGTGTGCTCGTCATCCGGTCTACGGTGCGCCTCGGGAAAGCCAAGCCGACGCCGCCTCCATCGCGTGACGCCCTTCCCGCCCGCCAGGGCGGGAATCCAGTAGGAGAGATCCCAATGCAACGTTATTCAGGCTTCGGGCTGGTCAAGCACGCACTGAGCCATCACGAGAACTGGCAGCGCCAGTGGCGCAACCCTACTCCCAAGAAGGCGTACGATGTGATCATCGTCGGTGGGGGTGGCCATGGCCTGGGCACGGCCTATTATCTGGCCAAGGAATTCGGCATCCGCAATGTGGCGGTGATCGAGAAAGGCTGGCTGGGTGGCGGCAACACGGCGCGCAACACCACCATCGTGCGTTCCAACTACCTGTGGGATGAAGCCGCCGCGCTCTACGAACATTCGATGAAGCGCTGGGAAGGGCTGTCCCAGGACCTCAACTACAACGTCATGTTTTCGCAGCGCGGCGTGCTCAATCTCGGGCATACCCTGCAGGACATGCGCGACATTCAGCGCCGGGTCAACGCCAATCGCCTGAACGGCATCGACGGCGAGGTGCTCGATGCCAAGGGCGTGCAGGAACTGGTGCCGATCATGGATTGCTCCAAGAACGCCCGGTATCCAGTGATGGGGGCATCATGGCAGCCCCGCGCCGGGGTGGCGCGTCACGATGCCGTGGCCTGGGGCTATGCCCGCGGTGCCGATGCGCTCGGCGTGGACATCCTGCAGCAGACCGAGGTTACCGGCTTCAAGATTCGCGATGGCCAGGTCTACGGCGTGCATACCAATCGCGGTGACATCGAGGCCAAGACCGTCGGTTGCGTGGCCGCCGGCAACTCCGGGGTACTGGCGAAGATGGCCGGGCTCAAGCTGCCGCTGGAGTCGCATCCACTGCAGGCGCTGGTGTCCGAACCGCTCAAGCCGGTGCTCGACACCGTGGTGATGTCCAACCATGTGCATGGCTATATCAGCCAGTCGGACAAGGGCGACCTGGTCATCGGTGCCGGCATCGATGGCTACAACGGTTATGGCCAGCGCGGCAGTTATCCGACCGTGGAGCATACCCTGCAGGCCATCGTCGAGATGTTCCCGATCTTCTCCCGGGTACGCATGAACCGGCAGTGGGGCGGCATCGTCGATACCTGTCCCGATGCGTGCCCGATCATCTCCAAGACCAAGGTGAAAGGGCTCTACTTCAACTGCGGCTGGGGAACGGGAGGCTTCAAGGCCACGCCGGGTTCAGCCCATGTGTTCGCCGCCAGCCTCGCCAAGGGAGAGATGCACCCGCTCGCCGCACCGTTCTCCATCGACCGCTTCAATACCGGGGCATTGATCGATGAGCACGGCGCTGCCGGCGTGGCCCACTAGGCGCTGACGAAAAGGGTCCGTGTCCGACGACTGTCGTTCAGCACCAGTGAGCGCAGAACAACCATTTTGCTTTCATCCTGAGTGATGGAGGAAAAGACATGTTTTATATCTATTGCCCGTATTGCGGCGAGCACCGGGAAGAAGAAGAGTTTCACCCCAAGGGTGAGGCGCATATCGTGCGGCCGGAAGATCCGGAATCCTGCAGTGACGAGGAGTGGGGCGATTACCTGTTCTTCCGCAACAATCCGCGCGGTATCCACCATGAAATGTGGGTCCACGCCGTGGGTTGCCGCAAGTTCTTCAATATCACCCGCAACACGGCAACCTACGAAATCCTCGAGACCTACCGGATGGGCGAGGCGCCGTCCATCACGGCCGAATCCCGTGATGGTCAGGCATCGACCGGTGCCCAGGCCGAGACCTCAACCGCCCAGATGCAGGAAGGAGTTCGAGCATGAGCCAGCCCAATCGTCTCGCCCGGGGCGGGCGTCTCGACCGCTCCCGTGAGCTGAGCTTCACCTTCAACGGCAAGACCTATCGGGGGCATCCCGGCGATACCCTGGCCTCGGCGCTGCTGGCCAATGGCGTGGACATCGTCAACCGCAGCTTCAAGTATTCCCGGCCCCGGGGCATCGTCGCCGCCGGCGCCGAGGAGCCCAATGCGGTGGTCCAGCTCGGCTCGACCGAAGCGGCCCAGGTGCCCAACGTGCGTGCCACGCAACAGGCGCTCTTCGATGGCCTGGAGGCACGCAGCACCAACGGCTGGCCCAATGTGCAGCGCGACCTGATGGGCGTGATCGGCAAGCTGGGCGGCCAGTTCATGCCGCCGGGGTTCTACTACAAGACCTTCATGGCGCCGGCCTCGATGTGGATGACCTACGAGAAGTACATCCGCAAGAGTGCCGGGCTCGGACGAAGCCCGATGGAGAAGGACCCGGACATCTATGATCACTTCAATCGCCACTGCGATGTGCTGGTGATCGGCGCCGGTCCAGCCGGGCTTTCGGCGGCGCTGGCGGCCGGTCGCAGCGGTGCGCTCGTGATCCTGGCCGACGAGCAGGAAGAAATGGGCGGCTCGTTGCTCGACTCCCGCGAGTTGCTTGATGAGCGGCCGGCGGATCAGTGGGTGGCCGAGGCTGTCGAAGAACTCGCCGGGCTCGACAACGTCCTGCTGCTGCCGCGCACCACGGCCAACGGTTATCACGATCACAACTTCGTGACCCTCCATGAGCGGCGTACCGAACATCTGGGCGAGACAGCTCCCCAAAAAGGCGGTCGTCGTCAGGTGCGTTCACGCCTGCATCGCGTCCGGGCGGGACAGGTGGTGCTGGCCACGGGTGCCCACGAGCGGCCCTTGGTCTATGGCAACAATGATGTGCCGGGGAATCTCCAGGCCGGTGCAGTCTCGACCTACATTCGTCGCTACGGGGTGGTGCCGGGCAACAAGCTGGTGCTGTCCACCAGTAACGATCACGCGTATCGCGCCGCACTCGACTGGGCGGAAAGCGGACGCGAGGTCGTGGCCATCGCCGATGCGCGTGCCGAGCCCAGCGGGGAGCTGGTCGAGCAGGCTCGCGCCAAGGGTATTCGCATCATCCCCGGCGCGGCGGTGCTCGAGGCCCGAGGCCAGAGCCGCGTGACCGGCGCCCGTGTGGCTCGGGTGGATCTCGAAGGCTTCCGCGTGGCCGGCGAAGCCGAGACCCTCGACTGCGACACCATCGCCAGCTCCGGCGGCTACAGCCCGGTGATCCATCTGGCATCGCATACCGGTGCCCGGCCCACTTGGCGCGAGGACATCCTCGGGTTCGTGCCCAACCTGGTGAACGGCGTACAGGCCGCGGGGGGCGCTCGGGGAGTCTATCCCACGGCGGAAGTGTTGGCCGATGGCTGGGCCGTCGGTGGTCAGGCGGCCGTGGCGACTGGCTTTGACGCCGTCGAGGCGAGTCTGCCGCAGGTCGCGGCGCGCCAGGAAGGCAAGCCGGTGGCGCTCTATCAGGTGCCTCACGAAAAGCCGACCCTGCGTGGGCCGAAGCAGTTCGTCGACCTGCAGAACGACGTGACAGCGGCCGCCATCGAGGTGGCGACCCGAGAGGGCTTCGAGTCCATCGAGCATGTCAAGCGCTACACTGCGATGGGCTTCGGCACCGACCAGGGCAAGCTCGGCAACATCAATGGCATGGCCATCGCCGCGCGCTTCCTGGGGCGTTCGATCCCGGAGGTCGGCACCACGGTGTTCCGTCCCAACTACACGCCGGTGACCTTCGGGGCCGTGGTCGGGCGCCATTGCCGCGAGTTGTTCGATCCCGAGCGCTATACCGCCATGCACCAGTGGCATGTGGAACATGGCGCGGAGTTCGAGGATGTCGGTCAGTGGAAGCGCCCCTGGTACTTCCCCCGCCGGGTCGAGGGCCGCATGGAAAGCATGCGCGAGGCGGTGGCTCGGGAGTGCCGTGCAGTGCGTGAGAAGGTCGGTATCCTCGATGCCTCGACGCTCGGCAAGATCGACATCCAGGGCCCGGATGCCCGTGAGTTCCTGGGACGGGTCTATACCAACAAGTGGGCCAAGCTGGCTCCGGGGCGGGTGCGTTACGGCCTGATGTGCAAGGACGACGGCATGGTGATGGACGATGGCACCACCAGCTGTCTGGGCGAGAACCACTTCCTGATGACCACCAGCACCGGTGGTGCGGCGGCCGTACTGGAATGGCTGGAGCTCTGGCATCAGACCGAATGGCCCGAACTCGAGGTCTACTTCAACTCGGTGACCGACCATTGGGCGACCATGACCGTGACCGGCCCGGAAGCGCGCAAGCTGCTGGCCGAGATCACCGATATCGATCTCGATCGCGAGGCCTTCAAGTTCATGGACTGGCGCGAGGGCCGGGTGGCCGATGTGCCGGCGCGGGTATTCCGCATCTCCTTCACCGGCGAGCTGGCCTACGAGATCAACGTCCAGGCCAACTATGCGCTGCATGTCTGGGAGACCTTGTTCGCCCATGGCGAGAAGTACGAGCTGACGCCCTATGGCACGGAAACCATGCACGTGCTGCGGGCCGAGAAGGGCTTCATCATCGCCGGTCAGGACACCGACGGCTCCGTGACGCCCGAGGACTTGGGCATGCACTGGGCGATCGGTTACGACAAGCCGTTCTCTTGGATCGGCAAGCGGGCCCTGACGCGGCCGGACACCGCGCGCACCGACCGCAAGCAGTTGGTGGGACTCAAACCCCGTGATCCCAAGGTGGTGCTGGAAGAGGGGGCGCAGATCGTCTTCGATCCTGACCATGCGATCCCCATGCCCATGAAGGGGCATGTGACCTCCAGCTACTACAGCCCGACCCTGGACAGCGGCTTCGCCCTGGCCGTGGTCAAGGGCGGTCAGCAGCGGATGGGCGAGACCGTCTATCTACCGATGGCCGACGGCCAGGTCCACGAAGCCGAGATCGTCAGCCCGATCTTCGTCGATCCCAAGGGAGAGCGCCAGAATGTCTAACATTGTTGATGACAAGGTCAAAACCTTCGATACCCGCACCGAGGCCAAGGTGCCGGTAGAGTCGCCGCTGGCCTATTCCTATCGACGTTCGGGCGCCCCGGCGCCCGGCAAGGACAGTGGCGCGGTGTTGCGGGAACGTCCCTTCCTCGGCCACCTGGTGCTGCGCGGCGGAGCCATCGTCCTCGATGAGGCGCTGCGCTCGGTACTCGACATGCCGTTGCCTGGTGAACCGCAGGGGCTGGTCGTCGACGCCAGTGGCGAACGTAGTGTGCAGTGGATATCGCCCGACGAATGGCTGCTGATCGTGCCCGGCGGCGAGGAGTTCGAGCTGGAAAACCGCCTGCGTGAAGCCCTGGGCGATGCGCATTTCGCCATCGCCAATGTCGGCGGTGGTCAGACCCTGCTCGAACTGGAGGGGGCGGCGTCCAGCGAGTTGCTGATGAAATCGGTGATCTATGACGTACACCCGCGCCATTTTCCGGTGGGCAAGGCCGTGACCACGGTGTTTGCCAAGACCTCGGTGATCCTGCGTCGTCCTTCCGAGGAGCGCTGGGAGCTGGTAGTGCGGCGTAGCTTCGCCGACTACGTCTATCGTTGGCTGCTGGATGCCGGGGAAGAGTACGCCATCGGCGTCGAGCGTTAGGCAACGCGTGCGCGAGCCTGGTTCGACGTGCGCCGGACTGCCCTTCGTGCCGGGTCCCGTGAGGCTGGCACATTGTCCCGCGTGACGCTGGCATCAGTGTTTCCATCATCACGTCGTGATACGAGGCCGGGGCTTGCCCCGGCCTGTTTCGTCAGGAGATTTCACCATGAGCCGTAGCGCCGATACCTGGATCTTGACTGCCCAGTGCCCCAGCCGACTGGGCACCGTGGATGTGGTCACCCGTTTTCTCAAGGAAAGTCGCTGCTACATTACCGAGCAGCAATCCTTTGATGACAGCCTGGCTGAGCATTTCTTCATCCGCACCGAGTTTCGGCCTCTGGATGCCGATTTCGATCCCGAGGACTTCCATGCCCGTTTTGCGAATCGGGCGGCGGAGTTCGAGATGGCGTTCGACCTGACTGCGCCGGATAGCCGTGTGCCGGTGGTAATCATGGTCTCCAAGGCGGATCATTGTCTGAACGATCTGTTGTATCGCTATCGCACCGGGCAGTTGCCCATCGAGATTCGCGCGGTGGTGTCAAACCATCCGGACCTGAAGCCGCTCGCTGACTGGCATGGCCTGCCGTACCATCACTTGCCGGTCACGCCGGAGACCAAGGCCGAGCAGGAAGCGGAGGTCTGGCAGGTGATCGAGGAGACCGGCGCGGAGCTGGTCATCCTGGCGCGTTACATGCAGGTGCTCTCCAGCGAGCTCTGCGAGCGGCTCGCGGGGCGGGCGATCAACATCCATCACTCGCTGCTGCCCGGCTTCAAGGGCGCCAAGCCCTACCACCAGGCTTATGCCAAGGGCGTCAAGCTGGTCGGCGCTACCGCTCACTACATCAATGACGACCTGGACGAGGGGCCGATCATTACCCAGGGCGTGGAAACGGTCAGCCATGTCGACTACCCGGAGGATCTGGTCGAGAAGGGGCGTGATATCGAACGTCTGACCCTGGCGAGGGCGGTGGCGTACCACGTCGAGCGCCGAGTGTTTCTCAACGACCAGCGTACGGTGGTCTTCACGCGGTGAGGGGCTTTGTCTGGATTGATTCATGCGGGTAGTTACAAACTGTTACTGTTTTGTCTGAACTCGCCTGGATGGGTGGCGTCACAGGGAAGCGCAATCACGAAACGCACCCAATGAATGACTGGAGATCTTCATGCAACGACTCACTACCTTGCTGTCTGCCGCCGTACTCACCACCGGGTTGATGGCAGGCGTTGCCCAGGCTCAGGACTCCTCCACCGCGACCAATCAGGCGCAGACCCAGGCCCAGACTCAGACCCAGAACTTCTCCGATGAGCAGCTGCAGAAGTTCGCCGATGCCTCCAAGGACATCGCGGCGATCTCTCAGGATTACACCAAGCAGCTGCAGGGTGCTGAGGGTGAGGAAGCCCAGCAGTCCATCCGCGAGGAGGCCAACAGCAAGATGATCGAGGCAGTCGAAGGTAGTGGCCTCGAGGTGGAGACCTTCAACGCCATCGGTCAGGCGGTCCAGCAGGATCCCGAGCTGATGCAGCAGGTTCAGGAAATGACCCAGGGTCAGTGAACCGTGTGACATCCTTCCCGCAACGGCGGGGACCAGCGAATGGGCCACCTTCGGGTGGCCTTTTTTCGTAGGGTTGAAGACCCGTGCTTTACAGCGCATGCCAGGCCTTTCAGACTAACCAAACCTGTCTCTTGCGGAGTCTGGACATGGATGTGGAATTGCTGGAAATTCGCCAGCACATGGGGCGTTTTCCGCCCTTCGAGACGCTGTCCGACGCCTTGCTCGACGAGGTGGCGAGCCGAGTCGAAGTGTCGTACTTCAAGGCCGGCGAGGAGATTCTCGCCCTGGACCAGGAACTCCATGAGCTGTGTTACATCCGCAGCGGTGCGGTGGAGGTGTTCCGGCGCGGGGGAGAACTTCACAACCGGCTCGGCGAGGGCGATATCTTCGGCCAGCTGAGTCTGCTGCGTCATCATCGGGTGCGTTATCCGGCCAGGGCCATGGAAGACACCCTGATCTACTTCATTCCCGAGGATATGTTCCAGCGCCTTTGCGAGGACGACGACGAATTCGCCGATTTCGTCGAACTGCAACGGCCGCGCCTGGAAAGTGCGGTGGAACAGCAGCGGAAGAACAACGACATGATCATCACGCGGGTGCGCAAGCTGCTCACCCGTTATCCCGTGATGGTCGAGGCCTCCACCACCGTACAGGAGGCCGCCCGGCAGATTGGCGACTTCCAGGCATCGGCCGTGCTGGTACTGGACGAGCCCGGCGACAATCCCCGCTACACCTTCCGCGACAGCGAGGACCGTGCCTGGCAGGTGCGCGGTATCCTGACGGATAGCGATTTTCGTACCCGGGTGGTCGCCGAGGGGCGCTCACCGGATACTCCGGTGGGCGACGTGGTCGTCAACAAGATGATTGCCGTGCAGTCCGACGAATCGGTCCACGAGGCCATGCTGTGCATGCTGCGCAACAATATCCATCACCTGCCGGTCATGCATCGGCGCCGGCCGGTGGGCATCGTGCACCTCTCGGATATCATTCGCTACGAGACACAGAGCAGCCTCTATCTGGTCAGCAACATCTTTCACCAGCCCAATGCGGAAGGTCTGGCGCGCCTGGCGCCGGATGTCAGTGCCGCCTTCGTGAGGATGGTCGAGGAGGGGGCAGATTCCCGCATGGTCGGCAGTGCTCTGTCGACCATCGGGCGCAGCTTCACCCGCCGTCTGCTGGAACTGGCCGAGGAGACGCTCGGGCCGCCGCCGGTACCGTACTGCTTCATGGCCTTGGGCTCCATGGCCCGCAACGAGCAGTCGATCGTCACCGACCAGGACAATGCCCTGGTCCTGTCGGATGACTTCGACCCCGAGCAGCACGATGCGTACTTTCTGGAGATGGCGCGCATCGTCAGCGATGGTCTGGACGCGTGTGGTTATCCTTATTGCAAGGGTGACATCATGGCCACCAATGAGCAGTGGCGCCAACCGCTGGCGACCTGGAAACGCTATTTCAGTGAGTGGATCGAGGAGCCGAACCCCGAGCGCCTGCTGCACAGCTCGATCTTCTTCGATCTGGATAGCGTGCATGGCGATAATGTCATGGTCGAGCAGCTCCAGGATCTGGTGGCCGAGAAGGCGGCCCAGAGCCCGCTCTTCCTGGCGGCCATGGCCCGCAACGCCCTGAACCGCACGCCACCGCTGGGATTCTTCCGTACCTTCGTCATGGAGAAGGATGGCAAGCACAACAACTCGATCAACCTCAAGCGGCGTGGTACCGCGCCACTGGTCGATCTGATCAGAGTCCATGCCCTGGCCTGCGGCTCTCGTTCCCAGAACAGCTTCGATCGCCTCGATGATATCGACCGGACATCCCTGCTGGCGCCTGGCGTCAGCGACCGCTTGCGTTACTCCCTGGAACTGATGTCGATGTCGCGCATTCGTCATCAGGTCATCGACCTCGAGCATGAGCAACCGCCGGACAACAACATCGAGCCGGAGAATGTATCGAGCCAGGAACGCCACAACCTCAAGGAAGCCTTCCAGGCATTGAGCCATGCCCAGAAGTTTCTCAAGTTCCGTTATCCGATGCCGTCATCAAGGTCTCGCTAGATGACGATGCTCGTTCCCCGCCGCCCGCAGGTCCCCGATTGGCCCGCTTACCTGGCCGATCGGGCCGAAAAGGCGCGTGATCCAAGGCTTGCTCGTTTCTTTGCCGCCGGCACTGCATCACCCGACACGCCGATCGGCGAGGCGCCAATGGTGGCGCTGGACATGGAAACGACCGGGTTGGATGCACGTCGTCATGCCATCGTCAGCATCGGGGTCGTGCCGTTCACTCTGGGGCGCATCGCCTTGAGCGAGCGACGCTACTGGATCGTCAGACCCCAGCGCACCCTGCATGCCGAGTCGGTGACCTTTCACCACATCACGCACAGTGATATCGAACGGGCGCCCGAGTTCGGAGAGATTCTCGATGACTTGCTGGAAACGCTCGCCGGCCGGCTGGTGGTGGTGCATTACCGGCACATCGAGCGACTGTTCCTCGATGATTCGGTGAAGGCGCGTCTGGGCGAGGGGCTGATATTCCCGGTGATCGACACCATGGCGGTCGAGGCGCGCTTCCATCGTCAGTCCTGGCTGGCGCGGTTCAAGCGCTGGGTGGGGCGGCCGCCTGCCTCGATTCGTCTCTATGACAGTCGGGGCCGCTATGGCTTGCCGCTCTATCAAGGCCACCACGCCTTGACCGATGCCCTGGCCACGGCGGAACTGTTGCAGGCCCAGGTCGCCCATCATTATCAGCCGGAGATGCCGATCGGCCAGCTCTGGACCTGAGAGCCCTCAGTAGTCGATACCGCGTCGGGCCTGCAGCCCGGCGTTGAAGGCGTGGCGCACCTCGCGCATCTCGCTGACGGTATCCGCGGCATCGAGAAGCCGGCGGTGGGCGTTGCGCCCGGTGACGATCACCGTCTGCTCGGCCGGACGGTTGTCCAGGGCCGTGGTGACCTCGTCGATGTCCAGGTAGCCGAACTTGAGCATGTAGGTGATTTCGTCGAGCACCACGAGGTAGACGTTCGGATCGGCGAGCAGGCGTCGCGCTTCGGCCCAGACCGTCTGGCAGGCGCGGGTATCGGCGTCGCGGTTCTGGGTCTCCCAGGTAAAGCCGGTCCCCATGATCGCCACTTCGAGATTGGCATCCTCAATGAGTCGCTCGCGTTCGCCGCATTCCCAGGTGCCCTTGATGAACTGCACCACGCCGACACGGTAACCGTAGCCCAGCGCACGGGTCACGGTGCCCCAGGCGGCGGTGGTCTTGCCCTTGCCGTTGCCGGTGAAGACCAGTAATTGGCCCCGTTGTTCGTTGGCCTTGGCGATGCGCTCGTCGACATGGGACTTGAGCTTCTGCATGGCCTGGCGGTGGCGGTTGTCACGATCCGTCATGCGCGGTGTCCGAGCCTGGTAGGAAAGAGTTGGGAAAGGAAAGGCACGATAGAGGAAGTCAGGTTACGTGACGCGGCAGACAACGTCGATGCTTTCATGCAGCCTTCGAATTCCATGAACAACCTTCACGTCCGCATGGCTGACAGCGCCATGACGGCCCGCCACAATCTGGGCCAGAATTCTCGGACGCTACATCATGACACCGACCTTGCGCCTCGCCTCGGGCCATGACCTGCCTTCATTGTGCCAACTTGAACAAGTCGCCCTGAGTGGTGATCGCTTCAGCCGACGGCAATTTCACCATCTGCTGTATCGTGCTCATGCCCTGACGCTGGTAGCGGAGGGGGACGCCAGGCGCTTGCTGGGTTACGGGACCCTGCTGTTGCGGCGTAACAGCACCCAGGCCAGGCTCTATTCGTTCTGCGTGCATCCCGGCGCTCGGCGGCATGGCGTGGGGCGAGGCATGTTGCAGTGGCTGACCTCGGCGGCGATGGCGCGTGGCTGTGACCGGCTGGTGCTGGAAGTGCGCGTCGACAATCCTGTGGCGCTCGGGCTGTATCGCAGCGAAGGCTTCCTGCCCGACGCTTGGCTGACGGATTATTATGAGGATGGATGCGCCGCCTGGCGGATGACGAAGGAACTGAGCGCATCACCGGGCGGGTGAAGCGGTTTCCCATAGCCGTTTATGACCTGGCGTCATTGAGGATGTCGATTGGCAGTCCGCTTGGCGATGCGCTTCAATGGGAACATAGTCTTCACCGCCACAGGGAGTGAGCGCCGCATGTCACAAGCACGCCGTGTCGCCTTCATGACCCTGGCCGGTATCAGTTTCGTTCTCGGAGTGATCGGTGCCTTCCTGCCGATCATGCCGACGACCTGTTTCATGTTGCTGGCGGTCTGGTTCGCGTCGCGCAGTTCCCCGCGATTCGCCGCCTGGATTCGTCGCCATCCACGTTTCGGGCCCACGGTCACGGCCTGGGAAGCCGAGCGGGCGATTCCTCGCCATGCCAAGTGGCTGGCAGGTATCATGCTGATCGTGTCGATGGTGATACTGGCCTTCACCGTCAGCCTGATGTGGCTCAAGCTGCTGCTGATCCTGGGGCTGGCACTGCTCGGTGTCTGGATCCTGACGCGGCCGGAGCCGGTCACCAGTTCCGGAACCTGAACCGGACAGGGTCATCACGCTTTGAGGTTCGGGCTCGCCGAGCCGTACAATGGTTGGCAATTTTCGACAGGAGCCATCCTCGATGTCCCAACCTCAAGCGATTTACCTGAGCGACTATCGACCGCCCGCCTACCGCGTTACCCATACCGAGCTGACCTTCGATCTCGATCCTGCCGCCACCCGCGTCAAGGCGCGGCTACATGTCGAGCGTCACCCCGAGCGCGAGGCCGGCGAGGCCCTGGAACTCGATGGCGAGCAACTGACGCTCAAGTCCATCGCCATCGATGGTCAGCCGCTGGAGGAGGACGAGTACCAGCTCACCGAACAAGGGCTGCGGGTGGCACGGGTGCCGTCACGCTTCCTGCTGGATACCGAGGTGGAAATCGCCCCCGAGCGGAACACCGCCCTGGAAGGGCTCTATCGATCCGGCGGCATGTTCTGCACCCAGTGCGAGGCGGAAGGCTTTCGTCGCATCACCTTCTATCCGGACCGCCCGGACGTCATGGCCACCTTCTCGACCACGGTGATCGGTGATGCCGCCAGCTTGCCGGTGCTGCTTTCCAACGGCAATCCGGTGGAGAAGGGCGAGCTGCCGAATGGGCGTCATTTCGTCACCTGGGAGGATCCGCATCCCAAGCCCTGCTACCTGTTCGCCCTGGTCGCCGGCGATCTGAAGAAGGTCGAGGACCACTTCACGACCATGAGTGGCCGTGACGTCACCCTGCAGATCTGGGTCGAGGAGGAAAACCTCGGCAAGACCGACCATGCCATGGCCTCGCTGAAGCGCGCCATGCGCTGGGACGAGGAGACCTACGGTCGTGAGTACGATCTCGACCTGTTCATGATCGTGGCGGTCAACGACTTCAACATGGGCGCCATGGAGAACAAGGGCCTCAACATCTTCAACTCGGCCGCGGTGCTGACCCATCCCGATACTGCCACCGACGCCGCCTTCCAGCGGGTCGAAGGCATCGTCGCCCACGAGTATTTCCACAACTGGTCCGGCAATCGAGTGACCTGCCGTGACTGGTTTCAGCTCTCGCTCAAGGAAGGCTTCACCGTCTTCCGCGACCAGAGCTTTTCCGCCGATGTGAACTCGGCGCCGGTCAAGCGTATCGAGGACGTTTCCTTCTTCCGCACCGCCCAGTTCGCCGAGGATGCCGGCCCCACCGCGCACCCGGTGCGTCCGGATCACTACATCGAGATCGGCAATTTCTACACCCTGACGATCTACGAGAAGGGCGCCGAGATCGTGCGCATGTTGCGCAACCTGGTGGGCTGGGAAGCCTTCCGTCGTGGTTCGGATCTTTACTTTTCGCGCTTCGATGGTCAGGCGGTGACCATCGAGGACTTCGTTTCCTGCATGGCGGAGGCTTCCGGCCACAACCTGGATCAGTTCATGCTGTGGTACTCCCAGGCCGGCACCCCGGAAATCGATGCGCACGGCGAGTATGATTACGCCCGGGCCGAGTACCGGTTGATCCTGCGTCAGCGCACCCCGGCGACGCCGGGCCAGCCCGACAAACAGGCCTTGCACATTCCGATACGCCTGGGGCTGGTGGGCACCAAGTCCGGCCGCGACCTGGCGCTGACGCTGGACGGTGAATCCCTGGGCCGCGATGCGGTGATCCATCTGCGCGAAGACGAGCAGGAGTTCGTTTTCACCGATCTCGCCGAGGCGCCCGTGCCGTCGCTGGCCCGTGGTTTCTCGGCACCGATCAAGCTGAACTTCCCGTATTCCCGCGAGGACCTGGCCTTCCTGCTGGCCAACGACAGCGATGGCTTCAATCGTTGGGATGCCGGTCAGCGCCTGTCGCTGCTGGCGCTCGACGACCTGATCGCCGCGCATCGCAACGGGGTGGAAAAGGTCATGGACGGACGTGTCATCGAGGCCTTCCGCACCCTGTTGACCGGCGATACCGATGACAAGGCCGTGCTCGCGGAGATGCTGACGCTGCCGTCCGAGGCCTATATCGCCGAACAGCAGCCGCTGGTCGATGTGGATGCCATCCACGCGGCCCGACAATTCGTCAAGCAGTCCCTGGCCCGGACCCTGCGCGACGAATTCCTGGCGGTCTACCAGGCCAATCGCGACGACTCGCCCTATGCCCCCGAGCCCGACCAGATTGCCGCGCGCAGCCTGAAGAACGTGGCCTTGTCCTATCTGATGAGCATCGAGGACGAAGAGGGCGTGGAACTGGCTCAGCAACAGTTCGAGGCCGAGCACAACATGACCGATGTGCGCCATGCCCTGACGTTGCTGACGCACAGCAGTCGCGATGATCTGGCCGATCCCGCGCTCAAGGCATTTGGCCGGAAGTGGGCCCATGATCCGCTGGTCATGGACCAGTGGTTCAGCATCCAGGTCTCGCGTCCCCAGGCGGATGCCCTGGAGCGGGTCAAGTTCCTGATGGATCATCCGGCCTTCTCGCTGACCAATCCCAACAAGGTGCGTGCCCTGATCGGTGCCTTCGCCCAGAACCGCGTCAACTTCCACCGCCTGGACGGCGAGGGCTACAAGCTGCTGGCCGATGTGGTCATCGAGCTCAATCGTCTGAACCCGGAGATCGCCGCGCGCATGATCACGCCGTTGACGCGTTGGGCGCGTTATGACGAAACCCGCCAGGAGCTGATGAAGGCCGAACTGGAGCGCATTCGTGCCGAGGACCTGTCGCCGAATGTCTATGAGGTGGTAGAAAAAGCACTGGCGTGAGCCGATGTGAGTGCTGCAAACAGAAAGCGCCGCCCTGACGGGCGGCGCTTTTTTCGTGCGTTGCGCTGCTTGCTGAATGACGGTGATCTAGTTGATCAGCCAGCCGAGCACCAGCAGCCCCAACAGCCACCAGAAGAGGGTGGCGATGATGGCACGTTGCATCAATGCGCGCAGGCCGCGCCACAGCATCCAGAGGCCGAGCACCAGGATGGCCAGGCTGAGCAGTGACGGCGAGATGCCGAGCGAGCCGGACAGGCCGTTCAACAAGCCGTCGACGGCATCGTCGGCATGCGTGAACAGGCCGGTCAGGAGGTCGACGATCAGGCGAATGCCCTCGCCTATCAGGCTCCCGATGAGGGCAAAGAAGTCTTCCATGAGGATTCCGTCGCTGGTCTGAACCGGGCATCAGTATCGCGGTTCATGGGGGAGCGGGGCAAGGCGGCACGAGACGTCCGCCATCAGCCTAGCTGGCCGATCTTCGAATCGATGCCTGCCTCTTCGGCGGCGCTGTCGGCCAGTGCCCGACCGGCCTCGTCATAGACGTGGAAAACGGCGTGGGCGCCGAGTTCGCGGATCGGCTCGATCTCCTCGGGATACTCCACCACGGCGGTGATGTGGCCCGGGAATTGGCGCGAACGGAGCTGCTTCAGTGCCGCCAGGTTGCCGGCATGGTGGGGCATGGCCAGCACGACCATGCGTACCTCGGGGGACATCAGCAGCTTGTCCCAGAAATCGGAGTCCACGGCATCTCCTTCCAGTATGTTGAAACCGCGTTCGCTCAGCTGGGCAACGCTTCTGGGATTGCTGTCGATACCCAGTACCTGGAGACCATATTCCTTCTGAAGGCGACGGTAGGCGCTGCGTCCGATGCGCCCCATGCCCAGCACCACGGCCTCGGCATTCCCCACTTCGATAGGGCGGTCGCTGGGGGAAAGGGTATCGGTATCGATGGCCGGCAAGCGGGCTTCGATGTGACGGTAGAGACGCTCGTTGAACGCATTGAGCAGGGAGGACACGGCAAAACTCACGGCCACTGCCAGGGACAGGGTCACCAGCCACTTGGCAGGCAGCCAATCGGCGCCCACGGCGATGGCACCGACGATCAGGCCAAACTCCGAGTAGTTGGTCAGGCTCAGCGATGCCAGCAGGGACGTGCGGTGGCGCATGCGAAAGCGCATGAAGACCAACTGATAGAGGATGCCTTTCAGGGGCAGCAACAGGACCAGCAACATCGCCATGCCCATCTGTTCCCAGGTCGGCAGGGCCGTCAGTCCCAGGCTCAGGAAGAATCCCACCAGCAGGAGTTCCTTGAGACTGAACATGGAACGTGCCAGCGTCTGGGCCGCCGGATGAGGGGCCAGCAGCAGGCCGATGATCAGGGCGCCGAGATCGCCCTTGATGCCGACCGCCTCGAAAAGCGCATAGCCCAGCACCAAGGCCAGCAGGATGCCGAACAGCATCTGCATCTCTCCGTGGCCGAGCCGGTCGAGCAGGGCGCGCATGGCGGGTGCCAGAGGGATGAGCAGCACCAGGCCCAATGCCCAGAGGCTGGGCAGGGTGCCGCTGGAAAGGGTCAGGAAGGCGACCGCGAAGATGTCCTGCATGATCAGCACACCGATGGCCAGGCGACCATAGGCGGTCTGGGTCTCGCTACGTTTCTCCAGTACCTTCACCACGAATACCGTGCTGGAGAAGGACAGGGCAAAGGCCAGCAGCAGCAGAGTGGTTGGGGCGACCCCGGCCAGCAACGGCAATCCCAGTGCCTGGAGGGCCGTGAACATGGCCACCAGCATCAGTGTCGAGACAAGCATGTGCAAGCTGGCGCCGCCCCAGACATCCCGGCGCAGTAGCGTGCGGATGTCCAGCTTGAGTCCGATGCTGAACAGCAGCAGGGTCACGCCCACGTCGGCCAGAACACCGAGCAGCGGCGGTGGTGCGATGCCCAGAAAGTTGAGTGCGAAACCGCCGGCCAGAAAGCCCACCAGGGGAGGAAGGCGTAGGCTCAGGGCAACGAGACCACCGAGGAAGGCGGCGATGATGATGGCCGGGTCGATCATGAAGGCTCCGCGGTACCGGGAAGACGTGCAGGCAAATAGTGTAAGGAAGTCGTAAAGTGAATGGCATTCATCATTTCAGCGTAGCGGGACGTCGTGAAGCGAGCGTGACGTATCCAGGTGCCATCAAGGAGGTGGGGTGGGCATGACCAGGCTGATTCTCAATGGCCAGGCAGCGCAATTGCCGCAAGTGCGAGATGCCGTCTTCGCTAGCCGAGAGGCGGGTGCCGACCTGGAAGTGCATGTGACCTGGGAGGATGGGGATGCCGCCAGGCTGGCCGAGCAGGCCGGACGTGCCGGGCGGTCGCGAGTGATCGCCGGCGGTGGCGATGGCACGGTCAACGAGGTGGTCAATGGCCTGATGCGCCTGCCGCGCGAACGTCGCCCGGTCCTGGGCATCCTGCCGTTGGGTAGTGCCAACGACCTGGCGACCTCACTGGGCTTGCCCCTGATGCCCGCGGAGGCACTGGAGGCAGCGTTGTACCTGCCGTCGCATTCCGTTGACGTGGCGCGGCTGGATGATCGCTACTTCCTGAATATGACCACCGGCGGGTTCGGGGCTGAGGTCACGTCTTCCACACCCAAGAGTCTCAAGCGATTGTTGGGCGGTGGTGCCTATTCGTTGATCGGTGCGCTCAAGGCCTGGCAGTACCGCCCCTATCCCGGACGCCTGAGCTGGGCGGAGGGGCAGCGCGATGCCTCACTGTTCGTGCTGGCCATGGGCAATGGCATCCAGTCCGGCGGTGGCCAGCGCCTGACGCCGGAAGCTCGCCTCAACGATGGCCTGCTGGATATTCTGCTGGTACGCGATTTTACCTCGTTACGGGAAATGGTGACGATGCGCCGCGAGCTGCTGGACCGTCCCGCCAGGGGCGAGTTCGTCGAAACCTTTCGTACTTCCTGGGTGACGTTCGAGAGTGAAGGTGACCTTCCGCTGACGCTGGATGGCGAGCCGTTGCGTCGCCGGGGCTTCCATGTCGAGATCGATACCGGGGCTCTGGAACTCGCGGCACCGAGAGAGTGTCCTTTGCTCGAGCGTCATGCGCCAAGGGTGACGGAGTCGAGGACCACGCGGCATCATGAAGGAGTCGATGCCACCAATTCATAGAGGATCCATCATGCTGACGCCTTTTCATCTCGCCGTTCAGGTGCGCGACCTGGCCGAGGCCCGACGCTTCTATGGCGAGTTGCTGGGTTGCGACGAAGGCCGCTCCAGCGATACCTGGGTCGATTTCAATCTCTATGGGCACCAGTTCGTCTGCCATCTCAATCCTGCCCTGGGCGAGGATGCTGGGCTCGAGGGACATCGTAATCCCGTGGATGGTCATGGCGTTCCCGTGCCGCATTTCGGGGTAGTGCTGGAAATGGAAACTTGGGAAGCCTTGGTCGATCGCTTGACCGCGGCGGGTATCCGCTTCGAGATCGAACCCTACGTACGCTTTCAGGGAGAGCCCGGCGAGCAGGCCACCATGTTCTTCCGGGATCCCAGTGGCAATGCCATCGAGTTCAAGGCATTCCGAGACATTCAGGGACAACTGTTTGCGACATAGCTTGCGATGGGGCAGGGGCTCTGGTGCAATGTCGCTTCGTTTCTTGGGAGGCAACGATGGCGATGAAATTCTGTGTGCCGCTTGCACTGGCATTGGCGTTGGTGCTTGCCGGGTGTGGTGACGACAATGGCACGCCCGCGGGCGAAGAGAACGTGACGCAGGAAGCCGACGCGCCACAGCAGCAAGACACTGAAGCGGCCACCACGGACGACGAGGCGACGCAGAGCGAGCGGGTTGCGCGTGATGCCGAGAGTGCCGACCCGGAACAGGCAGCGAGCGAAGCCGCGTCTACGGAGAGCGCCGAGTCGTCGTCGGAGAATGGCGCCGAGTTCGCCGACGAACCATCGGCTCTCGAGTCCCCGCAGGACGGCAATGCTGCCGGCGTCCTGGAGGAGTCGGAAGCGATGCCCGGCGAGACCAGCAGTGACGACGTCGACGCCATCATCGAAGAGACCGAGCGGCGCTTCGAGGAAGCCAGCCAGAAGATCGACGAGCAGTTCAAGGAGGCCGAGCAGGAGACACCTGAGCCGACAGCGGCGCCGGAATCCGAGACCTCCGTGGATCTCGACACCGCGCTCGAGTCAGACGCCGGATTGCCCGAAGACGCTGCCACCCTGGAAGAGGCCAGTTCCGATCCGGAGGTCCAGGCGATCCTGGAGGAGACGGAGCGGCGCTTCGAGGAGGCCAGCCAGAAGATCGATCAGCAGTTCGAGCAGGCCGAACGTCGGGTGCCCGACGAAATCAGCGATGCGACCGAGGAGCCGGGCGGGGCAACGTCTTCCACGGACGATGACACCACGCCTTGACCGGCCATCAAAAAGGCCCACCTGCTGGTGGGCCTTCGAGAAGGTGTCGCGTCGGATGACGACGACGCCGGGGCGGAGGTCGTGGACCTCAGTCGGTGACCCGGACGTTGGAGGCCTGAAGGCCTTTCTTGCCCTGCGTGACCTCGAAGGAGACCTTCTGGCCGTCCTGCAGGGACTTGAAGCCTTCAGCCTGAATCTCGGAGAAGTGGACAAAGAGGTCATCGCCGCCGTCTTCCGGAGAGATGAAGCCATAGCCCTTGGTGTCGTTGAACCACTTGACAGTGCCAGTTGCCATTGTCGATTTCCTTAACTAGCTAAATGATGATGCTGGGTCGAACGGCCCTCAACCGCGCCGTGACCCAAGTGCGTGGGCAAGACAAGAAAGAAGTGCGCACTGGGTGTATCGAAGGGATCGACGTACAACTGACGACTTTTCTACTTGCTGACCAACGCAATGGATGGTGCACCAGCACCAAGGTTGCGTCAACAGAGTGCCGCGGGGAGACTGGTGCTTCCCACCCTTGGTCACTGTAGATCGAAAGCTCCGGGGCGTCCAGCGGCTCGGTGCAGTGCAACAGCTCAATGGCGAGACAGGCTCATGAACCATACGCACATTTCCTCGAAAGACACGCACAGCAAGCTGATCGGCTATCTGCTCTGGTTGTTCGGCTTTCTCGGGGCACACCGCTTCTACTATGGCAAGCCGGTCACCGGCACGATTTGGTTCTTCACGTTCGGCCTGCTGGGCATCGGCTGGTTGATCGACCTGTTCCTGATCCCCGCCATGGATCGTCAGGCGGACCTGCGCTTCCAGGCTGGTCCGATCAACTACTCCCTGGCCTGGTTGCTGCTGACTTTTCTGGGGGCCCTGGGCATTCATCGTTTCTACCAGGGCAAGTGGCTCACCGGTATCCTCTATCTCTGTACCCTGGGGTTGCTCGGTCTTGGCGTGCTGTACGATTTCTGGACCCTCAACGACCAGATATCCATGCGCCATACCGAGCGAGGCATCTTTGGCGGCTGAGGAACGGCGATGTTCTTCGATTCACAGTTCTGGCCCTTTCTGGTGGCGATTACCCTGCTCAGCATCACGCCGGGCGTCGATACTCTGCTGGTCATCCGCAATACCGCCCGCGGCGGGATTCGGGACGGCGTTCTGACCAGCCTGGCGATCTGCAGCGGGCTCTTCGTGCATGCTGCCGTCTCGGCCCTGGGCATTTCACTGATCCTGCTGCAGTCGGCCTGGGCGTTCGGCGCGCTCAAGCTGGCTGGTGCGGCCTATCTGGTCTGGCTGGGCATCAACAGTTTGATGGCGGCGCGGCGCGGCCAGGGACTGCCCGTGTCCGGCGTCGAGGAGGCAACCCGTTCGGTGCCCATGTGGCGGCCGTTGCGTGAGGGACTGCTTTCCAATGTTCTCAATCCCAAGACCGTGGTCTTCTACATGGCCTTCCTGCCGCAGTTCATCTCGCCGGGAGACCCGGCGCTGGCCAAGTCGCTGTGGTTGGCCGGCGTGCACTTCATCGTCGCCAATCTATGGCAGATCGGCGTGGTCTTGATGGTGGGCAGCGCCAGCCGCTGGCTGGCCAGCCCGGCCTTCTCGCGCTGGTTGAATGGCCTGACCGGCGGTGTCTTGATCGGCTTCGGCATCAAGCTCGCGTTGACACGAAGCCCCAGCTGACAGGGCTTATCCTCTTAAAGGCGCGGAGCGCCGTACTGCCCCCTTCTAGCGGCATTAGCCGCGCTTCAGCCCCCGGTGAAACCGGGGGCGTGCTTCTCTGTACTCAATTCCTCGCCTGCAGCGATCCATCATAACGCCCCTGGCGCTCCGCGGGGGTGAGCAGCGCCACACCGCGGGTGTCGCCGCCCTTGGCGAGGCTTTCGAAGATCACGCGGTATGTCATCACGGCCTGCACGTAATGGCGTGTCTCGCGGAAGGGGATGCTTTCGACGAAGAGGTCGAAGGCTTGGGGAGCGTCACGCAGCCAGCGGTCGACGCGATGCGGGCCGGCGTTGTAGGCGGCCGTGGCGGCCAGGCGGTTGCCGTGGTAGCGGTCGAGCATCTCGTCGATGTAGGTGCTGCCCAGGCGGATGTTGAGTGCAGGATCGAGCACGCCATAGGGCCCTGGGTCCGACAGGCCCAGCTTGCGGCTGACATTGGCCGCGGTGCCCGGCATCAGCTGCATCAGGCCTCGGGCGCCGGCCGGTGACAGGGCGTTGGGGTTGTAGGCGCTTTCGCGACGCGCAATGCCCATCAGCAGATAAGGGTCGACGCCGGTGCGCTCGCCCCAGTGCATGAACTGGTCGCGATAGGCCTCGGGGAATCGCCATGGCAGTGCATCCCACAGTTGGGCGGCGATGGTGGTTTGTACCAGGCGTGCATGCCAGCCGCGCTGGTGAGCGTAATCGGCCAGGGCGCGCGCTTCCTCGGTCGAGGCGCGGGCGGCGGCGGCGTACCACTCGCTGCTGGCCAGGCCGGGCTCGTCGATACGCAGCAGGGCTTCGGTACGGCGCACGGCTGGCCAGTTGGCGACGCGCTGACGCAGCCCCGGATCGACCTGGGTGGGAGCCATGTTGAGGGCATAGGGCTGGCCCAGGCGGTCGGCGGCGGCAAACCCATAGAAATCGCGTTCGGTGGCGGCACGCGCATAAGCGGCTCGGGCCGTGGTGTCGTCACCGAGTTGTGCATGGGCGCGGCCCAGCCAGTATTGCCAGCGTGCCTTGTGGCGTTGCTCGGCGGCCATGCTGTCGATCCAGCCGATCACGCCGCGCCAATCGCGATCCGCCAGGGCGACCCGGGTGCGCAATTCGAGCAGTTCGGCGTCGGCCAGACGCGGCAGGGCCTCGTCGACCCAGGCGCGATTCTGACGGATGTCGCGAACCAGCGAATAGAAGACAAGGTCGTGCTCGATCGAGCGTCGATGGGCCTCGTCGATCGACAGGTGTGGCGATATCCTGCGCCAAGCCTCCAGGGCTGCCTCGGTATCGGCTCGCGTGAAGCCGTGCATGCCTGCGGAGAACAGTGCACCGCTGCCTTGGCAGCCGGGGCCGATGCAGGTCGGTATCGTGGTAATGGCCGCGTAGTCGGCTTGCAGGCGCGCCATGGCGGCCTTGCCGTCGCCCCAGTCGGGACCGAGCATGCGGCCAAGGTATTTGGCGAGCCCCGTTTCCCCGTTGCGCCAGGCCAGCATCATGCGCTCCCAGATTTCCAGAGGGCCGATTTCGCCGCGGGCGCGCAGGGTATTGAACAGTGGATTGCAGGCCTCCGGCTGGGAATGTCCCTTGTGCCATAGCTCGCGCCCGCCTTGTGCCGCCGTGGCGGGTGCGGTATCAAGCAAGGCGGCATAATAGTGACATTGGCGCTCGGTACCGTCGGGAACGCCGTCGGCCACTGCCAGGAGATCGCCGTAGCGTCCTGCCTCGCCGTAGGCCGAGATAGCCTGGCCGCGCATCCAGCCGGCCAGTGGCGAATCACTGTGCGTCTCGATGAAGTGCAGTACGCGATCGGGGCTGGCCGCGGGGAGACGTGCCTTGAGGCGGTGGTAGTCGATGTAGCCGGCCAGGACGTGGTTCTCGATGGCGGCCTGGTCGATGGCGTGCCATTGCTGGCTCCGTGCTGCCTGCAGGGCGTCGTGCATGGCACGATCGTCGGCCGGGGCGGCCATTGGCCACCACAGCAGGGCCGCAGTCAGCAGGGCTTTCCAGTAGGCGAAGGACGGGGACCGGAGCATCTGAATATCTCGCTGGTTCGCCGGCGTGAGCCGAAAGTGAATGAAACGCATGATGGCCGCATCATATCGACGTCGTCGACAAGACCGGAGTGTCTCGTTGAGGATATCCTATCGTCTGGCCGTGTGCTGCTTCCTCAGGAGATCATGATGGCACTATTCAAAGGATTGTCGTTGTTCCAGCGCTTGAAGCACCGCTCCCGCGCCCTGGGGCGGATGGGCCGTGCCTTGCAGCTGTTCGTCCCGATGCTAGTCGACGTGGTACGTGGCCGCTACCGCCCCGTCCCCTGGAGCGCGATGGCGTGGATGCTGCTGGCGCTGGTCTATCTGGTGTCTCCGCTGGACTTGATTCCCGATTTTCTGATGCTGATTGGCCTGGTCGACGATGTGGTCGTGGTCGGCTGGCTGCTGACGAAGGTGGATCGCTCCCTCGACCCGTATCGGATCTGGAAGGAGGGGGAAGATATCGAGCAGGTCTGACGTATTGGCGGATGGGCGCGGAATGCGCTAGCTTGTTGATCAAACGTTTGTTCGTCATGAGTCAACCATGTCTTCCGATACTCCCGACGCTGCGGCCTGGCGGCGCGCCATCACACGCTTCGTCACGGTGATTCCTCATACACGAGGATTCGGCCTGACGGTGCTCGAGGCGGGGCCCGAAAGGGTGTTGCTGCGTCTGCCTTGGGACGATGATCTGCTCGGTGATTCGACGCGAGGCCTGTTGCATGGCGGCGTGGCCACCATGCTGCTGGATACGGCCTGTGGCTCGTCTGTGTTGCCGGCACTGCCCGAGCCTGAGGTGTGTCCGACTCTCGATCTGCGGGTCGACCACTACCGGCCCGGCGTGACAGGGCAGGATCTGCATGTCGAGGCTCGGGTGGTCTCGGTCACGGCTTCGGTGGTGTTCACCGAGGGACGGCTGTGGCAATGCGCCGAGCGACCGATAGCGCGAGGTATCGCCAATTTCATGCGTCTCGGCGCGCGCAATACGCCGCCGGGGTTCAAGCAGGCCCTGTTCGCCGCGGAGAACGACCATGACTGATGCCTTCCATGATGCTGAGTGGCTGGCGCGTACCCGACAGCAGGGCGATGTGACGGCCTGGCTGGAGCGGATGCCCTACGCTTGTCGGATCGGCGTATCCGTCGAGAGCGCGGAAGAGGGCGATGGCCTGCTGTTTCGTCTGGCCCCACGCGAGGACAACATCGGCAATGTGTTGCTGCCGGCCCTGCATGGCGGTGTGGTCTCGGCCTTCATGGAAACCGCCGCGACCCTGGACCTGATGCTGGCAGCGCGAGAACCGCGCTTGCCGCGTGTCGTCGATGTCTCCATCGACTATCTGAGCACGGCCAGGGTGGTACCGACGCTGGCTCGTTGCGAGTTACTGCGCGAGGGGCGGCGCATGGCCAATGTGCGTGTCTGGGCCTGGCAGTCGGACGAAGCGTCTCCAGTGGCCACGGCGCGTCTGCATTTCGCGTTGGCCGAGGTGTCGGCACAGGACGCTTGAAAAACGCGTGGCGAGCCCCATATCGACGACAGTTATCCGCTGGTGGCCGTTGCCACCGCCACCACTGTCATGTCGAGAAAGGGGTCCAAGATAGATGACCACTGCCACCCATGAGGAAACCCTTGGCTTCCAGACCGAAGTCAAGCAACTGTTGCACCTGATGATTCACTCCCTGTACTCCAACAGGGAGATTTTCCTGCGCGAGCTGATCTCCAACGCTGCCGATGCCTGCGACAAGCTGCGCTACGCGGCGCTGGACAACGATGCCATCTTCGAAGGCGACAGCGACCTGCGCATCGAGATCGAACATGATCAGGATGCCGGGACCATCACGCTGCGCGACAACGGCATCGGCATGAACCGCGACGAGGTGATCGAGAACCTCGGGACCATCGCGCGCAGTGGCACGTCCGAATTCCTCAAGCAGCTGTCCGGCGAGCAGCAGAAGGATGCCAAGCTGATCGGCCAGTTCGGTGTCGGCTTCTATTCTGGCTTCATCGTCGCCGACGACATCACGGTGCGCACCCGCAAGGCAGGCACCGATGCCAGCGATGGTGTCGAGTGGCGCTCCCAGGGCGAGGGCGAGTTCAGCGTGGCGGATATCGAGCTCGAGCGCCATGGCACCGAGATCGTACTGCACCTCAAGGAGGATGCTCGCGAATTCGCCGATGACTTCCGGCTCAAGAGCCTGGTACGCAAGTACTCCGATCACATCGACGTGCCGGTGCGCATGCCCAAGGTCGAGAAGGCCCACGACGAAGAGGGCAACGAGATCGAGGGCAGCGAGACCACGACCTGGGAGACCGTCAACGAGGCCACTGCACTCTGGGTTCGGCCCAAGTCGGAGATCGATGACGACGAGTACAAGGCCTTCTACAAGCATGTGGCCCATGACTTTTCCGATCCGCTGACCTGGAGCCACAACAAGGTCGAGGGCAAGCTCGAGTACACCAGCCTGCTGTATGTGCCGGGTCGCGCGCCCTTCGACCTTTACGAGCGCGATGGCGCCCGGGGCGTGAAGCTCTACGTGCAGCGCGTCTTCATCATGGACGACGCCGAGCAGTTCCTGCCGCTCTACCTGCGCTTCATCAAGGGGGTGCTGGATACGCGTGATCTGTCGCTCAACGTCTCCCGCGAGCTGCTGCAGCAGGATCCCCAGGTCGACAAGATCAAGTCGGCGCTGACCAAACGTTCTCTGGACATGCTCAAGAAGCTGGCCAAGGACGACGAGGCCTATCAGACGTTCTGGAATACCTTCGGCAGCGTGCTCAAGGAAGGTCCGGCGGAGGATCACGCCAATCGCGAGAAGATCGCCGGTCTGCTGCGCTTCTCCACCACCCATACCGACAGCGCTACCCAGGATCAGTCCCTGGCCGATTACATCGGGCGCATGAAGGAAGGCCAGGAGAAGATCTACTACATCGTCGCCGACGGCTTCAATGCGGCCAAGAACAGCCCGCACCTGGAGATCTTCCGCAAGAAGGGCGTCGAGGTTCTGTTGCTCCACGACCGCATCGATGAGTGGCTGATGAGCCATCTCACCGAGTTCGAGGGCAAGTCCTTCGTCGACGTGGCCAAGGGCGAGCTCGATCTCGGCGAGGTCGAGGACGAGGAAGAGAAGAAGGCCCAGGAAGAGACCGCAAAGGCCAAGGAAGACCTGGTCAAGCGTGTCAAGGAGGCGCTGGGCGAGGCAGTGCAGGAGGTCAAGGTGACCCACCGCCTCACCGACTCCCCGGCCTGCGTGGTGCTGCCCGAACACGAGATGGGCTACCAGATGCGGCGCATCATGGAAGCCGCCGGTCAGCCGTTGCCCGAGGTGAAGCCGATCCTCGAGCTCAATCCCGAGCATGCCCTGGTGACGCGCCTGGAGGGTGCCGACGATGCGGCCTTCGGGGACCTGGCGCACATCCTGCTCGATCAGGCGATCATCGCCGAGGGTGGCCATCTCGACGATCCGGCAGCTTACGTCAAGCGACTCAATGCCTTGCTGAGTGCTTGACGTCCACGTCAAGCTAGAAAATTTTCAGCCATGCACGACCCCGCCTCGGCGGGGTCGTGTCGTGTCTGGACGGCGGTTAGAGCGATCATTCGGAAGCGTCGTCGACGATGGCATCGGCGGCATGCGCCTTGAGAAAGGTTCCCGTCTCAGGTAAAGATAGCCGGTTCGAGTCGTGGATAACGATAAACCTGCAAGGGGAGATCCAACGTGAAGATTGGTGCACCCAAGGAGTGCGCTGAAGGGGAAGCGCGTGTCGCGCTGACCCCGGAGAGCGCCCAGCATCTCCAGAAGCTTGGACACGAATGTTTGGTAGAAGCCGGTGCCGGAACGGCGGCCGGGTTCGACGATACGGCCTATCGCGAGGCCGGCGTCGAGGTGATTGAAGGAGCCGAGGCGTTATGGGACGCGGCTGATGTCGTCATCAAGGTGCGCGAGCCTTCCGATGAGGAAGCCGGGCGCCTGCGGCAGGGCAAGACGCTGATTTCCTTCTTCTGGCCGGCCCAGAACGAGGAACTGCTGGAGCGTTGCCGGGCGACCGGCGCCAATGTCATCGCCATGGACATGGTGCCGCGGATTTCCCGTGCCCAGAAGATGGACGCTCTGTCTTCCACCGCCAATATTGCCGGTTATCGAGCGGTGATCGAGGCGGGTAACCAGTTCGGACGCTTCTTCACCGGTCAGGTGACCGCGGCCGGCAAGGTACCGCCGGCCAAGGTGCTGGTGATCGGTGCAGGCGTGGCGGGGCTCGCGGCCATCGGTACCGCGACCAGCCTGGGGGCGGTGGTACGTGCCTTCGACGTGCGGCCCGAAGTGGCCGAGCAGATCGAGTCGATGGGGGCCGAGTTCCTGTTCCTCGATTTCGACGATGCTGAAGACGGCTCGGAAAGCGGTGGCTATGCCAAGCCTTCCAGTCCCGAGTTTCGCGAGAAGCAGTTGGCGCTGTTCCGTGAGCAGGCACCGGATGTGGATATCGTCATCACCACGGCTCTGATTCCGGGCAAGCCGGCGCCCAAGCTTTGGCTGGACGACATGGTCAAGGCCATGAAGCCGGGCTCCGTGATCGTCGACCTGGCTGCCGAGCGGGGCGGCAACTGCGATCTTACCGAGCCCGATCAGCGCATCGTGACGGACAATGGCGTGGTCATTGTCGGCTATACCGACTTCCCCTCGCGGATGGCGACGCAGGCTTCGCTGCTCTATGCCACCAACGTTCGCCACATGCTTGCCGACCTCACGCCGGAGAAGGATGGCCAGCTCCATCACGATATGGAGGACGATGTCATCCGCGGGGCTACGGTTGCCTACGAAGGCGAGATCACTTTCCCGCCGCCGCCGCCCAAGGTACAGGCCATCGGCGCGGCCAAGCCGAAGCCCAAGGAGAAGGAGCCGACACCGGAGGAGAAAAAGGCTGCCGAGCATGCCGCCTTCGTCGGCCAGACCAAGCGCCAGGTGGGCATGCTCGCCGTTGGCGGCGCCTTGATGCTGCTGCTCGGCCAGGTGGCGCCGGCGTCCTTCATGCAGCACTTCATCGTCTTCGTGCTGGCCTGCTTCGTCGGCTTCCAGGTCATCTGGGGGGTGAGTCACTCCTTGCATACGCCGCTGATGGCGGTGACCAACGCGATCTCGGGCATCATCGTGCTAGGTGCGATATTGCAGATCGGCTCGGGGAGCTTCCTGGTGGGGCTGCTGGCGGCGATCTCGGTACTGATCGCGACCATCAATATCGTGGGTGGCTTCCTGGTGACACGCCGGATGCTGGCCATGTTCCAGAAGTCCTGAACCGCGGGGAGACACTATGTTGAGTCAAGGATTCGTGTCCGCCGCGGCGATCGCGGCGAGTGTGTTGTTCATCCTCTCTCTCGGGGGACTGAGCAATCAGGAGAAGGCCAAGCGAGCCGTCTGGTACGGCATCGTCGGCATGGCCGTGGCCGTGCTGTTCACCGCCTTCGGGCCGGGGATCGGCGGCTACTGGTGGATGGTGCCGATGATGATCATCGGGGCCGTGGTCGGCGTCTATCTGGCGAAAAAGGTCGACATGACCGAGATGCCCCAGCTGGTGGCCGCGTTGCACAGCTTCGTCGGCCTGGCAGCGGTGTTCGTCGGCTTCAATGCCGACCTGGAACGCCGTCGCGTGCTGGCCGCCGAAGGCAGCCAAGAAGGGTTCTCGGCATTCGCTGCCCTGGTTGCCGAAAAGACCCCGGCAGAGTTGACCTTTTTGCAGATCGAAGTGGTGCTTGGGGTGTTCATCGGCGCGGTGACCTTCACCGGGTCGGTGATCGCCTTCGGCAAGCTGGCCGGCAAGGTCGATGGCAAACCTCGCCAGCTGCCTGGCGGGCATCTGCTCAATGCCGGCGCGGCTGCGCTGTCGCTGCTGCTGGCCATTCTCTATCTGAACGGTGCCGGCTTCTGGACGCTGTTGCTGCTGGCGGTGCTGGCCTTGTTCATCGGCTATCACCTGATCATGGGCATCGGTGGTGCCGACATGCCGGTGGTGGTATCGATGCTCAACAGCTACTCCGGCTGGGCGGCGGCGGCCATCGGCTTCACGCTCTCCAATGACCTGTTGATCGTCACCGGCGCCCTGGTGGGCTCCTCGGGTGCCATCCTCTCCTACATCATGTGCAAGGCGATGAACCGCAACTTCATCAACGTGATTCTGGGAGGCTTCGGTGGCAGCCAGGGGCCGGCCGCTGAGATTGAAGGCGAGCAGGTGGCGATCGACACCGGTGGCGTGGCCAGTGCCTTGAACGATGCCGACCGGGTGATCATCGTGCCGGGCTATGGCATGGCGGTGGCTCAGGCGCAGAATGCGGTGAGCGAGCTGACTCGCAAGCTGCGCAGCGCCGGCAAGGACGTGCGGTTTGGCATCCATCCGGTGGCGGGCCGTCTGCCGGGGCACATGAACGTGCTGCTGGCCGAGGCCAAGGTGCCCTACGACATCGTGCTGGAGATGGACGAGATCAACGACGACTTCGCCGAGACTGATGTGGTGATCGTCATCGGTTCCAACGATATCGTCAATCCGGCTGCCCAGGAGGATCCCAACAGCCCCATTGCCGGCATGCCGGTGCTGCGGGTCTGGGAGGCCAAGCAGGTCTTCGTCTGCAAGCGCGGTCAGGGCACCGGTTATTCCGGTATCGAGAATCCGCTGTTCTTCAAGGAAAACACGCGAATGCTCTATGGCGATGCCCGTTCGAGCATCGATACTCTGGTTCCGCTGATCGAGTGAGTCGTCGGGCCGGCATTGGCCGGCCCGATTCAGCATGCTATCAAACGCCCCGAACCGGGGCGTTTTTCGTTACAATTTCCCCATCATTCTCAGGCTCGGGGCGACCATGTCCGACGATTGCAACAGGGTGGCGGTACTCGGCGGCGGCAGTTTTGGTACCGCGCTTGCCAGCATCGCCGCTGACAACGGCTTCGAGGTGCGTCAGTGGCTGCGTGATCCCGAACTCGCCGCGCAGATCAATCGTGAACACCGCAATGGCCGTTACCTGCCCGATTACGACATCAATCCTGCGGTATCGGCACATACACGGCTGAGCGACGCACTGGACGGCGCCGGCCTGGTATTGGTGTCGATTCCGTCCAAGGGCTTTCGCGATGTGGTGCGTCAGGCGCGCCCCTGGCTGGACCCTGAGCGCATCCTGGTCAGTACCACCAAGGGGATCCAGGAAGAAGGCTTCAAACTGATGAGCCAGATTCTGGAAGAGGAAACCGGTGGCCGGCACATCGGGGTGCTCTCGGGGCCCAACCTGGCCTCCGAGGTCGCCGAGCGCCAACTGACTGCCACAGTGATCGCCAGCCATGATCCCGTGACCCGAACCCGGGTCCAGACCGCGCTGGGATGCGACTACTTTCGCGTCTATGCCAGCAACGACCGCTATGGCGTGGAGCTCGGGGGTGCCCTGAAGAATATCTACGCCATTGCCGCGGGAATGGCGGCAGCACTGGGCATGGGCGAGAATACTCGCAGCATGTTGATGACGCGCGCGCTCGCCGAGATGAGCCGCTTTGCCGTGGCCCAGGGGGCCAATCCCATGACCTTCCTCGGCCTTGCCGGCGTGGGCGATCTCATCGTCACCTGCTCGTCGAGCCTGTCGCGCAACTATCGCGTGGGTTTTGCTCTCGGCGAGGGACGAAGCCTCGATGAGGCGATCGAATCGCTCGGCCAGGTGGCCGAGGGCGTCAACACGGTGAGGTTGGTACGCGACATGGCGCGCCATGAAGGCGTCTACATGCCGCTTGCCGAAGGACTCTATCAGGTGCTGTTCCGCGAGGTTCCGGCCAGGGAAATGGCGCGCTTGCTGATGCTGGGGGAACAAAGCAGCGACGTCGAGTTCGTGTTGTCACGGGAGAACGTGCAGCGCGATCACCGGGACTCGGGAGGCGAAAATGGCTGAAACCCTGTTGATCATGCGTCATGGCGAGGCAGGAGCCGGGTCGCCCGATGCCGCACGGGAATTGACGCCTCGGGGGCACCGCGAGGCGACCCGCATGGCGACCTGGCTGGCCGGTCGCGATGATCTGGAACTGTCGAGACTGCGCCTGCTGGCGAGTCCGTATCAGCGTGCCCAGCAGACGGCCGCACACATTGCCGAGGCACTGGGCCTGACCGTGGAACCCCTGTCGCTGATCACGCCCGACGATCCTCCCGGCGCGGTGCTCGACTGGCTGCTGGAGGCATCACCCGAAGCGCCCGTCATGCTGGTCAGCCACATGCCGCTGGTCGGCGCCCTGACTGGCCTGCTGGTGGAAGGGCGCAGCGATCATGGCCTTGGGCTGCCCACCGCCGCCATTGCCGAACTGGAAGCCGAGGTGCCGGCGGCGGGCTGCGCACGACTGACGCGTTTCACCACGCCAGACGATCTACCCGACCCTGGAGTTAGCCGACCATGAGCTTCATCGTCAATAACCGTGTCCACGTAAATCCTGGTTACGAGACCGAATTCGAGGAGCGCTTCCGTGCCCGGGCCGGGGAGATCGACAAGCAGCCCGGTTTCATTGCCATGCGGGTGTTGCGCCCGCAGGGCAACCAGGCGCCCTATGTCGTCGAGACCGAGTGGGAAAGCCAGGAGGCCTTTCGTGCCTGGGTGGGCAGCGACGACTTCAAGCGGGCTCATGCCAACCCGATGCCGCCGGAGGCCACCGGTGAAGGTGGCGGCCTCGAGCAGTTCGAGGTGGTGGAGGGCACCGATACGACCGCGGGTATCGGTACTTAGATCAGCCCTGCCACCCGCAGGGCGAAGACCCCGGCAGTGATCGTGATGCTCGCCATCAAGGTAGTCAGCGCAATGATGTTGGCGGTAAGCGTTTCATCGCCCCCCATGGCTTTGGCCATGACGAAGGCCGCCGCTGCCGTGGGGCTGGCGAAGAATAGGAACATCACGCCCAGTTCGCGTCCCTCGAAGCCGATCAACCAGGCGGTTGCGGTCGCCAGAAAGGGAATGCTGACCATCTTCCAGGTGCTGGCGCCCAGTGCCGGCCCATAGCCCCTTTTCAGGGCACGGGTCGACAGGGTGCCGCCAATGCAGATCAGGGCCAGCGGGAGCGTCAGGGAGGCGAAATAGTCACCGGTGGTGGCCAACCAGATCGGTAATCGTACCTCGAAAAGCGCCAGGGGCGTGGCGGCCAGGACGGCCAGGATCAGAGGGTTGGTCAGGATATGCTTGGCGATGCTTCGCCACTGAGCGAGTCTCGAGCCTTTATCCCGTGGCCGATAAAAGCTGAGCACGACCACTGACAGAATGTTGTAGGTCAGAATCACCACGCCGAGCAGCAGCCCGCCGATGGACAGTCCCGCCTCACCGTACATGCCATGGGCCAGGGCCATGCCGACGATGCCGCAGTTGCCGCGAAAGCCCCCCTGGACATAGACGCCACGCAGATGTCGGGGCATGCGCCAGCCGGCCCAGGCCCAGCACAAGAAGAAACTGGCCAGGGTTGCCAGGGCGAAGTAGAGCAGCAGCCAAGGGTTGAAGGTGTTTCCCAGGTCAGCGCCGATCAGGCTCAGGAAGATCAGGGTCGGCAGGGTGCCGCGGAAGACCAGCCGGGAGGCGGTGTTGACGAAGTTCTGATCGATCCAGCCCAGGCGCTTCAGGCCGATGCCGATGAACACCATGGCAAATACCGGCAGGGTGATGCCGAGGGTGCCGAGGAAAATATCGGTCAGTGACATGCGGACATCCTGTGTCGGCTCTGAACCCTCGGGGTATCGTCATCTTGCGACCAGGCACACGGGGTCGCCGAGGCAATATCGAGAGCTAAAACTTTAGTTCAATTTTACCATGCGGGCGCTTGTCAGTCATCGATGGGCCGTTTAGCTTGTCATTCATATGATGTATTACATTAAGTGGCGTAAGGCTTCATGTCATCGCGAGACATAACAAGGGGACGAACAAGTGCGTTTTACACATGACGATGTCAAAAAAGCGATCAGTGATGGAC
Source organism: Halomonas caseinilytica (assembly GCF_001662285.1). Lineage (NCBI taxonomy): Bacteria > Pseudomonadati > Pseudomonadota > Gammaproteobacteria > Oceanospirillales > Halomonadaceae > Halomonas > Halomonas caseinilytica. The sequence continues at coordinate 198,362 of NZ_BDEO01000006.1, forward strand.
TGCTGTCCTTCCCGGTGACCGATTTCGACACCGAGGGACGTTTCGATGCCGAGAGCTATCGGCAGCGTCTGGAATGGTTCATCAGCCACGAGATCTCGGCGGTGTTCGTTGCCGGGGGGACCGGGGAGTTCTTCAACCTCTCCCAGGATGAGTTCCGCGAGGTCGTGCGCCTGGCGGTGCAGGTGGTCGACGGCAAGTTGCCGGTAATCGCCAGTGCGGGCCTGAGCGTGGCCACGGGCAGTGCCTTTGCGAAGATCGCCGAGGAAGAGGGCGCCGATGGCATCCTGCTGATGCCGCCGTACCTGACCGAATGTCCCCAGGATGGACTGGTGGAATATGCGCGTCAGATCTGCGATTCCACCTCCATCAGCGTGATCTACTACAACCGTGGCAACGGCGTGATGACGCCCTCATCGGTCAAGCGCCTGGCCGAGGCCTGCCCTAACCTGGTGGGGCTAAAGGATGGCAAGGGCGACATGCAGGCCTTGAACCGCATCATCAAGAGCGTTGGCGAGCGCCTGGCCTACGTGGGCGGCGTGCCCACCGCGGAGATCATGGCCGAAGCGTATCTGGCCGTTGGCGTGAACACCTATTCCAGCGCTGTCTTCAACTTCGTGCCGGACATGGCGGTGACCTTCTACAAGGCGCTGCGGGCCGGCGACAGCGACACGGTGCGACGCATCTCTCGGGAGTTCTTCCTGCCGTTCGTCGACCTGCGCGACAACAAGTCCGGCTATGCGGTCAGCCTGATCAAGGCCGGCACCGAGATCATCGGGCGTCCCGCCGGTAGCGTTCGCGCGCCGCTGGAGATGCCGAATGCCGATGAGCGGGTGCAGTTGGAAACTCTGGTCGAGAAAGCCAAGCGTTTCTGATCCCGTCTTTCACCCATACCCAATAATGACAGTGAAGAGGTGATCCAATGAGCATGCCCAGCATCATCAAGACACTGGGAACCTCCGTGATGGTGGCCGGCATGGCCTTCGGCAGCTCCGCCGTTGCCGCCGATGCCCAGCTACCCGGTAATGTTCGCGTGGTGATCGGTTCGACCTCGACCGGAGGCGATACCTATCAGAACTCCAGCATCGTCGCCGATGCCCTGGCCGAGCATCTCGACATCAACATGAAGGTGGACGCCGTCGGGGCGAGCTCCGCCTTCCGCTTCCTGGATCGCGATCCGCGTGGCAACACCCTGATGATCTTCCACGATCAGTCCTACCTCGGCCACCTGTACGGTGTCCAGGGGTATGACGACATCTTCGAGAAATACACCATCGGCCCGACCGTTGCCATCAATCCGGGCAACGCCTATCTGGTACCCAAGGATTCGCCCTACCAGACCCTGAACGATGTGATCGAAGCGGTCGGCAATGGCGAGGAGGTGCGCGTTGCCATCCAGCCCGGCGGTGTGTCCGAGATTGGCTTCAGCGCCTTGAAGAACGCCATCTCGCTTGAGCATCCGGGCATGGAGGACAATCTGGTAGCCGTCAATACTGGCTCCCAGGCCGACAAGAACCAGCAGCTCTTCAACGATCAGGCCGACATGATCAACGGCACCGTGCAGGCCAACGAACAGTACACTCGCCTGCCGGAAGACGATCAGAAGGCCATGCGCTTCCTGTGGCTGACCGCACGCCAGGGCACCATCGAGCAGGCGCCGGAAGACGGCCTCGGGCAAACGAGCCGCGAGCAATTGCTGCAGTACGTTGCGCCCAATGTCTCCGTGCCCATGGGCAATGGCGACGACTTCACCTTCGATAAGGAATTCTTCTTCCTTTACAACAAGGACATGGATCAGGCCATCGTCGATCAGATCGACCAGGCGCTCACCGAGATCTATGACGAGGGTGAGATTCAGCAGACCCAGAAGACGTCTTTCTTCATTCCCAATTTCAAGCCGTCCGATGAGGCCGCCGAGTATCTGGAAACCAAAATGTCCGTCTACGAGGACATCATCACCAACATCCAGTGAGGCAAGATCGCCGGCGGGAAGCCTCCCGCCGGCTCTCGCGGCTGCTGCTTCATCCTTTGTAACGATTGAAAGGCCAACCTGACGAGAGCCTTCACCGGAGCCGCCATGGAATCAGGACTGTCATCCCTGTTGAGCGTCTCGATCGATTTCGAGACCTCCCATCTGTTCTTCCCCCACATCATTCACTGGGTGCTGGGCGTTCTCTTTGCCCTGGTCCTGGTGTTCAACGTGGTTCCCTTCCTCGCCGCTGTCAGGCGGGGGGAGCGGTCGCTGCCGATCCTGGGCGAATCCATGGACAAGTTTCGCTTTTTCGGAACCCTGGTGCTGATCGTCGCCTATTTCCAAACGATGTCGATGGTCGGCAACTTCTTTCCCTACACAGGCTACGGCTTTCTGTTCGTGTCGATGGTCTTCCTGTTCTTGATGTCGCTGATGTACATGCACACCAGAACCAGGCGCAAGGTCCTCACGGCCGCCATCAACGCGCTCGTGGCACCGACGCTGGCGTGGTTCATCCTCGCCAGGCTGTTCCAGATAACCCTGCCGTAGCGGAGTCACTTCCATGCTCGATATCCTGTCGCTACTCGATATCACTTTCTTCCTGTTGGCGGCCCTGGGCGCCCTGGTCGGGATCATCTTCGGGGCCATCCCGGGGATGACCGCCACCATGGCCGTCGCCGTGTGTCTGCCGTTGACCTATGCACTCGGCCTCAATCACGGGTTGGCGCTACTGCTGGGGCTTTACGTGGGGGGCATTTCCGGTGGCATGGTGCCGGCAGTGTTGCTCAACATTCCCGGCACGCCATCGTCGATCACCACCACTTTCGACGGCTTTCCCATGGCCCAGAAAGGTGAGGGCGAACGTGCCCTGCGGGTCTGCGTGGTAGCGTCGGTGATCGGTGGCCTCATCAGCGCCATCGTGCTGTTCCTGTTCGCGCCGCTGCTGGCCGAGTTCTCGATCAAGTTCTCCTACGTCGAGAAGTTCCTGATCATCCTGCTGGCGCTGACCGTCATCGCGTCCATGTCGCGCAACATGCTGGTTGGCATCTTCAGCGGCGTGATCGGCATCTGGCTGAGCCTGATCGGCACCTACAGCATCTCCGATGGTGGCAATGGCAAGACACGCCTGATGTTCGACTTCCTCGAGCCCTACCTGTTCGAAGGCTTCTCCCTGCTGCCGGTGCTGATCGGTATCTTCGGTATCGCCACCATCCTGCTCGAGGCCGAGGAGGGGATAAAGAGTGGTCTGGCCAGCCAGAATATCAAGTTCGGCAAGGGCGGCGGTTTCTCCTTCGGCATCTTCAGGGGCCGGCTGACCAATCTGGTGCGTTCTTCCTTCATCGGTACCTTCGTCGGCATGTTGCCGGGGGTCGGCGGCAGCGCCGCCTCGGTACTGGCCTATACCCAGGAGAAGAACCTGTCCCGCGATTCCAGCGAGATGGGCAAGGGCGCCCCCCAAGGGCTGATGGCCTCCGAGTCGGCCAATAATGCCCTGACCGGCGGTGCTCTGATTCCGCTGCTGTCGCTGGGTATCCCCGGCGATTCCACCACCGCGGTGCTGATCGGCGCCTTCACTCTGCAAGGCATCCAGGTCGGGCCGCTATTCATCCCGGAGAACGCCGACACCTGGTACGTGATGATGACCGCCCTGGTGTTCGCCAACATCGTGATGTTCTTTTTGATGTTCTATGCCATCAAGCACATTGCCAAGGTGGTGCTGGTGCCCAAGTACATCCTCTATCCGATCATCGTGATGATGTGTGTGGTCGGTGCCTACGCCATCAACTACGGCATCATGTTCGATGTCTGGACGCTGCTGATCTTCGGCGTGCTGGGCTATCTGATCCAGAAGGTCGGGCTCGAGGTCGCTCCCTTGATAATCGGCTTCATCCTCGGTGGCCAAGCGGAGGTCTACTTCGTGAAGAGTCTGGAGTCAGCCGGCAGCTATGGCATCTTCTTCACCAAGAGCCCCATTGCCCTGGTGCTCTGGGGGCTGATCGCCGCCTCTGTGATCTTCTCGGTGGTGATGGGCTTGAAGAGCCAGGCCAAGCGTCAGGTGGAGGCGTCCTGATGAGTATGTCGACGCAGGCGCCGCGGGTGATCCGTATTCACCCTCGTGACAATGTCGCCGTGGTCGTCGGCCGGGGAGGCCTGACCGTCGGCGAGCGACTCGATGATGGTGTCGAGCTCCAGGCCAATGTGCCCCAGGGGCACAAGGTGGCGCTGGTGGCGCTGGCGGAGGGGGACAAGGTGATCCGCTACGGTGAGGTCATCGGCACGGCTGCCATGGCCATCCCTCGGGGCGGTCACGTCAACGAGTCCAATCTGCACATGCCCACGCCGCCGGCGCTGGAGGACCTGCCGCTGGCGACGCGCCCGGCGCCGTCGACGGAGCCGCTGGAAGGTTACACCTTCGAGGGATTTCGCAATGCCGATGGGAGCGTGGGTACCAAGAACGTGCTCGGTATCACCACCAGCGTGCAGTGCGTGGCGGGCACCGTCGATCATGTGGTGCAGCGCATCAAGCGCGAGCTGCTGCCACGCTTTCCCAATGTCGACGATGTGGTGGGGCTCAATCACAGCTATGGCTGCGGCGTGGCGATCAATGCGCCGGCGTCGGTAGTCCCGATCCGTTCGCTCAAGAACCTGGCGATGAATCCCAATTTCGGCAATGAGGTGATGGTCATCGGGTTGGGCTGCGAGAAGTTGCAGCCCTCGACCCTGGTCGAAGATCAGCCGGTCAGGATCTACGAGCACACCGACGCCGCCGATTCCGGGGCCAACGTGCTGAGCCTGCAGGACGAGTCCTTCGAAGGCTTCGGTGAGATGGTCGACGGCATCATGGCCATGGCCGAGCGTCACCTGGAGCGCCTCGATCGTCGCCGCCGCGAGACCTGTCCCGTCACTGACCTGGCAGTAGGCATGCAATGTGGCGGCAGCGATGCCTTCTCGGGGCTGACGGCCAATCCGGCGGTCGGATTCGCCACTGACCTGATCGTGCGTGCCGGGGGCAGTGTCATGTTCTCCGAGGTCACCGAGGTACGTGATGCCATCCATCTGCTGACGCCGCGCGCCGTGGATCGTTCGGTCGGCCAGGCGCTGATCGATCAGATGGCCTGGTACGACGACTACCTGTCCCAGGGCCAGGCGGATCGCAGTGCCAACACCTCGCCCGGCAACAAGAAGGGCGGGCTGTCCAATATCGTCGAGAAGGCGCTGGGGTCGGTGATCAAGTCCGGCAACTCGCCGATCGTCGATGTCATCGGCCCCGGCGAACGACTTCGCAAGCGCGGTCTTACCTTCGCCGCCACCCCGGCCAGCGACTTCATCTGTGGCACCCTGCAGGCCGCCGCGGGCATGAACCTGCAGGTCTTCACCACCGGGCGCGGCACGCCTTACAACCTGCCGATGACGCCCGTCATCAAGGTTTCCAGCAATTCCACGCTGGGACAGCGCTGGCACGACCTGATCGATCTCGATGCCGGACGAATCGCGACCGGCGAGGCGTCCATCGAGGAAATGGGGTGGGAACTGTTCCACCTGATCCTGGAGGTCGCCAGCGGCCGCCGCCAAGTCGCCGCCGACCGGCTGGACCTGTACAACGATCTGGTGCTGTTCAACCCGGCGCCGGTGACCTGATTCCCTTTCGTTGGTGCTTTCGATTATGACCAGAGGCAATGCCATGTTTCCCAAGATCACCAAGATGAACATCGTGCCGGTCGCCGGCGAGGACGGCTTTTTGCTGAACCTGAGCGGCGGCCACGCGCCCTGGTTCATCCGTTGTGTGCTGGTGCTGGAAGACGAGTCCGGCAACCGTGGCGTTGGCGAGATCCCCTCCAGCGAAGGCATCCTGAAAGGACTGGAAAAGTGCCGCGAGCTGGTGGACGGTGCGCGAGTCAACGAGGTCAAGCAGGTGCTGAGCCGGGCCCGCGACCTGCTGGCTCAAGGCGGCCCCGAGGAACGCGGACGCCAGACCTTCGACTTGCGGGTGGCCGTGCATGTCATCACCGCCATCGAGTCGGCATTGTTCGACCTCTTCGGCCAGGCGCTGGGCATGCCGGTGGCAGATCTGCTGGGCCAGTACGGTCGCCAGCGCGATGAGGTCGAGGCACTCGGTTACCTGTTCCTGCTTGGTGATCCAGACAAGACCGACCTGCCGTATCCGCGTGTCGCCGATCCCGTCGATGCCTGGGATGAGGTGCGCTACCGCGAAGCCATGACGCCCGAGGCCGTCTCCAACCTGGCCAAGGCCGCCTACGAGCGCTATGGCTTCCGTGATTTCAAGCTCAAGGGCGGTGTGCTGCGCGGCGAAGAAGAGGCCGATTGCATCCGCGCGCTCCACGAGGCCTTCCCTGAAGCCCGCCTGACACTGGACCCCAATGGTGCGTGGACGCTGGACGAGGCGGTGCGCGTGCTGGAGCCGATCAAGCACCTGCTCAGCTACGCTGAGGATCCTTGCGGCCAGGAAGGTGGCTTTTCCGGCCGCGAGACCATGGCGGAATTCAAGAAGCGTACCGGGCTGCCTACCGCCACCAACATGATCGCCACCGACTACAAGCAACTGCAGCTTGCGGTGCAACTCAACGCGGTGGATATCCCGCTGGCCGACTGCCACTTCTGGACCATGCAGGGCGCCGTGGCCGTCGGCGAGCTATGCCACGAGTGGGGCATGACCTGGGGGTCGCACAGCAACAACCACTTCGACATCTCGCTGGCGATGATGACCCATGTGGCGGCGGCTTGCCCGGGTGAGATCACGGCCATCGATACCCACTGGATCTGGCAGGACGGTCAGCGCATCACCACCGATCCCTTTCAGATTCGCGACGGCAAGCTCCAGGTGCCGTCCTCGCCGGGGCTTGGTGTCGAGCTGGATGACGACAAGCTCATGGAGGCTCACGAAAAATACAAGCGCCTCGATGTCACCCAGCGCGACGACGCCATGGCCATGCAATATCTGATCAAGGGCTGGGAGTTCGATCCCAAGCGCCCGGCGCTGGTGCGCTGAAGTCGCCTCACGCCATCCGGCGGATCGGATGAACATCCACCGCCGGGCTCACTACCGGTGGTATGGCCATGCCGGCGATATCACCGCTTCCCGCGACAGGAGAAAGATGATGACACTCGAAGGCAAGCAACTGATTGGTGCCCAGGCCGTCTCGGCCGATGGCGCTGTGATCCAGGCAGTGAATCCCGCCACCAACGAGCGTCTCGACCCGGGCTATTCCGCCGGTGGCAAGGCCGAAGTCGAGCGGGCCTGCGAACTGGCCTGGGCGGCCTTTGATACCTATCGCGAGACCGGCCTCGAAGCCCGCGCGACCTTCCTCGAAACCATTGCCGATGAGATCGAGGCCATCGGCGAGCCGCTGATCGAGCGTGCCGTGGCGGAATCGGGGCTGCCGCAAGCGCGCCTCCAGGGCGAGCGGGGCCGGACGTGTGGCCAACTGCGCCTGTTCGCCAATGTCGTGCGTGCCGGCGAATGGCTCGACGTGCGCATCGACCCGGCATTGCCGGACCGCCAACCGATGCCGCGGGTCGACCTGCGCCAGCGCCACGTTGCCCTGGGCCCTGTCGCGGTGTTCGGTGCCTCGAACTTTCCGCTGGCGTTCTCGGTGGCCGGTGGCGATACCGCCTCGGCGCTGGCCGCCGGTTGCCCGGTGGTGGTCAAGGCTCATTCCGCGCATCCGGGGACTTCCGAGCTGGTCGGCCGTGCCATTCAGCGCGCGGTGCAGAAGTGCGAGCTGCCGGAAGGCGTCTTCTCCCTGCTGTATGGCTCCGGGCGCGAAGTGGGGCAGGGCTTGGTGAAGGATTCCCGCATCAAGGCCGTGGGCTTCACTGGTTCGCGTTCCGGCGGCACCGCGCTGATGGCCGCCGCCCAGGCGCGTCCCGAGCCGATCCCGGTCTATGCCGAAATGAGCTCGATCAACCCCGTGTTCCTGCTGCCTGAAGCGCTGAAATCCCGGGCCGCGGCGCTGGGTGAGGCCTTCGTCGGCTCGCTGACCATGGGCGCCGGCCAGTTCTGCACCAACCCCGGCCTGGTCATCGCCGAAAAAAGCGAGGGCCTCGATGCCTTCGTGGCGGCTGCCGGCGAGGCAGTGAAGGGGGCGGCGGCCCAGACCATGCTCACCCCGGGGATTCATGACGCCTACAGCAAGGGGGTCGATAGCCTGGTGGCCAGCGACAAGGCTCGCGAGGTGGCTCGGGGACCTGCCGGTAACGGTCCCAATGCCTGTCAGGCCGGGCTGTTCGTGGCCTCCGCCGAGGACTTCCTGACCGACGAGGCCCTGCAGGCCGAGGTCTTCGGTGCCACCTCGCTGGTCGTCGAGTGTGCCGATCAGGACGAGGTCAAGCGCGTGGCAGAACACCTGGAAGGTCAGCTGACCGCCACCCTGCAGATGGATGACGCCGATGCCGAAACGGCCCGTGGCCTGCTGCCGATCCTCGAGCGCCGCGCCGGCCGCGTGATGGCCAATGGCTGGCCCACCGGGGTCGAGGTGTGCCACGCCATGGTCCATGGCGGCCCGTATCCGGCCACCTCGGACAGCCGTACCACCTCGGTGGGCAGTGCCGCCATCCACCGCTTCCTGCGTCCGGTGTGCTACCAGAACCTGCCCGAGGCCCTGTTGCCCGAGGCGCTCAAGGACGGCAACCCGGCCGGCGTCAGCCGTCTGGTCGATGGCAAGCGCGAAGCCTGAGAGCCAGACATTCAACTTGGCAAGCAGTCAGCATTGGGCGGCCTTCGGGCCGCCTTTTTTATGCGTCTGTCTGATGGAATCTTCTGGGGAATGTCGTTCTGTTTTCATGAACGTTCTTTCAGCGCTCGAAGAGGTAACGCTGGACGTTGTCGTAGCAGACCGCGCGTACCAGCTCGCCAACTCGATCGAGGTCATTGGGCAACTCGCCTCTCACCATCTGCTGGCCGAGCATCTGGCAGAAGATGCGACGGAAGTAGTCGTGGCGGGAGAAGGACAGCAGGCTTCGCGAATCGGTGAGCATACCCACGAAATGGCGCAATAGTCCGAACTGCATCTGGGTGGTGAGCTGACGCTCCATGCCGTCACGCTGGTCGTTGAACCACCAGGCCGCGCCGAACTGTACCTTGCCGGGAATGCCATCGCTTCGGAAGCTTCCGGCAAGGCTGGCGAGCAGCTCGTTGTCGCGTGGGTTGAGGTTGTACAGTACGGTCCTGGGCAGTACTTGGTTGCGGTCGAGAGCGTCGAGCAGCGCGGCCAGGGGTTCACCGTAGGTCGCGTCGCCGATCGCGTCGAAGCCACTGTTGGGGCCGATTTCGGCCAGCCCCCGTTGGCTGACGTTACGGTGCGCGCCCAGATGCAACTGCATGACCCAACCACGCTCGGCGTATTGCTGGCCCAGCCAGAGCAGTAGAGCCGTGGTGAAACCTGCCGCCTGTTCGGCGTCGAGGGCATCGCCTCGGCGCCGGCGCTCGAGCTGTCGGTCCAGTTCGGCGGTGGGTGGCGGCGCGGCGAAGGCTGGTTTCTCGAGGCTATGGTCGGAGAGGCAACAGCCGTGGGCGGCGAAGTGATCGAGCCGTTGATGCAGGGCGGCAAGAAGGTCGTCGTAGCGATGGATGGCCACGCCACTGGCCGCTTCGAGAGCCTCCAGATAATCAACGAATCCGGGCTGCTCGATCTTGAGCACGGTATCGGGCCTGAAGGTCGGCAGCATGGCCACCTGAGCATCTCCCTGGGCATGGCGTCGGTGAAGCGCCAGATCGTCGCAGGGATCGTCGGTGGTACAGACAGTACGTACGTCGAAGCTGTCGAGAATACCTTGAGCGCGCAGCGCTGGCGTCGCCAGCCGCTCTTGGCTACGGGTCCAGATCTCTTCGGCGGTGTCCGGTGAGAGGAGGGTATTCTCGATACCGAGGGGGTGGCGCAGCTCGAGGTGCGTCCAGTGATAGAGGGGATTACCCAGACAGTCGGGCACCGTCTCGGCCCAGGCCTGGAAGCGTTCGCGGTCGCTGGCGTTGCCGGTAATGCGGTGCTCATCGATGCCCGCAGCGCGCATTGCTCGCCACTTGTAGTGATCGCCGTGCAGCCACAGTTGGGCCAGGTTGTCGAATTGCCGGTTGTCGGCGATTTCCTGGGGACTCAGGTGCGAGTGATAGTCGCAGATTGGCATGACGGCTGCGTGGTCATGATAGAGCCGTCGGGCGGCTTCGGATTCCAGCAGGAAGTCCGGCCCCATGAAATCCAGCTTGTCAGTAAGACTCATGACGTCATCCCATCAAGTAGTTGGGTAGGAAGAGCACGATATCGGGGAATAATATGATGCCGAGCACTACCGCGAAGACGGCGATAGCGAAGGGCACCATCTCCCGGCTGTAGGCGGTGAAGGGGCAGCGCAGGATGCCGCAGACGGTGTACATGGAAATCCCCACGGGTGGGGTCATGCCACCGAAGGTCACCAGCGTCATCATCAGCAGGCCAAAATGGACGGGATCGACGCCGGCCGCTTCGATGACGGGAACCAGGATCGGGGTCAGAAGCATGACCACCACCGTCGCTTCGAGCAGCATGCCGAGGAAGATCAGCAATACCGCCAGGGTCAGCAATAGTGCGGTCGGGCTGGCAAAGACGCCCAGGGTCAGTTCGGCGATGGTCTGAGGCACGCGCTCGAAGGACACCACATAACCGATGACCCCGGAGAACATGATGATCAGCATGATCATGCCGATGTCCCGGACACTGGCGCGCATTGACTCGATGATCTCCTTCACGCCCATCTCGCGATGGATCAGGCAGCCCACCACCAAGGCATAGACCACGGCGAAGGCTCCGGCCTCGGAAGGCGTGAACAGGCCATAGCGGATCCCGACCAGCAGCCACACCGGGAACAATAGCGCCCAGATGCTGCCGCGGGCGGCGCTCAGCACTTCACCGAACCGTGGGGGACGCTCTCGGACCGGAACATAGCCGCGCTTTCTGGCCATGATGCCAGTGGTGATCATCAGCGCGATCATCAGCAGCACGCCGGGCACGATGCCGGCGATGAACAGCCGGCCGATCGATACCTCGCCGAGGTAGCCGTAGAGGATCAAGCCGATGCTTGGCGGAATGGTGGCAGTGATCAGCCCCCCGATGGAGAGAACAGCCCCGGCGAAGCCGGGTGTATAGCCATCCTTGATCATTCCTCGACCCAGCACCCGGGACTGCATGGCGGCATCGGCCACTGCCGAGCCGGAGACGCCCCCCATCAGCGTACTCAGCACCAGGCTGGCCTGGGCCAGGCCGCCGCTCATCCAGCCTGCCAGGAGCGTCGACAGACGTAGCAGTCGTGGTGTGATGCCGCTGGCATTCATCAGGTGGCCGATGAAGATGAATAATGGCACTGCCAGAAGAGGGAAAGACTGGGTGGCCGAGACGATCCGCTGAGGTCCGATGTTCACCGGCAGGAAGGTCTCGGGCATCAGGAAATAAAGAAAGCCTGCGATGCCGATCGCGAAGGCGACGGGCATGCCGATGGCCATCAGAAGCAGTCCGAGTCCGAGCAACAGGGCAGTCGTCATAGGGTTTCCTCCGCGACGTCATCGTCGGGGTCGAGGCTCTTCAGGATGCCCTTGTCGAGCACGCGGCGAATCAGCGAAATGAACATCAGCACAGCGCCCACCGGCAGGGCGAGGGTGACATAGCCATAGCTCAACCCGGCCACCCCCATGGGACGCTGCCAGTTCGAGATCGCCAGCGGGAAGCCATGCCATGCCAGCAGGCCCAGAAAGCTCAGCATCAGCAACAGGCAGGTGACGGTTACGCCTCGCTGCATCATGACCGGCATACGCACGGTGAGCGCGTCGATACGCACCTGGCCGCCGCGCCGCAGGGTGATGTCGGCTCCCAGCACAGCCGTCCAGATGAACAGGAACTGGGCCAGCTCGGCCCCTCCGCTGAAGGGATGACCTATCGCCCGCATGGTGGCGCTGGCCAGAATGACGAGAGCCGTTGCTCCGAGCAGGGTGATGGCCAAGGCGTCTTCGATTCGATCGAACCAGCGCCACATGGAGACTCCTCGAGCCTTGCCGGCGGCTCGCTTGCCGCGGGTTGGGGAGAGGGAGGGGCGAGCTACCCCTCCTTTTACGTTGCTACCGCTGGAAGCAGAAGAACGGATACCCATGGTTAGTCACCGATCTCGGAAACCAGTTGGTCGCGGTATTCGTCGTAGCCAAGCTCTTCATAGACGGTATCGACGCGTTCGCGGAACAGACTGGTATCCACCTCGGTAAAGGTGACGCCTTCCTGCTCCATCTTCTCGCGCACGGCGTCCTGTGCGTCCACGGTAGCTTGACTGGCCTCGTTGCCGGCTTCCTTGAGCTCTTCATCGAGGATGGTGCGCAGTTCATCCGGCAGTGACTGGAACCACTGCTCCGAAGTGGCGATCCCCGTCATCAACTGGATATGGTGGGTCAGGGCAACGTGATCGATGACCTCCTGGAGGCGCTGTCCATCGGCGGCGGTCAACTGAGCCTCAGCGGCATCAATCGATCCCAGCTGCAGGGCCGAATAGACCTCGGACCAGGGCAGCGGCGCGGGCGTGGCCCCCATGGCCTCGATGGTCTTGAGCCAGACCGGCGAGTTGATGGTGCGTGTACGAACCCCCTGCAGATCTTCCGGGGTTTCGATCGGGGTCTGGGTAAGCATTTCCCGCGAGCCCTGGAACCAGTTGTAGTTCAGCAGCCTCAGGCCACTGTTGTCGGCCAGATCCTCCACCCAGCCCCGGTAGAGGTCGGTGTCGGTGATGGCCTCGTATTGGGTGTGATCCTCGACCAGATAGGGCGCAGCCAGGATGCCCAGCTCGGGTTGATACTCTGACAACCTGCCGGCATCGATGAGGATGGCGATATTGGCACCGCTGCGAATTTGCTCGACCACATCTTCGTCGGAGCCAAGCTGGCTGTTGGGAAACACATTGAGCCGCAATTCGCCCTCGGAGCGCTCCTCTATTTCGTGTTTGGCCTCTTCCATGGCTTTCACGATGGGATCCTGACCACTCAAGGCCGTGGATAGATTCAGCTCATAGTCGGCGTGGGCAAGATTGCCCGCGAGAGCCAGTGCTGCAACAGGGAGGGTCAGTGTTGTTTTCATGGTATCTCCTGGCGTGTTTCATGGGAGTTTGAGATGAGGCCATGACGCCATCACAGTGTCGGGATTACCCGAGTGCTGTGTGGATGGCCCGGGAGGTGGCTGTTGTCTCCTGGAACATGTCGGGGAAGCGGTCCACGAGATCGGGTAGCGATTGCAGGATCTCGTTCTGATGGATGCGCATGGCATCAGCCGCCGCGTCTACATCGTGCTGCTCGATGGCATCGACGATGGCCGCATGCTGCTCGATCAACTTATCGATGGGGGTGCTGGCCGGGATACTCAGGTAGCGCACCCGATCGAGTTGCGCCTTGACCTCCTCGATCACTTTCCAGGCGGTTTGCTGACCGACACCCAGCGATAGGGTGCGATGGAAGGCTTCGTCGAGCAGAAAGAACCGGTCGTGATCGGCCGGTTCGATGCAAAGCCGCTGGTGATCGATCAACTCACGGAGCTCGGCGAGCACCTGTTGCGCCAGTCCCTGAGTCGCGGCTTCACGAGCCACGGCCACTTCAACCGCTTCGCGCACAAAGCGTGCCTCGAGCACTGCCTGCTGCGAGATCTTGACCACGAAGGTGCCACGTTGGGGTCGCACCTTGACCAGACCCGCTTCCGAAAGCCGGATGAAGGCCTCACGGACCGGCTGACGGCTTACCGAAAAGGTATCGGCGAGCTCCTTTTCCGATAAGGCCTGCCCCGGTGCCAGCACCATGCGAATGATGGACTGGCGTAATACCTGATGGAGCCGCTGGCGCACCGAGTCGCTATCACGGGTTTCTTGCCATAGTGCTTGAAGTGTCGCGTGCATGAGATTCACCTCATTTCGCCGCCATGGAGCCGGCTGGCGACCTATTCGATAAAGCTAGTATGGTAGTATGGCAATGAAACAGAAAGTCTCTGTCCCTTAGACATTAGTGCTATGCGCACGGTGTCAGGCGACGCTTGCTTAAGCGTATTGTTCAATACCGGTAATGTGCGGATTGGAGGTGAGTGCGTCAGAACTCGCTGTTTCGTAATGGGGCGTGCTGGTGACTCAGCATGGTTCTTGGGCCACACTGTGTCGCCATTTCCCGATGTAATGCTGTTACGCTATGTTGCAATGTCTTGTGTGACGCTCCAGGGATATTGATCGTCACTTTCGGAATAGGAGAAACAGAACTTCTTGCCTGTCGGTACGAGATTATTTGTATGATATATTATAAATATGGATGTCGAACCCATCTGCTGCCGGTATCATGGCAGCATTGATAGTCGAATATATGTGGCAGAGGGTCGTGAGATGGCGGTTTCGAATTCTTGGGGCGTCAAGCGCATCACTCGCGAGGGCAGTCTGTCCCAGGCGGTGCTGGAACAGCTCGAGCGACGGATCACCTCAGGGGATACGCCGGTGGGCAGCAAGCTGCCTACCGAGAGCGAGCTGTGCGATGCCTTTGGCGTGAGTCGCACGGTGATTCGTGAAGCGATCACTCATCTCAAGTCGCTTGGCCTGGTCGAGACTCGCCGTGGCGTCGGGACGACAGTGTTGCGCACCGATGTGGTCGAGCCGCGTCCGGCGGTGCACATCAGTCCCCAGACCGTCGAGGATATTCTGCAGGTCCTGGAGTTGAGGTTGACGCTGGAACCCAGCGCCGCCGAGTTGGCCGCGTTACGCCATGACGCAGAAGACCGAGCGCGCCTTGAAGCGCGGCATGCGGAATTTTCGGCGGTTCAGGCCAGTCAGTCTCAGGCCCGTCGGGAGGATTTCGCCTTTCATCATGCCATCGTCAAGGCAACCCACAACGTATTCTTCGAACGCTTCTACGAGCCGTTGAGCGACAGCATGATTCCTCGCTCCAAGCTGCTCAGCGTCGACATCGACCCGAGTTCCTCGGCGCGCTATCTCGAACTGGTGCATGAGGAGCATACCCGGATCCTGGAGACCATCCTCAACCGAGACGGTCCTGCCGCACGCCAGGCGATGCATGAGCATCTCAGCCGCTCCAGGGATATGTACGCACGTTATCGGGACGAGTAAATCCGGCGCCGGGGTGGCGGATAGCGGTTAGCGCGCCATCCAGAGTCCGATGACGATGGCGATGGCCACGGTGGTGAAGAAGATGCGGTTGCGCAGACGGGTGTCTCGGCGAGGCTTGTCGGGGCGATGTGTCACGACGACTCCAGGTCTTGGGTGAATGGGGCGAAAGGCGACTTGGCGCATCATGGTATTCCCGTTAGCCTGCTATCACCAGACGGCCCGCCAAACCGGAAGACGCCATGCCCCAGCCCGAAACCGACTCCCTTCTTGTCTTCGCCCATGCCAACGGCTTTCCCGGCCGTAGTTATCGCAGCTTTCTGGCGCCGCTCGAGGCGCGTTTCGATGTACGCCCCGTGGAGCAGCTCGGCCATCATCCCGACTTTCCCGTAGGGCACAACTGGCTTGCCTTGCGTGACGAGCTGCTTGCACAGCTGCAAGCGTTTTCCAGGCCGATCATCGGTGTCGGGCATTCCATGGGCGGGGTGCTGATGGCCATGGCAGCCGAACAGGCACCGGAACGTTTCCGTTGTGTCGTGATGCTCGATCCTCCCTTGATGCTGGGCATCGATGCCATGGCCATGAAAGCGGCCAAGCGTCTCGGCTTCGTCGATCGGATCACCCCGGCGGGGCGGACCCTGGGACGCCGCTCGCGTTGGTCGGATCGCGCGGCGATGCGCGATTACCTGCGTCGCCGAGGGTTGTTTCGCCGCTTCACCGAGCAGGCGCTGGACGACTATATCGAAGGCGGTACCCAGGAACTCAAGTCGGGAGAGGTGGTGCTGCGCTACGATCCCGATATCGAAGTGGATGTCTTCCGCCATCTGCCCGATCACCTGAACGATCTACCCGAGGACGTGAGAGTGCCGCTGGGCGTGCTGGCCGGCAGCGATTCCGACTTGCTCACGCCGCGGCGGCGACGCAGGCTGAAGCGCCGAGGCATTCGCGTCGCCGAGGTGCCCGGTGGTCACATGTTTCCCATGGAGCATCCTGAAGCGACGCGCGCGGCCTTGCTGACCATGCTCGATGCGCTGATGTGCGGAGATGGACGATGAGCTCGGGGGAAGCCTTGCGTCTTGCCGACGGTCGCCTGGCTGCCCTGTCCTGGGGCGAGGCTCGGGCGCCGACCTGGCTCGCCCTGCATGGCTGGCTGGATAACGCGGCCAGTTTCTCGCGCCTCGCGCCGCGTCTTGTGTCGCGTTTGGGGATCCGGGTCGTGGCGCTCGACTTTGCGGGGCATGGACACTCGCATTATCTGGCCGGGGACGGGGACTATGCCCTCTGGGACTACTGTCATGATGTCCTCGATGCGCTCGACGCCCTGGGGCTCGAGCGTGCCCCGCTGATGGCGCATTCCATGGGCGCCGGAGTGGCGTGCCTGCTGGCGGCCGGCCTGCCGGAACGCGTCGAGAGGCTGACCCTGATCGACGGTCTCGGCGCGGTGACCACCGATTTCCCGGCCGCGCCGCGGCAGCTCCGCAAGGGGCTGATGGCGCGTCGGCGGCCAGGGGCGACGGCGCCACGCTATGCTGATATCGAGAGCGCTGTTACGGCGCGGGTCGCCGGCAGTGCCACGCCGATCGACTCGGCCACTGCCAGGCCCCTGGTCGAACGTAACCTGGAAGCCCTGGCATGGGGGGAGTGGCGGCTGCGCAGCGATCCCCGCTTGCGCTGGGCTTCGCCGGTGCGACTCTCTTCCGATCAGATGCTGGCCATGCTGGAGGCCATTCGCTGTGACGTGCTCTTGGTCGAGGGGGAAGACGGCATTCTCTCCGAGCGGGAGGGCATGGCGCAGAGACGGGCCGCGGTTGCTGAACTGACGAGGCGGGTGCTGGCGGGTGGCCACCACCTGCATCTGGAACCGGGACGGGTGAATGCCGTGGCGGAAGCGATCGCGACGCATGTTCACGGCATCGGTCGAAGCTGAGGGAGACAACGACGATGACCGAACGACATTCCGATGATGCCGCCGGCCGACGTGTCGTGCTGGCGCTGGGCAGCGGTGGGGCGCGTGGCTATGCGCACATCGGCGTCATCGAGGAGCTCGAGGCGCGCGGCTATGAGGTCGTGGCGCTGTCGGGCTGTTCCATGGGAGCACTGGTGGCCGGAATTTATGCGGCGGGTGAGCTGAGTGCCTATCGCGACTGGGTCTGTCGCCTGGATTACTTCGATGTACTGCGCCTGGTGGATGTCACCTGGAGTCCGATGGGGGCCATGAAGGCCAGCAAGGTGATGAGCAAGCTGGAGGAGCTGGTCGGCGACAGCCTGATCGAGGACTTGTCGATTCCGGTGACCACCGTGGCCACCGACCTGACTCGCCAGCGGGAGGTGTGGTTCCAGTCCGGCTCGTTGCTACAGGCCATTCGCGCCTCCATTGCGGTGCCGGGGGTGATCACGCCCGTCTATCGAGGCGCCCAGGTGCTGGTGGATGGTGGCCTGCTCAACCCCTTGCCGGTGATGCCGGCGGTGGGCGTGAGTGCGGATTTCCTCATGGCGGTCAATGCGACTGCCCACACCTCGCGGCCGGTGACGCTGGAATCCTTGCTGCCACCTAAGGAAGCCGCCGAGGAACAGGCGCGCGAGAAGGAGCGCGACCGCTCGGGGGCGGTCGATTTCGCCGGCTGGATGGAGGGCGTTCGAGGCGCCACTCGCCGGCTCTTCGATGGCTTCGGCGGCGGTGACGGCGATGATGACGCCGAACAGGGCAAGCTCGAGCGTGGACGCCATGCCTGGGGGCGTCTCGACATGATGCTGGCATCCTTCGACATTGCCCAGGGGGCGATTGCCAAGTACAAGCTGGCAGGCTATCCGCCGGATGTGCTGGTCGAGATCCCCAAGACGGTCTGCGGCGCCTATGAGTTCCACCGCGCCGAGGCACTGATATGCCTGGGGCGGCATCTGGCCCGGGAGGCGCTGGATCGGCGCGAGCGCGAGCTCAACGTGGGGCTGACCTCGGAGCGGTGAGCGAGTCGCGACAACGGCCGTGTTGCCCGCTCGCCCTGGAGCAGCCTAACGTTGACGTCGCAACAGCACGTACACCGCGCCGGTGCCGCCATCGACGTCGGTGGCTGAACAGAAGGCCAGGACACTCGGCCATTCGCGCAGCCAGGCGTTGACGTGGCTCTTGATCACCGGGTAATCGGAGGTGGTGCCCCAGGCCTTGCCATGCACGACCAGTACGCAACGTGCTCGCTCGGCCTCGGCATCGCGCAGGAAGGTCTCGAGCTCGATTCGGGCTTCATTGACGGTATGGCCGTGCAGGTCCAGCCCCGCTTCCCAGGCGATCCGGCCGCGCTTGAGCTGGCTGCGGGTGCGATAGGGCAGATCGGGCAGTGCGAAATCGAGATAGGCCGAGGGCCGGACCGCCTCGACGCGGCCATCGGAGGAGCGCCCGGTGGCATTGTCCGAGCCGGCGTCGGTGGCCGCGGCGCGACGTGCTCGCGCGGCTTCGTCTTCCCGACGCGGACGACCGGGATCGGCGCGGTTGCTTTGCAGCGGACGCACGCCGGCCTTGCTCAGCGCCTGACGGAAGGCGTTGATGTCATCGGCGTCCGGCTGATAGCGGCGTCGGCTCATGTCGTTCGTGGCTCGCGTGGACCTGAAAAGGGGCCAGTATACCGGCCCTGACGTGGCTGTGAACCGCCGCCGAGGGTACAATCGGGGCTCAGCCGCCTCCCATGCAATCGTCGAACAGGATGCCCCGTGGCCGATTCCGTCTGCTCTTCATCGACTTCCACTCTGACGCTCGACGACGCCGAGCTTGCCGAGGGATTGATTACCCTGCGAGACTGCCTGCGCTGGGCCGCCAGCGAATTTCATCTGGCCGGCCTGCATTATGGCCATGGCACCGACTCCGCCTGGGACGAGGCGGTGGCCCTGACGCTGGGGGCCTTGCACCTGCCGTGGAACGTCGATCCTGGCGTGCTCGACGCACGTCTGCTGCCCATGGAGCGCCGTCGTATCGTCGGGCTCGCCAGGGAGCGAATCGAGAGTCGTCGCCCCTTGCCTTATCTGCTGGGCGAGGCCTTCTTCGCCGGCGTGCCCTTCAGCGTCGACGAACGGGTACTGATTCCACGCTCGCCCATCGCCGAGCTGATCGAGCAAGGCTTCGGCGCCTGGTTCCCCATCGAACCGCCATCGCGGGTGCTGGACCTGTGCGCCGGCTCCGGCTGCATCGGCATCGCCACCGCCCTGCACCTGCCTACCTGCGAGGTCGATCTGGCCGACGTCAGCGCCGACGCCTTGGAGGTGTCGCGCCTCAACATCACCCGTCACGATGTCGGCGGCCGTGTCCGGGCCGTTGCCTCGGATCTCTTCGCTGCCCTCGAAGGGCGGCGCTATGACGTGATCGTCTCCAATCCGCCCTATGTCGATGCCCGGGACCTGGCTACCATGCCTGCCGAGTTTCGCCACGAGCCGGGTCTGGCGCTGGGGGCCGGCCCCGATGGCCTGGATATCGTACGGCGTATCCTGCGTGAGGCTCGCGAGCATCTGACCGACGACGGCGTGCTGATCGTCGAGGTCGGCAACTCCGATCACCACCTGGAAGCGGCCTTTCCCGAGGTTCCCTTCCTGTGGCTGGAATTCGAGCGCGGTGGCCAGGGCGTGTTCGCGCTGACCGCCGCGGAACTCGACGCCCATGCGGCGTCCTTCGCCTGATTCGTCATTGAGGAACGCCCATGTCCGGCAACACCTTCGGCAAGCTGTTCACCGTCACCACCTTCGGCGAGAGCCATGGCCCGGCGCTGGGTGCCATCGTCGATGGCTGCCCGCCGGGCGTGCCGATCAACGAGCAGGTCATTCAGCGCGACCTTGACCGTCGCCGGCCGGGTTCCTCGCGGCATACCACCCAGCGCCGCGAGCCCGACCGGGTACGTCTGCTTTCCGGCGTCTTCGAGGGCGTGACCACCGGGACGTCCATTGGCCTGCTGATCGAGAATACCGACCAGCGCTCCAAGGACTATTCGCGGATCAAGGACCAGTTTCGCCCGGCCCACGCCGACTACACCTATCATCACAAGTACGGGGTTCGCGACTACCGTGGTGGTGGCCGTTCCAGCGCCCGGGAAACCGCCATGCGGGTGGCTGCCGGCGCTATTGCCAAGCAATACCTGGCCAGTCAGGGCATCCGGGTGCGCGGCTACATGAGCCAGCTCGGCCCCATCGCCATCGAGTTTCGTGACTGGGCGGCGGTGGACGCCAATCCATTCTTCTGTCCCGACCCGGAAAAAGTGCCTGAGCTCGAAGCCTTCATGGATCAGTTGCGGCGCGATCAGGACTCGGTGGGCGCGCGGATCTCGGTGGTCGCCGAGGGCGTGCCGCCTGGCCTTGGCGAGCCGGTCTTCGATCGTCTCGATGCCGAGCTGGCGCATGGCCTGATGAGCATCAACGCCGTGAAGGGCGTGGAGATCGGTGACGGTTTTGCCTCGGTGGCCCAGCGGGGCAGCGAGCATCGCGATGAAATGACGCCCGAGGGCTTTCTGTCCAATCATGCCGGCGGTGTTCTGGGCGGCATTTCCAGCGGCCAGACGATCATCGCGCACCTGGCGCTCAAGCCGACCTCCAGCATCACCACGCCGGGGCGTTCCATCGACATCACCGGCGCGCCGGTGGAGGTGGTCACCCGGGGGCGTCACGACCCCTGTGTCGGTATTCGCGCCACGCCCATCGCCGAGGCGATGATGGCGCTGACCCTGATGGATCATCTGCTGCGCCACCGTGGGCAGAATCAGGATGTCGAGGTGTCGACGCCCAGACTGTCCTGAGCCGCATGTCCTGAACGGCCGGGCTGCTACACTGGGGAAGTATCACCTCACTCACATTGGCCAGGCGAGGCGCCCATGAAGATCAACGTCGAGTTCGATTTGACGCCCGATGAATTCCGCCGGGCACTCGGGCTGCCCGATGTGGAAGCCTTTCAGCAGGAGTTGCTGGAACGTATCCAGAAGCAGATGGAGTCCGGCGTCGAGGGCTATGATCCCATGAGCCTGATGCAGCCCTTCCTCCAGCAACCGCTCTTCCAGCAGGGCATGGCCAACGTCGGCAACTATCAGCAGATGATGATGGACATGCTGAGTCGCGCCGCCTCCGGGGCTGCCCGAAGCCAGGAAAACGACCCGGATGAACCGCCCTCCGGGACATCCGGACAAGGCGCCGGCAAGGCCTCCTCGGCCAGCGCCCAGTCTCGGAGTCGGCGCAAGAGCTGAGGCACTGCTCTCGGGTGGGCGTGCATCGTCATCATCTTGCAACGGGCTGCATGCCAGACTAGTCTTTGTGCAGTGCAGCACGGATGTCATCCGCATTCCTCGAGGAGGGTCAGGCCATGCAGGACAAGATGATCGATGCGTTCAACGAGCAGGCTCGCGAGTTCTTCACGCCGATGCGCAAGCTCAATGCCTTGATGCTGGACAACATGGAGCGTGTGACCCAGTACCAGCTGGAGGCCATGAAGCGATACAGCCAGATGGGTACCTCGCGTCTGCGAGATGCCTCCGATGTCAGCGATGCCGAGAGCATGCGTGACTTCGGCACGCGCCAGGTCGAGATGATGACGGAGCTCTCCAATCTGATGCTCGAGGACGCACGGGCCATGAGCGAGATGAGCCTGCGCTTCAAGAGCGAACTGGAGCGCCTCTATGGCGAATCCGGCCAGACGCCCGAGGCGATGAGCGAGGAGGCCGGGACATCCGGGGACGCCGGGCCGGCCAAGGCCACCAGCCAGGCGTCGCGCAAGCGTAGCTGAACGGCTTTCATGCCATCGCCGGGCATTGTCCGACCAGGCGACGTGCGCAGTCACCTTTCCGACCAATGCCCGGAGCCGCCACCACCCGCTGGACGAGAGGGTGGGGGCGTGTGTCCAGATTGCGGGAGGGAATGATGCAGCCAGGGAATCACGCACCGTCGCAGGCCGAACTCGAGGCATGGGGCGAGCAGGTCAAGCTGATCGGCGAACAGTATCGGGCCTTGCTCGAGGATGTGCTGCCCCGCCTGGTGCCGGATGTCGCCGCCGAGTCTGTCTATGCCGACATGCACGACAGCTTTCGTGCCGGTGCCGAGGCGCTGAATCGGGATCCCTCCCTGTTGTGGCAGACGCAGGCGCGCCTGATGGAAGACCAATACCGGCTTTGGCAGCACGGCCTCAAGGCGCTGGCCGGCGAGTCGGTGACGCCTCTGGTTACGCCGGCGAAGGGAGACCGGCGTTTTCAGGACGAGGCCTGGCACAGCGATCCCTTCTACATGTCGATCATGCAGCAGTACCTGCTGTTTGCCCATCGGGTCGAGGCGCTGGTGGAAAGCCTCGAGGGGCTGTCGGATGATCATCGGCGCAATCTCGCCTTCTATGCGCGGCAATTGGTCAATGCCATGTCGCCGACCAACTTCGTTACCACCAATCCCGAAGTGATGCGCCGCACCCTGGAGACACGAGGCCAGAACCTGGTGGATGGGCTGGCCCGGCTGCGCGAGGACCTCGCCAATTCGGTCGAGGGTCTCAATGTCACCATGACCGATCGCGGGGCCTTCGAGGTCGGCGAGAACATTGCCGTCACGCCGGGGGCGGTGGTCTTCGAGAACGAGCTGATGCAACTGATCCAGTATGCACCCAGCACCGAGAAGGTCTTCAAGACGCCGTTGCTGGTGATCCCGCCCTGGATCAACAAGTACTACGTGCTCGACCTTCGCCAGGAGAACTCGCTGGTCAAGTGGCTGGTGGATCAGGGGCACAGCGTCTTTCTGATTTCGTGGCGCAATCCGGGCCCCGAACAGCGCGACCTGACCTGGGCCGATTACATGCAGATGGGTCCCATCGCCAGCATGGAGGCCATCGAGCAGGCCGTCGGCGAAAAGTCGGTCAACCTGATGAGCTATTGCGTCGGCGGCACCCTGGCCGCTTCCACGGTAGCCTATCTGACCAGTACCCGGCGCGGTCGCAAGGTTCGCTCGGTTACCTACATGGCGACCCTGCAGGACTTCCGCGACCCCGGCGAGCTGGGTGTCTTCCTCACCGAGCCGGTGCTCAAGGGCATCGAGGAGACGCTCGAGCGGGATGGCTACCTGGACGGCCGAGTCATGGCCTACTCCTTCAACCTGCTGCGCGAGAACGACCTCTTCTGGTCGTTCTACATCAACAACTACCTCAAGGGCGACGCGCCGGCTCCCTTCGATCTGTTGTACTGGAATACCGACGGCACCAACCTGCCGGCAGGTACCCATGGCTGGTACCTGCGGCACCTTTATCGAGAGAACCGCCTGGTCGAGCCGGATGGCATTGAGCTCGACGGCGTGAAGATCGACCTGCGCAAGATCTCGGCTCCCAGCTACTTCATTTCCACGCGCGAGGACCACATCGCCAAGTGGAACAGCACCTATTATGGCGCCTTGCTCCCCAAGGGCCCCGTTACCTTCGTGCTGGGTGGCTCGGGGCATATCGCCGGTATCGTCAATCCGCCGCACAAGAACAAGTACGGCTTCTGGACCAACGAGGAACTGCCGGACGACCATGAGGCCTGGCTCGAGGGAGCCGAGGCGCACGAAGGCTCCTGGTGGCCGCATTGGCAGGCCTGGATGACCGACAACGGCTATGCCGACCCCGCCAAGCTCGTGCCGGCTCGCCAGCCAGGGGAAGGCCAGCTCGATATCCTCGAGCCGGCACCGGGGCGCTACGTGAAGATGACGATTCCCGAGGTGCTGGGCGACATCGAGGCATGAAGCTGGAAGAGCCGGGCTTCGCCCGGAGCTGGAAGAACGCTCGCTTCGCGGGCTTAAGCTGGAAGCTTGAAGAAAACCCTTGACCTCATGATGGCGGGGTTCATGCTGCCTTCCAGCTTACGGCTCCTGGCGGCGGCGTAGCCGCAGTCCTGGCAGTACCATCAACGCCGCGAGGAGCCAGATCGGCCAGCTACCGGTGCGGGTGAAGGGTGTGAGGCCCTCCATGGGCGTGTATTCCCCGACCAGCGTGGCCGCTTCGAACTGGGGCAGGCGCCCGGTGACACTTCCTTGCGGATCGATGATGGCGGTGACGCCATTGCTGGTGGCCCTGACCACGTAGCGACCGTTCTCCAGCGCGCGCAGACGGGCCATCTGCAGGTGCTGCTGCGGGCCCAGGGAGTCGCCGAACCAGGTGTCGTTGGAAAGGGTCAGCAGGACATCGGATTGGCGTGCTTGCCGGGCCACCAGATCGGCATAGATGATCTCGTAGCAGATGGCATTGCCGATGCGAGTGCCGGCGGCCACCATCGGTGCCTGGCCATCGGGGCCTGGCGTCATTGCCGGCATCGGCAGATCGAAGAAGGCAATGGCGCCGCGCAGCAGGCTCTCCAGTGGCAGATATTCGCCGAAGGGAACCAGGTGGCGCTTGCGATATTCGCCCTGTACACCGTTCAGCCCGACCACGCTGTTGTAGAAATTGCCCTCTTCGTCGCGCTGCAAAATGCCGGTGAGCAACTGGGTCTCGTCGGGGAGGCCCGCCTGGGCGCGCTCCAGCACCGGCCGTGCCTGGTCCTCGAACATCGGCAGCGCCGCTTCCGGCCAGATCACCAGGTCGAGCGGCGTATTGTCCAACTCCCGGGTCAAGCGCCGATAGGTATCGATGGCGGTGCGTTGCCCCTCAGGGGTCCACTTGATCAGCTGCGACAGGTTGCCCTGCAACAGGGCGACACGCACGGGCTCGCCGGCCGGGTGGGTCCACTGCTGGGGCAATGCCAGGGGCGCCAGCCATAGTCCGGCCAGGGGCAGGGCGGCCCACCAGCGCCGGCGCAGCAGTTCCACACCCAGGGCGCCGGTCAGGGCGGTGACCAGCGACAGCAGATAGACGCCTCCCACCGGCGCCCAGGGCGCCAGCGGCGAATCTACCTGACCACTGCCCAGCAGCAGCCAGGGAAACCCGGTGAACAGCCAGGTGCGCAGAGCCTCGCCCAGCACCCAGGCGCCGGCGAAGGTGAGCACGGCGAAGCGGGGGCCGGCAAGGCGTCGATAGAGCCAGAGCGTGACGGCGAAGAACAGTGCCAGAGCGGCCACGAACAGGGCGGTCAAGGTCACGGCCAGGGGGATGCCGGTATAGCCGTAGTCGTGGATCGAGACGTAGACCCAGGATACGCCGGTGCCGAACAGGCCCAGACCGTAGCACCAGCCCCGCCAGGCCGCCTGACGCGGCGACAGGGCGGGCAGGCCCGCATAGAGCAGGCCGGCGGCCACCGGGGCGAGCCACCAGAGCATGAAGGGGGCGGCGGAGAGCGTGGTCAGCACGCCGGCCACCACGGCGGCCAGGCAACCGATGAGTGGGGAGCGAAAGGCAGGCATGGTTCCGTCCATGGTTCGTCGTCAAGGCTAGTGGACGAGGGCCGTCACTGGTCGTCGGCGTCGTGGGTATCCTGCTCGGCCTCCAGCAGTCGGATGCGGCGGTTGTCGGCATTGAGCACGGTGAAGCGCCAGCCGCCGATCACGGTGTGCTCGCCGCGTCCGGGGAGATGGCCGAAACGCTGCATGACCAGACCGCCCAGAGTATCGAACTCTTCGTCGGAGAGCCGGGTGCCGAAGTGCTCGTTGAAGTCCTCGATGGGCGTCAGGGCGCGAATGGCATAGCGACCGTTGCCCAGATCCCGGATGTCCGCTTCTTCGTCGGTATCGTGTTCGTCTTCGATATCGCCGACGATCTCCTCGAGAATGTCCTCGATGGTCACGATGCCGGCGGTGCCGCCGTATTCATCCACCACCACGGCCATGTGGTTGTGGGTGTCGCGAAATTCCTTGAGCAGGCTGTTGAGCCGCTTGGATTCCGGCACGAACATCGCCGGGCGCAGCACTTCCTCGAGCTGGAAGGCATGGCCATTGTCCTGCCCGTTGCGCAGCAGCGGCAGCAAGTCCTTGACCAGCAGGATACCCTTGACCTCGTCGAGGTTCTCGCCGATGACCGGATAGCGGGAATGGCCGGTCTCGAGAATCACCGGCAGGTATTCCTCCAGTGGCTGGTCGAGGTCGATCGCGTTGACCTGAGAGCGCGGGATAAGCACTTCGCGAACCTGCTGGTCGCTGATGTTCAGGGCGCCTTCGATGATCATCATGGCGTCCTGCTCCAGCTTGAGACGGGTCGCCGCCTGGCGCAGAAATTCCAGGAGCTCGTCTCGGGAGCTGGGTTCGTCGCTGTCGCTGGAAAGGGCGCTGAACAATTTATCGAGCCAGGACTTGTTGCCCTGGCTACTCGATCGGTCTTCGCTCATGCGTCGGCTCTCTCGTCCTCGGTATCGATGTCGCGCGGGGGAGGGCTGGGGGTGACATAGGGGTCGGCGATGCCCAGCCCAGCGAGTATGTCTCGTTCGAGGGCTTCCATGACCTCTGCCTCATCGTCCTCGATATGATCGTAACCCAACAGGTGCAGCGTGCCATGCACGACCATGTGGGCATAGTGATCGGTCAGGGACTTGTGCTGTTGCCTGGCTTCGTCGACGACCACCGGATGGCAGATCACCAGGTCGCCGAGCAGAGGCACGGCCACCGTCGGCGGGCATTCGAAGGGAAAGGAGAGCACATTGGTCGGACGGTCGCGATCGCGATAGTCGCGGTTCAGGGTCCGACTCTCCTCGGCATCGACGAAGCGGATCGTCAGCTCCTGGCGTGTCTCGTCGGGGTGGCGAGACAGCACGCCGGCCACCCAGGCCTCGAGATCCGCCTGTTGCGGCAGGTCCTCGGCTTCCAGGGCGACCTGGCGATCGATATCCGGTGAGCTCATGTATTCTCGGTGTCGCCGTTGTCGCGGCGCTCCTGTCGCTGTTGACGCTGTGCCTCGCGTTCCTGCTCACGGGCTTCCCGCTTGGCCCTGGCTTCGGCTTCCTGCTCGGCCTCGAAGACATCGTAGGCCTCGATGATGCGTTGTACCAGGGGATGGCGCACCACGTCCTTGGCGGCGAAGTGCGTCATGCCGATGCCGGGGGTGTCCTTGAGCACATCGAGGACCTGGATCAAGCCCGAGGTCTGGCCGCGCGGCAGGTCGACCTGGGTGATGTCGCCGGTAATCACGGCGGTGGAGCCGAAGCCGATGCGCGTCAGGAACATCTTCATCTGCTCACGAGTGGTGTTCTGGCTCTCGTCGAGAATGATGAAGGCATTGTTGAGCGTGCGGCCTCGCATGTAGGCCAGCGGTGCGATCTCGATGATCTGACGCTCGATGAGCTTGGCGACCTGTTCGAAGCCGATCATTTCGTAGAGGGCATCGTAGAGCGGTCGCAGATAGGGGTCGATCTTCTGGGCCAGGTCGCCGGGCAGAAAGCCGAGCTTCTCGCCGGCCTCGACGGCCGGGCGCACCAGCAGGATGCGGCGCACTTCCTGCTGGTTGAGCGCTTCCACGGCGGCGGCGACGGCCAGGTAAGTCTTGCCGGTACCGGCCGGGCCGATGCCGAAATTGATGTCATGGCCACGGATGCTCGAGACGTAGCCCTGTTGGTTGAAGCCGCGAGGCTTGATCAGCGCCTTGGGGGTGCGAATCAGCACGTCGTCCCCGCCGTTCGAGCCCGCTTCCTCTTCTTCCAGCGCCTCGAGCCCCGATTCTTGAAGGAACAGGTGAACGGTGTCCGGGGTCAGCTCGCTGGCCTCGGCCTCGCGATAGAGGTGCTCGACGACATTGGATGCGGCCTTGACCCGGTGCTCCGGTCCGGCCAGCTGAAAGGTGTTGCCGCGATTGCGCAGCGTGACGCCGAGCCGCGCCTCGATCAGTTTGAGGTGCTCGTCGCGTTGCCCGCAGAGGTTGGCCAGGCGTTGCGGGTCGTTGGGCTCGAGATTGAGCGTGATGATGCGATTGGCCGGTGTGGATGACTGGCTCAAGACAGGCGGGTCCATGGTTTGATGAGTGATCGCGGTCAGCTTACTGCCACCTTGGGTGCCGGAGCAACGGTGGTCTGCCCGGGGGCAGGCTGCGCACCGAAGCGGGCAAGCCCAGCGGTGCCAGGCGAGCGCCGACGGCGCACCGGATCAAGCGGCCGAAGCCATCTCCCGGTGCTGTCGACGCCCGATGCCGAGCGCCGACAGCGCCTGGCAACCTTGGTCGGGTCAGAAACGCTCCGGGGATGCCAGGTCACCACGCAGTGAGTTGGGCAGCGCCTCGGTGATTTCCACGTCGACGAAGTAGCCGATCAGCTCGGTGGGATTGGGGGCGCGGAAGTTGACCACCCGATTGTTTTCGGTGCGCCCGGAGAGCTGACCCGGGTCCTTGGGCGAGAAGCCGGTGACCAGGATGCGCTGGGTCGTGCCCACCATGCGACGGCTGATCTGCATGGCCTGCTGGTTGATGCGCTCCTGCAGGATGGCCAGGCGCTGCTTCTTGACCTCTTCCGGCGTTTCGTCGGGCAAGGCGGCTGCCGGTGTGCCGGGGCGTGCCGAATAGACGAAGCTGAAGGAAACGTCGAAGCCGATGCGATGGATCAGGTCCATGGTCGATTCGAAGTCGGCCTCGGTCTCGCCGGGGAAGCCGATGATGAAGTCCGAGGAGAAGCTGATGTCCGGTCGCAGGGCGCGGATGCGCTCCAGCTTGTCGACGTATTCCTCGACGGTATGACCGCGCTTCATGGCGGCCAGGACGTTGTCGGAGCCGGCCTGCACCGGAAGGTGGAGATGGCTGACCAGTTCCGGAATCTCGCCGTAGGCCTCGATCAGGCTGTCGGAGAACTCCACTGGATGCGAGGTGGTGAAACGAATGCGGTCGATGCCCTCGACGGCCGCCACGCAGCTGATCAGCTCGGCCAGGTCGATCTCGTCGCCGAGCTGGTTCTCGCCGCGATAGGCATTGACGTTCTGGCCCAGCAGGTTGATCTCGCGAACGCCCTGGTCGGCCAGGTGAATCACCTCGTCCATCACCGCCTCGAACGGCCGCGACACTTCCTCGCCGCGCGTGTAGGGAACCACGCAGAAGGTGCAGTACTTGGAACAGCCTTCCATGACCGAGACGAAGGCGGTGGCGCCATCGGAGGTCGGCTTCGGCAAGTGATCGAACTTCTCGATCTCCGGGAAGGTGACATCGACGACCGAAATCTTGTCATCCTGTCGCGCGTCGAGCATGGACGGCACACGGTGCAGGGTCTGAGGGCCGAATACCAGGTCCACCTGGGGGGCGCGCTTGCGCAAGGCATCGCCTTCCTGGCTGGCCACGCACCCACCGACGCCGATCACCAGGTCCGGATTGGCGTCCTTGAGCTTCTTCCAGCGGCCAAGCTGGTGAAAGACCTTCTCCTGTGCCTTCTCTCGGATCGAGCAGGTGTTGAGCAGAATGACGTCGGCATCATGCTCGTCGTCGGTGAGCTCCAGCTGATGGGATTCGCCGAGCAGATCCGCCATGCGCGCGGAGTCATACTCGTTCATCTGGCAGCCGTGCGTCTTGATGAAGAGTTTCTTCGCCATAAGAATCTAGTCGTGGCGTCGAGGCCCGACGGGTTGCACCGGTGGATGAGCGTTTAGGGAAACGTTGCCTTGAATGTCCTGACGTGTGAACCGCGAGCTGGCACAGCATTCGAAAACTCGCCGAACCGAATGGCGTGTCTTTCTGCTCCGTGCGCCTGGCGTTTCACGACGCTTGCCGATTCATGCAGCGCTTCCTTGGCAAGAGGAGACGTGACGTCTTCCGATGAGGCCAGAATTATACGCGCGCACGACCTCGGGGGCCAGCGTCGTGCGCTGCCGGGCTTGCCAAGTCTATGGTACCTTTGGCGCCTGTATCGGCCCTGGCGGCGCGCACAGGTGGTCATGATGTGATCGATACCGCGACCATGCCGACAGCACGCCGCCTGGCCGGTGGTTTCCAGCGGTTTTCCCGGCACTTGTCCACAGCAACTGTGGATGATGTCGCAGGAGCATCGCACTCATCGCGGGTCGGGTCGGAAGGGAAACCGGCACCTGCCGCCATTGCCTTGAGACATCGCACACAGAGCCTTGGATACCCAGGATGACAGCATGACGATGCAACTAAGCAAGAAAGTGACACTGGGCGTGTTGCTCGGGGCCCTGACCCTGCCGGCTTTCGCTCAGCAGGATGATGAGGGGGGAGACGATGCTTCGCGCTGGGTCTCCGATGAACTGACGACCTACGTTCGCAGCGGACCTACCGATGGTTACCGCATCGTCGGTAGCCTGACAGCCGGTGAGCCGGTGGAAGTGCTCGATACCGAAGGTGAGTATACCGAGGTGCGCAGCGAGAGCGGCGATGAGGTCTGGTTGCCGAGCGACCAGTTGCAGGATACGCCGAGCGCGCGCGTCCAGTTGCCGGCGCTGGAGACCCGGGTCGAGGAGTTGAGTGCCGAGTTGTCCGGTATCAATGACACCTGGGAAGGGCGTATCAATGCGCTCAGCGAGACACTCGAGGTAAGAGAGCAGCGCATCGCCGAGCTGGAGGAGCGCAACCATGAGCTTGCCACCGAGGCCGAAGCGTCACGGAGCAGCGTTCGCGATCTGCGGGCCCGCCTGGAGACCCAGGAAGAGGATCTGCTGATGCGTTACTTCATGTATGGCGGGGGCGTGGCGGGTGCCGGCCTGCTGGTGGGGTTGATCGTTCCTCATCTGCCGCGCCGGCGTCGCAAGCGCGACCGCTGGTTCTGAGCAGAGGACGCAGCATGGACGAGGACTGGCGGCAACGTTGGCAAGAAGGGCGCATCGGCTTTCATCGGGAAGCGGTCCACCCCGCGCTCGAGCGCCACTGGCCCTGTCTCGGTGTCGGCGAAGGTACCAAGGTGCTGGTGCCCTTGTGCGGCAAGAGCCTGGACATGCGCTGGTTGGCCGCTCGTGGCCATCCGGTGCTGGGCATCGAACTGGCCGAGCCTGCCATCGAGCAGTTCATGGCCGAGGGCGAAGGAGAAGTGTCCCGCTATCATCAGTCGCGCTTCACCGTCAGCCGTCAGGGCAAGGTGGAGCTGTGGTGCGGGGATTTCTTCCACTTTCATGTCAACGAGGCGGCAGACCTCGGGGCCTTTTACGATCGGGCAGCGCTGATCGCCTTGCCCGAGGCCAAGCGTCAGCGTTATGCCTTTCATCTGGCGCAGTTGCTGCCACCCGGCGCTCGGGGATTGTTGGTCTCCCTGACTCGCGCGCCGGGGGATACGGGTGGGCCGCCCTTTGACGTGACGGCCGATGAAGTGATCGAGCGCTTCTCGCCCAACTTCGAGGTGACGCATCTGGAGGATGGTGAGCGACAGCCCGACAGCGGTTTCCAGGAGAGTGTCTGGCAGTTGGTCCGGCGTGGCCCGGGGCGTTCTTGAGAAGGCAAGAGCCGCGGGCCACGCCGTCCCTTCACGGTCGGTCCCTCTTCAACGTGCCAGGAACCGCCCCAGTTCGGGGTCCCTGAAGACGCGATTCAGCCCGTCCGAGAGCAGCTCGGCGACCATCTTGGTATTGTCCTTGAGATCCGGGCGCACGGCGTACCCCTGGGTGCGCCGTGAGGTATAGGTCCCGGTGTAGGTCGCGCCACCATTCTCTGCCTTGGCGACCAGCACGGACTCGAGACGGGCCTCATCGATCAGCGGTCGGCTTTGGCCGCGCCCGTACTCGAGACGCTGCAGGGTCAGCGTCAGGCGAGGACGTCCTTGAGCGGTTTGCGTGGTCGGCTCGAAGCCCATGTCGCGCAGGGCGCGTTCGGCCTCTGCCTGGAGCTTCGGCATCAAGGGCCCGGCCTCCACGGTGATCACCGAGGTCGACATGGCGTTGCCGCTGCGGGTACCGATCTGCGGCCCGTCTCGGCCGTCCACGACCGCCACGGTCACGGCCTGGCCCTGGCCGACGCTCGGGACTGCAACGGTACGTTCGGGCGTTGGTTGCAGGTACTGAGGCGCCGAGCAGCCGGTGAGCCAGACGACCGACAGCAACAAGGCGATGAGTCGCAGAAAGCATCGACGTTGCATGAGTTCTCTCCCTGACATGGCGATGAGGCATCGAGTATAGCCTTCTCGCCGAAACGCCTGCATGTTTCGTGAACGCCTGTTTCAGTCTGCCAGCAGTGCCGTGGTGTCGCGCGTCGTCGCCTTTTCCGGAAAACGGTGCCAGCGGCGAGGCAGGGCGAACAGTCGCATGCCGCGAGTGAGGGCGAGGCGCTCGAAATCGGCATGTCGTACGGTGGCAAGCCAGGGGCCGGGCAGCCAGTCGGCGGCCAGTTCCACGCGCACCTCCGCGCCAACCGGCGCGATGGCGGTCACGGTCACCGGCAGATGGGCCGACTCGCGAGGCGTCTTGTCCAGCGCTACCTCGTGAGGACGCAGCAGCAGTTCCTCGGCCCCATCGGGCAAGTCGACCTCGAGCCGGGCGTCACCGCAGGTGAGAACGCCATCGCGTACCTTGCCTTCGAGGTGGTTCACATCGCCCAGGAACTCGAACACGAAACGGTTGCTAGGGGCGCGATACAGCGCCTCCGGTGTGTCGATCTGTTCGATGCGGCCATCGCTCATCACCACCACGCGGTCGGAGAGTTCCAGCGCCTCTTCCTGATCATGGGTGACGAAGACGCTGGTGAAGTTCAGCTCATCGTGCAGGTGGCGCAGCCAACGACGCAGTTCCTGGCGGACCTTGGCATCCAGGGCGCCGAAGGGTTCGTCGAGCAGCAGGACATCGGGGCGCAGGGCCAGGGAGCGTGCCAGCGAGACCCGCTGCTGCTGGCCGCCGGACAGTTGCGCCGGATAACGCCCCGCCAGTTGCTCCAGCTGGACCATTTCCAGCAGGCGGTGCACTCGAGCGCGGATCTCGCCGCTGGATGGGCGCTGACGGCGCGGCATCACCGTCAGGCCGAAGGCCACGTTGTCGTAGACCGTCATGTGACGGAACAGCGCATAATGCTGGAAGACGAAGCCGATGCGTCGGTCGCGGACGTGCAGCCGGGTGACATCGCGCTCGCCGAACAGGATGCGACCCGCGGGTTCACGGTCGGGCGTCTCGAGCCCGGCGATGATGCGCAGCAGCGTGGTCTTGCCGGAACCGGAAGGACCGAGCAGCCCGATCAGCTCGCCCTGGTGAATGTCGAGATCCAGGGGCGCCAGGGCCTGGTGGCGACCCCCGCGGCCATAGTGCTTGGCGATGTTCTCGAGATGAATGCTCATGCGGAAGCCTCCCGGCGCGTGGCGCGCCACTCCAGACCGGCCTTGGCGGCCAGTGTGAACAGGGCGATGAGGGCCAGCAGGGCGGCGCTGGCGAAGGCGCCCACGGTGTTGTAGTCCTGATACAGCAGTTCGACGTGCAGTGGCAGGGTGTTGGTCTCGCCGCGGATCGCGCCGGATACCACGGAGACGGCGCCGAATTCACCGACGGCCCGGGCATTGGTCAGGATGACACCGTAGAGCAGTGCCCAGCGGATGTTCGGCAGGGTGACCCGGCGGAACAGCGTGAAGCCCGAGGCGCCCAGAGTGACCGCGGCTTCTTCCTCCCGCGAGCCTTGAGCCTGCATCAGCGGAATCAGCTCCCGCGCCACGAAGGGGCAGGTGACGAAGATGGTGACCATCAGGATGCCCGGCCAGGCAAACATCAACTGAATGTCATGGGTGTCCAGCCAGCCGCCGATCCAGCCATTGCGCCCATACAGCAGCAGATAGACCAGGCCGGCGACCACCGGCGAGATGGCGAAGGGAATGTCGATCAGCGTCTGCAGCAGTCGGCGTCCCGGAAAGCGAAAGCGCGTCACCAGCCAGGCCAGCATCACGCCGAACACCAGGTTCACCGGGATGGTCAGGAGGGTGATGAACAGCGTCAGACCGATGGCGGACAGCGTATAGGTATCGCTGACATTGCGCCAGAAGCCGCCGATACCCTCGGCGAAGGCCTGGGCGAAGATCGCCACCAGCGGCAGCAGCAGGAAGAGTGCGGCCAGTGCCACGGCGGCGCCGATGAGGAGGCGGCGCAGGGCGGGAGCGTCTCCGATTCGTTGCATCAGTTGCCTCCTCCGTGCAGGCGTCGGATGAAGCGGCCCTGCCACAGGTTGATGACCAGCAGCAGGATCAACGAGGTGGCGAGCACCACCGAGGCAATGGCCGAGGCGCCGACATAGTCGTATTCCTGCAGTTTGACGAAGATCATCAGCGAGGTGATTTCGGTCTCGTAGGGCATGTTGCCGGCGATGAAGATGACCGCGCCGAATTCACCGAGCGAGCGTACGAAAGCCAGGCCCGTGCCGGTGACCAGCGCCGGCCAGAGGTGAGGCAGGATCACGCGGCGAAAGGCCACGCCGTCACGGGCGCCCAGCGCCATGGCGGCTTCGTCGATTTCCCCCGGCAGATCCTCGAGAATCGGCTGCACGGTGCGTACCACGAAGGGAATGCTGGTGAAGGCCATGGCGAGCGCGATGCCCGCCCAGGTGTAGGCGACGTCGATGCCTAGCGGTGCCAGCGCCTTGCCCATCCAGCCGCTGCTGGAGTAGAGCGTGGCCAGGGTGATGCCGGCTACCGCCGTCGGCAGGGCGAAGGGAAGATCCATCAAGGCATCGAGCAGGCGCTTGCCCGGGAAGTCGTAGCGCACCAGGACCCAGGCCAGCAGCAGCCCGAAGATGGCATTGATCACCGCGGCGACCGCCGCGGCGCCGATGGTGGTCATATAGCTGGCCACCACGCGCCCTTCGCTGATGATCGCCCAGTATTCGCCCAGTGAAAGCCCCGCAAGCTGGCCGACCAGACCGGTGAGCGGCAGCAGCAGGACCAGCGAAACGAAGGTCAGGCTGATGCCCAGGGACAGGCCGAAGCCCGGCAGCACGCGCTGCCGGGCCCGGGGCAAGGGAAAGGCCGCAGCTGTCATGATGATGCCTCGTTCATGGCGTCACTCAGCGGCGTTGGAGCTGATCGAGGGTGCCGCCACTCTTGAAGTGGGTCTCCATGGCTTGGTCCCAGCCACCGAAGACATCCTGAACCTCGAGCAGCTCGGTCTCGGGGAATTGATCGGCAAACTCCTCGACCACGGTTTCGTCGTGCACGCGGTAGTTGAAGCCGGCCAGAATGCGCTGAGCCTCTTCGCTGTAGAGGTAATCCAGATACGCCTGGGCCAGCTCGGTGTTGCCGTTCTCCTCGGCATTCTCGCCGACCACGGCGACCGGGAACTCGGCCAGGATGCTGACCGGCGGCACGATGACCTCGTATTCATCGCTGCCGTATTCCTGACGAATATTGTTGACCTCGGATTCGAAGCTGATCAGCACATCGCCGATGCCACGCTCGATGAAGCTGGTGGTGGCACCGCGACCGCCGGTATCGAAGACCTTGACGTTGCCGAGGAAGGTGCGCATGAAGTCCTTGATCTTCTCCTCGTCGCCGTCAAAGGCGCGATCCGCGTAGCCCCAGGCCGCCAGGTAGGTGTAGCGGCCGTTGCCCGACGTCTTGGGGTTGGGGAAGACCAGTTCCACATCCTCGTCGGCCAGGTCGGCCCAGCTCTCGATGCCCAGGGGATTGCCCTTGCGCACCAGGAAGGCGGTGGTGGAGTAGTAGGGCGAGGCATTGTTGGGCAGTTGCTGCTGCCAGTCCTCGGCCACCAGGCCGGCGTCGGCGAGTACCTGAACATCGGTGACCTGGTTGTAGGTCACCACGTCGGCGCCGAGTCCTTGCAGGATGGCGCGGGCCTGGGCTGACGAGCCACCGTGAGACTGCTTGATGGTCAAGGTGTCGTCATGGTCCGCTTCCCAGTGTGCCTTGAAGGCCGGGTTGATCTCGGCGAACAGTTCCCGAGCGATGTCGTAGGAGGAGTTGAGCAGCTCCCGCTCAGCGGCCATGGCCGGCGTGGCGAGGCCGATGCCCAGGCCAGCAGCGACGATGGAGGCGGTGAAGGTGCGACGTACAAAGGGCAGCGGCGACATGACGACTCCTTGGATCCACGATGGATTTACTTAGACCGCTAAGGTAGTAATCGCCAAATGGAATTACAAGTGGTTTATCTATTCTTTTTTTGTCTATAACTATCGAAGAGGGGAACGTCGGCTGCAAAAGAGGGAAGAGGGAGGATGCCCCCGGATGAACCGGGGGC
Source organism: Halomonas caseinilytica (assembly GCF_001662285.1). NCBI lineage: Bacteria > Pseudomonadati > Pseudomonadota > Gammaproteobacteria > Oceanospirillales > Halomonadaceae > Halomonas > Halomonas caseinilytica. The sequence continues at coordinate 234,384 of NZ_BDEO01000006.1, forward strand.
ATGGGGCATCAAAGCCCGATGGCCGAGGAGGTCGAGCGGCGGGGGTCGGCGCCACCGAAGAAATGATCGTCCTCGATCACGATCGACTGGGCGGCCCCCATGGCGGCCTGCTGGCTGATGGTGTGTCCCTTGGCTTCGAGCAGCTCGAGGGTGTCCGGGCTGATGCCGGCCTCGATGCGGATCTCGTCGGGTAGCCACTGGTGATGGATGCGCGGGGCGCTGACCGCCGACTGGATGTTCATGTCGTGGTCAATGACATTCATCAACACCTGCAGCGTCGTGGTGATGATGCGCGAGCCGCCCGGACTGCCGGTGACCAGGAAGTTCTTGCCATCACGCTTGACGATGGTCGGCGTCATCGACGAGAGCATGCGCTTGCCGGGCTCGATCTTGTTGGCCTCACCACCGATCAGGCCATAGGCATTGGGCACGCCGGGCTTGGCGGAGAAGTCGTCCATCTCGTTGTTGAGCAGGAAGCCGGCGCCTTCCACGGCGATGCCCGAGCCGTAGCTGAAGTTGATGGTGTAGGTGTTGGAGACCGCCAGGCCATTGTCGTCGGCAATGGAGAAGTGGGTGGTCTCGTTGGACTCGTAGGGCAGAGGCTTGCCGGGCGCGATGTCGCTGCTCGGCGTGGCGTTGTCCATGTCGATCTGCTCGCGCAGTTCGTCGGCATAGGCCTTGGAGGTGATGCCGTCGAGCGGAACGTCGACGAAGTCGGTGTCGCCCAGGTATTCCGAGCGGTCGGCGTAGGCGCGTTTCATGGCTTCGGCCATCACGTGGATGGTATCGGCGGAATTGAAGCCCATCTCTGAGATCGGGTAGTCCTCGAGGATATTGAGCATCTGCACGATGTGCGCACCACCCGAGGAGGGCGGGCTCATGGCGTAGATGTCGTGGCCTCGATAGGTGCCGTGGCTGGGTTCGCGGATCTCCGGCTGGTAGCCGGCCAGATCCTCGAGGGTGATCAGGCCATCGTGGCGCTCCATTTCGGCGGCGATCAGCTCGGCGGTCTTGCCTTCGTAGAATTCGCGGGCGCCCTGTTCGGCGATGCGCTTGAGCGTCGCGGCCAGATCCGGCTGGCGGAAGGTGTCGCCGACCTCGTAGGCGCTGCCGTCCTCCTTGAAGAACATCTTGCGCGTCGAATCCCACTTTTCCAGGCGTTCGCGCGTGTCGTTGACACCGGCAACGAAGCGGGGCGGCACCTCGAAGCCCTCTTCGGCGAGCTGGATCGCCGGTGCCAGGGCGTCGGCCAGGCTCATGGTGCCGTACTTCTCGAGCGCCAGGGCCAGGCCGGCCACGGTGCCGGGCACCCCGGCGGCACGATGGGTGAAACGCGACCACTCCGAGACGGCATTGCCGTCCTCGTCTTGGAACATGGTCTCGGTGGCGGCGGCAGGCGCGGTCTCGCGATAGTCGATGGCGATGACTTCGTCGCTGTTCTCGTCGGAGATCAGCATGAAGCCGCCGCCGCCGATATTGCCGGAGCGAGGTTGGGTAACGGCCAGGGCGAAGCCGGCAGTGACCGCGGCATCCACGGCGTTGCCGCCGTCGGCCAGGACATCCCGGGCAACCTGCGAGGCCAGGAAGTGGCTGGTCGCCACCATGCCGTTGGCACCCTCTTCGGGGTGGAATCGCTCACCTTCGAGGATCGCCGGCTGCGCAAGGGCCAGGGGAGCGGTCAGCATGGAGCCGACCAGCAGGCCTGCGTTGAGCGGGGTGAGTAACCAGCGTGGGATCATGACGTCTCCTTGTCGCATTGTTATGCATGGCGGCCATTAACTATCGGTGGCGTGTGGCTATCCTGCAAGTCACGAGTTGTGCCGTTGATCCTGCTAGAATGGCTCGCCATCGTGACCACTCGATCTTTTGCCAGAGAATCTCATGACTGCAACGACGCCCGATTACCTGATCGCCCCCTCGATCCTTTCCGCCGACTTCGCCCGGCTTGGCGAAGAAGTCGACGATGTGCTCGCTTCGGGGGCGGATATCGTGCACTTCGACGTGATGGACAATCATTACGTGCCCAATCTGACCATCGGGCCGATGGTCTGCGAGGCGCTGCGGCGCCACGGCGTGACCGCGCCGATCGACGCGCATCTCATGGTCAAGCCGGTGGATCGCCTGATCGGCGATTTCATCGATGCCGGAGCCAGTTACGTCACTTTCCATCCGGAGGCCTCCGAGCATATCGATCGTTCGCTGCAGTTGATCCGTGACGGTGGCTGCAAGACCGGCCTGGTCTTCAATCCGGCCACGCCCCTGACGTTTCTGGACCATGTGATGGACAAGGTCGACATGATCCTGTTGATGAGCGTCAATCCCGGCTTCGGTGGCCAGTCGTTTCTACCCGGCACGCTCGACAAGCTGCGCGAGGCGCGTCGCCGTATCGATGCGTCGGGACGCGACATCCGCCTGGAGATCGATGGGGGGGTCAAGGTCGAGAACATCGCCGAGATCGCCCGGGCCGGTGCCGATACCTTCGTCGCCGGATCGGCGGTCTTCAAGGCGCGCAATCCTGATGATCCGCACCGCTACGATAGCGTGATCGAGCGGTTTCGCCGGGCGCTCGCCGAGGCCTGAGCATGGAGAAGGAAGCGGCGTGCCAGTGGCACCTCTATGTGATCGAGATGGCCAATGGTGCGCTCTATACCGGCATCACGACGGATGTCGAGAGGCGCCTGGCCGAGCACAGGGCGGGGCGTGGCGCCAAGGCATTGCGCGGTAAGGGGCCCTTGCAACTAGTATATCAGCAGGCTGTGGGGGATCGCGGCGAGGCGCTGCGGCTCGAAGCCGGCGTCAAGCGGTTGTCGGCACAGGGCAAGCGGCGCTGGATGGCAGAACGACGCGTGAAGGCCTGAGGGAAGCGTCGGCCGCAGGAACCATTCTTTCATTGAGGCAGAGGCAAAGGAGGCGATATGGACTTGGAGAAGGTAGTGGAGTTCCTGCAGGTGCAGGGAACGAGCTTCGTGATCAACCTGGTGGCGGCCATCGTGATCTTCGTGATCGGTCGCTGGATCGCCAAACTGTTGCATCGGTTGGTGATCAAGGCCATGAAGCGGGCCAAGACCGATCCTCTGATCATCACGTTCACGGGCAATATCCTGTATATATTGCTGATGTTTGCCGTGGTGCTGGCGGCGATCGGCCAGCTTGGCATTCAGACCACCTCGCTGATCGCGGTGATCGGTGCTGCCGGCCTGGCGGTGGGGTTGGCGTTGCAGGGCTCGTTGGCGAACTTCGCTGCCGGGGTCATGGTGGTCCTGTTCCGGCCCTATCGCGTGGGGGACTACATCGAAGGGGGTGGCGTTTCCGGCACGGTCGAGGAAGTGCAGATCTTCAATACCGAGCTCAGCACGCCTGACAATCGTCGGGTGATCGTGCCCAACGGCCAGATGCTGTCGGATGCCATCACCAACTACTCGACGCACCCCACGCGGCGCGTGGATCTGGTCGTCGGGGTCGGCTATGGCGACGACATCGACACCGTGCGCCGTGTGCTCGAGGGCGTGGTGGCCGACGATTCACGGGTCCTGGAGGACCCGGCACCAAATATCCGCATCGGCTCGCTGGGCGATTCCAGCGTCAACTGGATCGTGCGTCCCTGGGTCAAGGCCGTCGACTACTGGGATGTCTACTGGGAGATGACCGAGGAGATCAAGCGCCGCTTCGATCGCGAAGGCATCAACATTCCCTTTCCCCAGCGCGACGTGCATGTCTATCACCATGGAGAGGAGAAGGGCGGTGCCGATGTGAGCGGCTGACAGCTCCGGACCCTGCATGACGAGGGCCGTCGGGTTACCCCCGGCGGCCCTCGTTGCGTGATGTGGGGCATGAGCCCGGGTATCACGACTCAGTGAAGCTTCATGCGCGGCTTCAGGAAGCGGTTGAGGCCATCCACCACGACCATCAGGCCGGTCTTCAGGGTGCCGTGTATGGCGCGCTGGTGCATGCGATACAGCGAGGCATAGAAGAACTTCGCCAGGTGGCCTTCGATGAACAGGCTGCGTGCCGAGGCGCCACGCATCAGACTGCCGACGGCATCGAAGTGGGCCAGCGAGATCAGCGAGCCCCGGTCACGGAACACGAAGGGCTTGAGTGGCTTGCCGTCGAGTCGAGCGCGCAGGTTCTTGTAGAGCAGACTGGCCTGCTGATGGGCGGCCTGGGCGCGCGGAGGCACCTGTGAGCCGTCGTCCTGGGGGCAGCTGGCGCAATCGCCGAAGGCGAAGATGTGCGGGTCGTCGATGCTCTGCAGTGTCGGCTCGACCTTGATGCGATGGTTGCGCTCGGTGGTGAGGCCGAGTTCGGAGAGAAAGGCGGGCGCCTTGATGCCGGCGGCCCATACGCTCAAGTCCGTCTCGATGCGCTGGTCGTCGGCGGTGATGATGGCCGAGGGCTCGACGCGGGTAACGCGGGTCGACACATGGACCCGAACCCCCAGGCGCTCGAGTTCGGTGTGCACCGCCTGGCTGATGCGGTCGGGCAGTGCGGGCAGGATACCCGGCGCGGCCTCGATCAGATGGACTTCGAGGTGCTCGCTCTCCAGCGGGGTGAAGCCATAGCTGTGGAGCATCTGGGAGGCGTCGTAGAGTTCGGCGGCAAGCTCCACGCCGGTGGCGCCGGCACCGACGATGCCGACGACCATGCGGGTCTGGGTGTCCTGCTGCGGGGCGTTGTAGCGCAAGAAGACGTTGAGCATGTCCTTGCGGAAGGCTTCGGCCTGGTGCGGGCTGTCGAGGAAGTGACAGTGCTCGCCGACGCCTGGCGTGCCGAAGTCGTTGCTGACACTGCCCACCGACATGACCAGCTCATCGTAGGACAGCGTGCGCGATGGCAGTACCTCCAGGCCGTCATCATCGAGGATCGGTGCCAGGGTGAGGGTGCGCGCTTCACGGTCCAGCCCCTCTAGGGTGCCGCGCTGAAAGCGGTAGCCATTGGCGCGGGCATGGCCCTGATAGGATATCTCGTCCAATCCCGAGTCCAGCACGCCGGTGGCCACTTCATGCAGCAGGGGCTTCCAGATGTGCGTGGCATTGCGGTCCACCAGCACGATCTCGGCCCGGCCGCGACGTCCTAGACGCCGTCCCAGGCGGGTCACCAGCTCCAGACCGCCGGCACCACCGCCGACGACGACGATTCTTGGTATGCTCATCTCGATAAGCTCCTGAGAAGATGGGAGTACCAGCATAAGCGCCTGAGCGGGTCCTGCCCATGCCCCGTTAGGGATATGAACGCGTCAAAGGAGACACTGTTATGCATTCGCTGCTCGATGGCATTCGCCTGGTAGCCTTCGACCTCGATGGTACTCTGGTGGATTCCGTGCCCGACCTGGCGGCGGCGGTGGATGCAGCCCTGTGCGACCTGGGCATGCCTGCACGGGGCGAATCTCGAGTCCGGGACTGGGTCGGCAATGGCTCGATGGTGCTGATCGAGCGTGCCTTGCGCGATGCCCTGGGAAGGGATGCCGATCCCGAGCGTTGCCGGCAGGCCCATGAGCGCTTCCTGGTGCACTACGCACAGCGACCCTGCAACGCCACCCGGCTTTATCCCGGCGTGCGCGAGGCGCTGGAGACATTGCGTGGGGCGGGCATGATCCTGGTACTGGTGACCAACAAGCCCGAGGCCTTCATTGCGCCGATTCTCGAGCACTTCGAACTGGCCGGGCATTTTTCCCTCTGCCTGGGCGGCAACAGCCTGGTGCGACGCAAGCCCGATCCCTTGCCGTTGACCCATGCCGCCGAGCATTTCTCGATATCGCCAGCGAATTGCCTGATGGTCGGCGATTCACGGCACGATATGGCGGCAGGCCGCGCGGCGGGCTTTCGTACCCTGGCGGTGCCTTATGGTTACAATCATGGTGAGCCGGTGGCCGCCAGCGGCCCGGATGGCGTGGTTGAATCGCTTCGGGAACTCGTCTAGGGTGATCTTGGCCCGGCCTGACGCCGTCGGGCCGCCCATGACGATTCATTATGATGCCCGGGAATCTTCGCATTACCCGCCTGTATGGACGCTCGCATGACGCTGGATGCCTTTGCCTGCCGTAATCTTGCCGAACCTTTCGAGTCCCGCGCCTTGAAGGCAGGCTGGCGATGGTGACGCTCGCCTACTGAGACAGCCATGCTGTCTCTCGATTCGTCACGTTTTCTCCACCGCGAGTCCTTCACCACCGCGAGGCACAGGGCAGATGATGACCCCCGAACGTTTCCAGGAACTGGCCGACGCCGGCTATAACCGCATTCCCGTCACCCGCGAGGTCCTGGCCGATCTCGATACACCGCTCTCCACCTATCTCAAGCTCGCCGATGCGCCCTGGACCTTCCTGCTGGAATCCGTCCAGGGCGGAGAGAAGTGGGGACGTTACTCGATCATCGGTCTTCCGTGTCGCGAGCGTATCGAGGTGCGCGGCTTTCGTGTCGAGCACATCGTCGATGGCCAGGGGAGCGGTGCCGTTGAGGTCGAGGACCCGCTGGCCTGGATCGAGGACTTCCAGGCACGCTTCAAGGTGCCGCGGCTGGACGATACGCCGCGCTTCGACGGCGGCCTGGTGGGGTATTTCGGCTACGACACCATTCGTTACATCGAGCCACGGCTGCGTGGCGTGGAGAAGCCCGACCCGCTCGGCGTGCCGGATATCCTGCTGATGGTCTGCGACGACCTGGTGGTCTTCGATAACCTCGCCGGCCGCCTGACGCTCTGGACCCATGCCGATCCAGGCGAGCCGCAGGCGCATGCTCGAGCGCTCGAACGGCTCCAGGCGCTGGAGGAGAAGCTGCGTGGCGTGGTGCTGGAGGGACGCAGTCCGGGAAGCGGTCGTCATGACGTCTCGGAGGATGACTTCCACGCCAGCTTCAGCGAGGCGGGCTACAAGGCGGCGGTGGAGCGCATCAAGGAATACGTGAAGGCCGGCGATGTGATGCAGTGTGTGCCATCTCAACGGATGTCCATTCCCTATCAGGCGCCGCCACTGGATCTCTATCGTGCCCTGCGCAGCCTCAATCCATCGCCTTACATGTTCTTCCTCAACCTCGACGATCATCATGTGGTCGGGTCGTCGCCGGAGATCCTGACGCGACTCGAGGAAGGCGAGGTCACGGTACGGCCCATCGCCGGGACCCGGCCGCGTGGCGCCACCGAGGAGCAGGATCGGGCCTTGGAAGCCGACCTGCTCGATGATCCCAAGGAGATCGCCGAACACGTCATGCTGATCGATCTTGGTCGCAACGACGTGGGACGCATCAGCGAACCGGGGTCGGTGACGGTCACCGACAACATGGCCGTCGAGCGCTATTCGCATGTCATGCACATCGTCTCCCAGGTCACCGGCCGTCTCCGGCCGGACATGACGGCCATGGACGTCCTGCGGGCCACCTTCCCGGCGGGAACCCTGTCCGGGGCCTCCAAGGTGCGTGCCATGGAAATCATCGACGAGCTGGAGCCGGTCAAGCGCGGTATCTATTCCGGTGCGGTGGGGTATCTCTCCTGGCATGGCAACATGGATACCGCCATCGCCATTCGCACCGCCGTGATCAAGGACGGTGAACTGCACGTCCAGGCGGGTGGCGGCATCGTCGCCGACTCCGATCCCGATGATGAGTGGCAGGAAACCATCAACAAGCGCCGTGCATTGTTCCGCGCCGTGGCCATGGCCGAGCGCGGCCTGGACAATCTCTCGTGAACGCCCGGCCACGCGTCTTGACAGGGTCGGTCGCGCCGCACACTATAGCGAGCATGATGATTTCCACGACGACCTCCGCAAAGCAGTGGCGCCTCTACGATTGAAGGGGCGGCTTTCGCGTGTCTGACGTGTCCGAACAACAATGCCGCCCGCGAGGCGGCATTTTTGTATCCGTCGGCTCGCGGTAGAGATGATTCGGGCATTGTGGGTAGGAAAGCGAGCAAGAATCCAGTGATCGAGCCGGTTGGCTCATGAGAATCAGGAGCTTATGCCCGACATGATCGTGATGATCGATAACTACCACGCAAGTGTATGGTCCTATACTTGAATAAATATCCAGTATGCAAAGCCCCGCTATATGCGGGGTTTTCTGTATAGTGGTGTACCTGGTTCCATGCGAATTGCTGACCGACCTGGGTAACAACCTGGGTAACGGCTAGCATGAAGGCAAAAGCAGGGAGGCGTTACCCAGGTGGCCATCTCAGATACCAAGGCACGCAAGGCCCAGCCAGGCGAGAAGCCGTACCGAGTACCCGACTCCGAGGGGCTCTATCTCGACGTACGCCCCAGCGGAAAGAAGTTCTGGCGAGTTCGATATTTCATCCACGGCAAGGAGCGGATCTTCACAGTGGGGCAGTATCCGGTCGTGAGGCTGGCGCAGGCCCGGGAAGAGCGCGACTGGGTGAAGGTCACGGCTGCTCGAGGCGTCGATCCAGTGGAGGCCTACAAAGCCCAGCAGGCTGCCGAGCGCTCAGCAGCGGAGGACAGCTTCGCGACCATCGCCATGGAATGGTATTCCCGCCAGGAGGCGCATTGGACGGAGTACTATGCGAGCCAGGTAAAGAAGGGGCTCGAGCGAGAAATGATCCCAGCCTTCGGGCACAAGCACATCAGCCAGGTCACCGCGGCGGATGTCTTGAAGGTGATGCGTGCCGCCGAGGAGCGAGGTGCCCCGACAGTGGCCAACCTGGTCCGCCAGTGGTGTGGTGCGATTTACCAATACGCCGCCAGCACATTACGCGCGGAGCATGACCCATCCGCACCGTTGCGCCGGGCGGTGTCTAAGCCCCCGGTTCGCCATGCCCGAGCTCTGACGCCTGAGCAGTTGCGGGAGCTGGTGGTGAGCATCCCCGAGAAAGGCGGGTACCGTCTGACTCAGATCGCCATGGAGGTGCTGATGCGCACCATGCTGCGGACAGGGGAGATGCGCCAAGGTCGATGGGAGGAGATCCACTGGATGCGAGCTGAGTGGCATATTCCAGCGGACAAGATGAAGCGCCGTCGACCTCACGTCGTGCCGCTGCCTCAGCAAGTCGTAGTGCTCCTCCAGGAGCTTCATGAATATACCGGTAATGGTGAGATGATGTTCCCGGGGCTGCGAGATCCTCGCCAGCCTATGGCCAAAACAACGATCAACGGCCGGCTGAGGCATATGGGATGGGCGGGCCTATTCACCGGCCATGGTTTCCGCGCCACGGCCTCTACGTTGCTCAATCAGCATGGCTGGCGCGGTGATGTCATCGAGCGTCAACTGGCGCACACCCCCGGGGACAAGGTGCGCGCCTCGTATAACCATGCCGACTATCTCGATGAGCGACGGAAGATGCTCCAGTGGTGGAGTGACTACATTGATGCCCTCACACTGAAGCGAGATGCACCTCCTGTGCCTGACCGAATGTCTGGGTGATCCATTCATCAACCTCTTCCTCGAGCCACCTGACGCCGCCGGTGGGCATCTTCCTGCCGGCGGGGAATCGCCCCTCTCGGATGAGTTTGTAGACCTTGCTCTCGCTATAGCCTACCCGCTCGGCCACGTCCTTCATTGCCAGTAGTTTCGCCATCTCAGTCTCCTGTATGTCTCCGTCCGCCGTGGCCACGCCACCCGGACTCTCGCCATTCCTGCTCGCGCTGCACCCAATCCTCGGGTGCATCGCGCTTTGCTTTGATGATCTCCTGCACCTCGGGTATGGCGATCAGCTCGCGTAGCCGGCCGAGTTCCTGGTGCTGGCGCTGGATCACGCCGATGGCCACCTCGGCCAGCTCCCACTGAGTGGTCGGCGTCTCGCCGTCTTTCCGTACTTTCCCCAGCCCGTAGCAGCCGCCACAGGGCTGGCGCTTGTTGCCCTTGATACTGTCCCGCCCGGTACCCAGGCACACCGTGCAATCGTCGGCGGCGATCGGTCGCCAGTGCTGACGCCAGTCGTCCAGCGTGGTGGCACTCGTCACGTCCTTGTCGAGGTCGCGGTAGGCCACCAACTTCTGTCCTTCCAGGGCACCGCCTCCGTCGAACTGATTGAACTCGGCATACCGGCCACCGTGCTGGCGGTGGGTGTGCGTGGTTCTGGTCATGACGCCTCTCTTGCTTGAAGGGTCACTGGTTGATCCACCCGGTTCACCTGGGCGATGGCGGTCATTGGCAACGGGCTGACGCTATTGCCGCACATGCGGGTCTGAGAAGTGAGCGTGAACTTCCGACCGTCGTGGCCTCGATCGATGATGTAGCTGTCGGGGAATCCCTGGGCACGGTAGAGCTCGCGCGGTTTGAGCATGCGCAGGGCAATGTCGACGATCACGTAGGGCGTGCCTTGGATCGTCACCGTCACCAGGGCCAGGCGGTCCTTTGCAGTGATCGTGGTCATCGGGTCGCGAAGATCCGCCCACTGGCCGCCGGTGCTGTGGTAGCGCATCAGGAAAGCGGCGACGCGCAGGGCGCCGGTTTCCTGGTCGGGCGTGAGTGATGACGCGAGGTTCGCCGTGACCAGCTGCTGCTGGGTACCGCGCCCTGTGATGGTGGAGAGCGGCTCGCGGGCGTCGCGGCCGGCGCCATCGTAGAAGCCGCCGTTCATCTGGGCCATGAATGCCGTGACTAGAGCATGTTTGCCGCCGCCGGCGACCACCGTGCCGAGAGGCTGGCGGATGTCCAGTGCGCGGGGCGACTGACCTGGTCGCTCGCCGTAGCCGGTTTGCACCAGGGTGGCACTGGCCAGGGCGAAAGATCCTCCCTTGGGCCAGGCGGTGACAGTGCGCAGCGGCTCGTCGATCGGGTGGACGGCTTCGCTCCCGCCACCGTAGTTGGCGATGGGCACGATGAACGGGTCACCTCTGTCGAGCACGAATTTCTGGATGCCCTTGGCGATGCGCTTGAGGGTGTTGTCCGCCAGAGGCCGGGGACGGTCGAAGATGCTGCGCGAGGGGATCGACCAGTCGATGCACTCGGCGGCTGCCCTCCAACGTTTCTGGCCCCGCTTCGGGTGCTTGTGATGGGTAGGCTCGGGCCAGACGATCGGGTGGCCGTCACAGCGGGCGATCAAGAACAGCCGTTCGCGGGTAGTGGGCGCGCCATAGTCGCAGGCACGCAGGGTGCGCCACTGTACGGCATAGCCGAGGCGGCGTAGGCCGTCGACGAAATGGCGCCAGTTGTGACCGCGTCGGCGGCGATCCGGTATCAGGAACTGCTGCTCGAGCGGCACGCGCTCGCCCTGGGCGGCGACGCTACCGTCGATCTTCACAACGCGCCCCGTCTTCTTGCAGCGCTTGGCGACCAGTGGTGACCACTGGAGGATCTGCTCGACGTTTTCCAGGGTGATGACTCGGGGTCGAACCTTACCGGCCCATTTGTGCACGACCCATGAGAGCGAGCGGATCGCTTGTTTGCGGGGTTGCCCGCCGCTTGCCTGGGTGAAGTGGGTGCAATCCGGGCTGGCGTGGAAGTGGCCGACCGGCCGCCCTCGGCAGGCGGCTACCGGGTCGACCTCATAGACGTCTGACAGGTAGTGCTCGGCGCCCGGGTGGTTAGCTTGGTGCATGCTGATCGCGTCGGCGTCGTGGTTGATGGCAACGTGCACCGGGCGATCGAGGCCCATCTCCAGGCCGGTCGAGGCACCGCCGCCGCCGGCGAACAGATCGACGTTGATCTCTCCCTCGAAATCCAAGGCGAACTGGGTGCGCCAGGCAAGTTCTGCAGAAGGATTGGTAGTCACGCAGCAGCCCTCCCTGATTGCTGGCGCAGGCCCCGGGCGAACTCGCCGAGGCGGTGGGTGGACAGTATGCCGACACGCGAGCGCAGGAAGATGCGTCGTGCTGCTGCCCGCTCGGCATCAATGTCGATGGGTGTGCCTTTGGGGGCGATCAGCGTCATGGAACGCACGCCCAGGGACTCATAGCGGTGCCAGATGACATGGGCGGCCACGCCGGTCTGGCGAGCCAGGTCATAGACGGTGATCATTTTCCCGGTGCGCGGGTCGAGGATCGGGTCGGCGGTCATGACGGCACCTCCGAATCGACGCGCTGGAACTCGACGACCCATACCCATGGGTTGGTGTCCCATGATTCAGGGCCATTGATGCGATTCCACAACGCCCGAAAGCGGTCACGATCGGTGTGCTGGTCGTCGACATTGGGGAAGCTGACGACGCCGGCGCCCTCGGCCTGTGCGTCAACCTCGGTGATGTCCTGCAGGCGCTCGACGCGCACGGCGGTGACCTCGAGGCGCAGGCGGCAGGCCCAGCGAGGCATGTGGATGGAGGGTTTCCAAGGGCGGCCGTAGCTGCCTGGCACTGTCTTCTCACCAGGATGATCTGCCCGGTATGCGACTTCGCCCGGCAGGTTATCTACGCGCCGGCTGCGAAACGCCTCCCGCACCCACAGCTGGTCGCCGGGCTGGCCGTAGGGGCAGCGCAGCCTATGGAATGGAAACGTGGTGACATACTGCTGCTTCACCGCATCCGACTTTGCGCGCTGCTCGAACTCCCCCTCGCCAACATGAACGATGGACGCCACCGCCGGGTGTACGCTCTTATCGCCCATGTGTGAGTAGAGGCCATGCGGATCTTTCACCACCCTGCGCGTCTGCGTCTTCCGGCCGTCGAGGATGGCGCGGACCATCTCGTCGTTGAACAGGATCGGGCGCTCTTTCATGACGGCACCTCCTGCAGCACTTTCCGAGAGCCGCGGTTGTCCATTGAGGAGACGACGTCTGCGCGCTCCAGCGCCTCAATGAGCCGAGCCGCACGGTTGTAGCCAAGCTTGAATTGCCGCTGGACAGCCGAAACCGCCGCCGTACCGCTCTCGATCACGAAGCCCCTGACCTCGGGCATGAGCGGGTCTTCTACCTCAATGTCCACCAACTCTGAGGGCGCGTTGTGAGCAGCGTCGGCTTGCTGTGCTTCCCCTCCTAGCCACTCGATCAGGCGGTCGATGCTGGCGCCCAGGGCTTGAGCCATGAGCAGGAAGTCGGTCTCGAGGCGCACCAGCGGGTCGCCTTCGTCGTCGGCCTGGCTGGCTTCGTCGATCACGGCGTCGTCGAAGCGGATCGACTTGATGGCCAGGTCGTCGTGGAGCACGAACGTCATGCGGCCCTCGACGCCCAGGGCCAGCTTGCTTGCCTGGCGTCCGCCCTCAAGGAGTTGCTGCACTTCGTCGTTGTCGAGGTCGACCTGGCGGCCACGGAACACTCCGTCATCGCCCTTGGCCTTGAGCTCGACCATGTCACCCATTACCAGGTCGGCGGGGCGAGTGCCTGTATCACCGAGCCATGTGGTCATCGCCCGCATCGGCAGTTCCTGCGTTGCCAACGGCGTGACCTTGAGGCTGCCCAGTGTCTCGCGCAGCAGGTCGAGGGCCTCCTCGGCTCGCTTGCGGCTGCTGGTGTTGATGCCAATGAGCTGGCGCTGAGTGTCCCACCACAGGTCGATGCGCTGGGTGCGGACGAAGGCCCGGGGCAGCAGTTCCTCGTAGACCTGCTCCTTGAGGGTGAGCTTTTCCTGCCGGCGCAGCTTGCGGCCTTCGGTTGCCTCGAGCGCTTCGACACGCTCCTCGACTTCTTCGCGCACCACACCGGCGGGCAGCGGGCGTTCCTGGCGCACAGCAGTCAGCAGCCGATGGCCCTGTAGTTCGTGGCACAGCACTTCGCTGCCGCGACCAGCAGGCGCGGTCCATCCAATGCGCCGGGCCTCACTTCCTCCGAGGGGGCGGTAGGCCTGAGCGGTCAGCAACCCCTCGAGGTAGGCGTCGTCCAACCCGGGCGCGTCGTGCAGACGGTAGAGGTGAAGGTTCTTGAACCACATATCAGGAGACCTCCAGATCGCGCTCGGTGATGACGTACTCGCGGGCGTCTTCGACGATGAAGAAGTCGATCGTGGTGTGCAGATCAGCCCAAGCATTCATCAGGATCTGCAGCTGCTCGCGGGCTTCTGGGGTGGGATCAGGAAAATCTTCGGCGAACTCTCCGCCTTCATCACATGCACGCTCACCCATCTCCTCGATGACGCTGTCGGCGTCCGCGAAATGCGAGGGCGCGAACCTTGTTTTGGTGCCTGTGTAGACCGTGCTTCCTGGCTCGACCGCGTGACACTCGATCAACTCCTGGAACGAATCGTGGCTGTACATCACGCCGTCGCGAGACCATGCCTCCTCCAAGGGCCTGCTAGGCGGCACACTCTTGGCAGCAGCTCGGTCGAGGCGCTCGATCTCGGCGAGGATCAGTGCGGCCGCTTTGATGAGGTTCCGGCGAGCAATAGTGGGCTTCCACCAGGACGCATCCCATGGCCAAGGGCTGGGCACAGTGTCCTGGGCTTTGCCTCTGCCCATCAGGCAGGTGTGTAGCGCGTAGCATCCTGCAGCCGCAGCCAGTTCACCCTGGTGATGGCTGTCATCGTGCTCATGGCTCCAGCCTTCCTGGTTTACCTGTCGATGGCGCTCGGCCAGGACCTCGGCGATAGCTGTATTCATGGAAGCCCCCTGCTGCTGGTAGTTGAAAAAGGCCCTCCCGTGAGAGGGCAACTCGTTCGACCGGCTCTCGCCGGATGTGATGCCGAGGCATCGGGGAGCGACCGGGCCTTCTGCTTGGCGGAGCGTTTACCCGCCATCTGGCCGTCGCACATGACGGCACCCAGCCGCTCTCCGATGTCCCGCAGTTCCTGGAAAAAGCCCGGCCCGGAGGCCGGGAGTACGCAGGGAACTGAAGGGTTTGCTGGCGCCCGGACGGTGTGTCGGCCGCCCGTCACCAGCTGCCGGCGTTTTGCTCGCGACCCGCCTGGCACATGGACCAGCTGACACCGGCGGACGAGGCCCTGATGTGGCCAGGGCGACCGAGAGTGTTCGGTTTCAGTAGCTGGCGAGCTGGCGCTGGTCTTCGCCCTGGGCGGATATGCCCGGGCACTGCTCGTCGGCGATGCCGCGATGGTCGGGCTGCCCGGCGCGGCGATTCAGCGGCACTCCCTGGGCGACCTCAGTCCGCCATAGCGCCACGTCCTCGCAGTACTGCCGGTGCATCTCGGCGGCGACCTCGCGGTCGGTCTGCTGGACGTTCGCCAGAACCAGCAGGCCGGCGCAGGCCAGGGGCAGGGCGCCGAAGCTCATCACGAGACGTTTCAGGTCGGTGAGGTTGCTCATGCCAGCACGCTCCCCAGGTCGCGACGTGCGGACCGATAGGTGGATGCGATCTGCTGGCGCGTGCGTACCGGCTGCCGGGTGCGCATGGCATGGCCGTGCAGGTCGGCGAGCATCAGCGCCAGCGCGAGCGGGGCGATCCAGCCTTTGCGTATTGCCAGTGCAACCAGGTGCGGTGTGTTCTTTGCGCCGGCACGCTGGCAAGCCAGCTTTACCTGTGTTCGCACTGTCAGGACTGATCGACAGAGGCTGATGGCTATCTCTTCGGCGGTCATGCCATCAGCCAGACGGCTCACTATCTCAGCTTGTCGTTTGGTCAGGTCCATGTGTTTATCGCCTTGATAATCAGGTTATGGCCTGATGTTAGGAGCGCGAATCTAAAATATCAAGGGATAAACTGATGAATGGTAGGTTGTGGAGAGAAGATCAGGTTTATGATCTTGATTTTACGGCGGGATTTTCTTCAACTTTTTTACGAGCACGCAGCAGGTCAAACGCCTTGCATAGGTTCACGAGGGATTCTCGCGAGCGCTCCTGCGTGTCTCGATCATTGTTCTTGGTGATAGGAGTGGCGCCAGACCGTTCCTCCATGGATTACCCCCGCGTTCATGTAATGCTGTTTATATATACAGTAACCGAAGAATTCAGATACAGCTACCTCGATGTGCTAGGCATAAAAAAGCCCGCAAATATGCGGGCTTGCATGCAATGGGCGGGGCTAGTCAGTTGGCGGGGCTTCCTCACGTATAGCTAGGGCGTATCGGAATAGAATGCCGTAGGCTTCATCCTCACCTTTGCCCTGCATGACAAGTTCATGGGCTTTCTCCATAACAGCGCTGAACTGCTCGACACTCCCCTCAGGCAGGGCTGCTTTGGTAACCGTGCTGGTCAGCTCTCCGGCCAGCCTCAGCGCTTCATCGGTTGCAAGGCCAGCTTGTGTAGGCGCGTCCTCTCCGGCCAGCTCGGCGGCAGAAACGCCATATTTGGATGCTAGCCGTATAAGGATCTTGTCGCTCGGTGCCGTTTTCAGGCTTTTCCAGTCGGACACAGACTGGGCTTTAACGCCTGCGTCGTCGGCAATCAGTACGCCCAGCCCTCGCTCCTGATGGTGGTCATGGTAGTCCATCGCCGCCTTGGATATGGCGGCCCACATCCTGCGCTTCTCTTCATCCGTGGGTTTGCGGCGGGGCATCGGGTATCTCGCGATTATCAACTAATAGCTTGATTGTAGGCACCTCACATCCATTCTCAATACCGAAAATCAGGTATTGTCTTGCCAATATCAGGCCAATGCGGCTAGCATAATCAGGAGTAGACCTGATATTAAGGCTGGCCATGACGACTCAACCCACATCTCTCAAAGACGTCATCAACGATTGTGGTGGCGCTCCTGCCGTAGCGAAGCGGCTGAATCGGAGCAACCAGTACGTCCACGAGTGGCTGCAGAGAGGTCATCTGCCGCTGTCTGAACTGACCGGGCGGACACGCTACAGCGAGACCCTCGCCTCCATGCAGCGCGAGGGGAAGCTGTCTGCGGCTGAAATCCGCCGCATTGGGTTGCGGCTCTAGGCCAGCGGGCGAGGGGACGCCATGACGATGACAACGACACCGATCGGTCGCGACCGCGACCACCTGATCGACAAGACGAACCGCCTGCAGCGCGAGCGTGCCGAACTGGCCCTGACCGGCCCGACGCTGGCGCGCCTCCGCTGCGACCTGCGGTACCACCAAGCGATGACTGACCTGCTGGCGCTGACCGATCCCTGGGATGACGACGCCCGGGTGATCGTCAACGGCCGCCGGCTGATGCACCAGTTCTTTGCCGATCACTACCAGCACGAGCTCGAGCAGATCGAGGGGGCAGCGTGATGAATACCACAAGACCGATTAAGACAGAGGATCGCCGGACTGCTTTGGAGGCAGTGGGTCGAGCGGCAGTTGCTGGTGCGCAAAAAGGGGGGGGTGATGCTACGGAACAGGCCTGTCAGGTAGCCAGGGCGATGTTGGTCGGCGCTGCAATCTTAGATGGTCGAGAAGCGCCGATCGTTCTTGTTGGCGCAGGAATGAGCCTACCTGACCAAGCCAATGACCTCGAGGAGCTGGCGGCCTGGTGCCGCCAGCAGCAAGCCGATATTGATCGGCTTATGTCGGGAGATCGCTCGTCCGAAGGTAGATCAGGTCGCGGGCTTGAGGGAGGAAGCAGGGAATGAACGGTTTCCGAGACATTGATGCCCGCTATCTCGACCTAAAGGCGCGCCAACTGGCGCTGAAAGCCGAGATGGCGCGCCAATCAGGTGACCCGGTCAGAGCCGATCTTCTGGAGGCAAGGTCCAGCCTTCTCGCTCTTCAAGCAGGGCAAAGCGCAGTTCGTCCTCGCTCAGGGCAAGCACGGTCGCAGGAGTCCAGTGATGCTTCTGCATGAGGTAGTAGCGCAGCGCATGAATGCCGTGGAGGTCATCGGATTGGTACCCCTCGCGCTCGGCGACGTGATCGCCAAACCTAGCCAGCAGCCATTTTTGCTGTGCTTCGGTCTGGAAGATTTTCTGGTCGAGCTCACGGCGCTGGCGCTGATGGTTATCAGTTTCGGCCATGTCGGTGTTCCTTCTGGTTGCGTGAGAACTTCCAGTGTATCGGTCGCCGGCATGGCCCTCTACAACGCCGGGGGTGTGGCATGAGCGATATTACCGCCGCCATGCTCCCGGCCCTCCTGGGCCGCCCTGTGGCCTACCAGCCGGTGTTCACCCAACTCCCGGGTGTCTCGGTGCAGGGCGCCATTTTCCTGAGTCAGGCGCTGTTCCTTGGCAACACGCCAACGGCCAGGGAGCGTAATGGATGGTTCTGGAAAGAGCAGCAGGGCGCCCACGATAGCTGGGAAGCCGAGACTGGGATGAGTGCCAAGCAGCAGCAGACGGCACGGCGTCAGTTGGTGGCCATCGGTGTCCTCGAGGAGGTCCGGAAGGGGGTGCCGGCCAAGACGTGGTACCGGGTGAACTGTGACCGTCTGGCCGAGCAGTTGGCCGAGGCACTGAGCGATGACGCGCCTCAAGAACAGGCCGCGAGGCCCGCCACTGGCCAGAATCTCCCATCGGGAGAATCTGAAAACTCCCAAACGGAGAATCAAGAATCTCCCAACGGGAGTGCACAGAATCCCCCAAACGGAGATTCCTTACAGAGACTACAACAGAGAATTCCCCCTACCCCTCTGTCGGGCGCGAGCGATGCTGGAGCCGACCCGCTGGGGCAGGCAGCGAACCTGGACGACAACGGCCAGCCGCTGGACCGCACTCCCGAGCCTCGACAGCAACCGATGACCTACGACTGGCAGCCCAATGCCGATCAACTGGCTGCCGCTTGTATGCGTCGCCGCCTGCCGACCGGCACCTGGCCGGATGCCGACACCCTGGCGGACTTCACCGACCACTTCGCCCAGAAACCCAACGAGCGGCGCACCGCCCAGGGCTGGCATGAGCGCTTGGCCAAGTGGCTGGCCGAAGACCGCCGCCGCCAGTACGCCACCTCCCAGGCCACAACCGGAGGACCTGACCATGCACAACGCCCAGCAGCTCACCGAAGCGACGATCGCCGGTCTGAACGCGAGGCGGTCCGGGAACAGCTCGCCAACCCGGGAGACACCAGCTGGGCAGACGGCTGGTGGCCAGAAGACGACACCGCCGAGGGAGCAGACGCTGGCGCTGGTCAACCAGGTATTCACCCGGCTGGAAGCGATTTTCCCGAGGACCTGGGCGAGTGCGTTCCCGAGTGCGGACATGCTGAATCTGGCTCGACGGGAGCTGGCGCAGGAACTGACCCGCTGGTCGGCGCTGCCGACACGGCAGGTGGTCGAGCGGGCGATGAGCGAACTGAAGCGAGCGGGGAGTACCTGGCCGCCGACGATCCCGGTGCTGGTCTCGATGCTGGCGCCGACCCCGGAGGACTTCGGTATGCCAGCGACTGGTGAGGCCTGGCGCGAAGCGCTGGCCCACGCCCATGAGCCTCGCCGGCACCGGTGGAGCCATGAGGCTGTAAGGCTGGCCGGCAATGCCGTCGGCTGGTGGGACCTGACGCACACCACGGCGCAGAGCCAGTGGCCACGCCTCGAAAAGCGCTTCGCCCGCGAGTACCAGGCCCTGGTCAATCGGGTGATGGCCGGCGAGGACCTGACGCCGCGCCACCTGCTCGAGCACGACGGCCACCGCTCACAAGCCGAGCTCGCCGAGCGGGCCGGGCAGGAACGTGCCGACCGGCTGGTGGATGACGCCGGCCTGCCGCATCGAATGAACGCCGACCAGGGACTGCGCTCCCTGCGGGCCGCACTGGGGAGGGGATGAGCATGGCGCTGAAGAATGTGATCAGCATCAGTGGCGGCAAAGATTCGACGGCGATGCTCCTGCTGGCGCTTGAGAGGGATGCGCCCGAGATGGTGGTCGTGTTCGCTGATACCGGTCATGAGCATCCGGAGACGTATCGCTATATCGACTACCTCGAGCGGGCTACTGGTGTCGCGATCCGGCGAGTGATGCCGGACTTCTCTCGAGATTTTGAGCGCAAGAGGAGCTACATCGCTGAGCACTGGCCGGAGGACATCCGGCAGCGAGCTATTGAGGCGCTAGTTCCCACCGGAATTCCGTTCCTGGACCTCGCCATGTTGAAAGGCCGGTTTCCGAGCACGAAGGCCAAGTTCTGCACCGAGCACCTCAAGGTGCTGCCCATCCAGCAGCAGGTGGATATGCCGTTATTGGCTGCTGGGCATGATGTCGTGAGCTGGCAGGGGGTTCGTCGTGATGAATCGCCAGCCCGGTCACGACTGGGTGAATGGGAAGAGCTTGATCTGGGTGTGATGGCCTATCGACCGATCCTCGATTGGGACGTTGAGCGAGTTTTTGCCATGCACCGAAAGCACGGCATTGAACCCAACCCCCTCTATAGCCAGGGCATGAGCCGCGTTGGCTGTATGCCGTGCATCCACGCCCGCAAGCAAGAACTTCGTGAGATTGCGAGCCGATTTCCCGAGGAGATTGAGCGCGTAGCCGAATGGGAGCGCATTGTCAGCCGGGCGGCGAAGCGTGGCGTTGCCACATTCTGGGCTGCTCGAGGGGAGGCGGATGTCTCGTTGATGCGCCATGGCATTCACTCGGCTGTCGAGTGGTCGCGCACAACTCGAGGAGGAAGACAGTTCGATCTGATTGCTGCGACGAGTGATGGCAATACCGAGTGCTCGTCCGTCTACGGCCTTTGCGAGTAAGGGAGGGGATAACCATGGGAGCCATGATGCAGCCCACCGGTCGGGAGGTATCCCGCGAGGGCTATGACGACGTCCGCCGGTCGGGTCGACAGGCCCGCCAGCGCCAGCAGGTTCTCGATGCCATCCGACAGGGTGGTCCCTGCACTCGGCAGCGCCTTTCGGAGCTTACCGGGCTGGCGCTGTCCTCGATCTGCGGTCGCTGCCGCGAACTGCTGGACGCCGGCCAGCTGACCGTGATCGGCACTGCCGGCAAACCGGCCCGCCAGATCCTGGCATACGTGCCCGAGGCCAACGACGCGCCTCGGGGTGACCTACTCGACGACTGCACGGAGGTGGCCCAGTGAAACCCATCGACATCGAACACCAAGTGCTGCTGGCGCTGCGCTCAACGTCAGGGCAGGCCATCCACGCCATCCGGCGCCGGATCACCACCGCCCAGGGCGAGGGCCCGGGCTGGCGGCAGGTGGCCAACACGGTGAACCGTCTCGAGCGCCGGGGCTGGGTGCTGATCGTCGCCGAGCAGGAGATCAACGAGGTATGGCATCCCGCCTATGGGCTGACCGATGCCGGACGCGAGCAGGCCGACCGGGTGCATGCCCAGCGGATCAATGCCAGTGCTGCTGGCGCCAGCAAAGAACAGGACAAGGAGGTGGCAAGTGAGTGACATCGACAAGCATCAAAAGAAGGTCCTGCTGGCGCTGGTCCAGGAGCACCGAGAGAGCCGGAAGCCGGTACGCGCGCTGATCATCAAGGCGGCGATGAACGCCCGTGACAAGGTGAAGCGCGAACAGATCGATCTGGCCCTGGAGTATCTGTATCAACACGAGCTGATCAGCAAGCACGGCCACGATGGCTGGGCGCCGACCGGCAAGGGAATGAAGGTCGCGGCGGGGAGCCTGGAAGGCCCGGTGGCAGCCCCTGCCCGCAAGACCGGCAGCGCGCCGAAACACGAGCCGGAGCCGGCCCCGGCAGTCAAGGTGTTAACAAAGAGCAAGCCCAAGGCATCACGCCCTGTGACCGTCGTCCTCGCCGAGTGCATCAAGCGGTTGAGCGACATGGTGGCGGACTATCGGATCACCGGGATGGGCGAGTTCACCGATCTGGCCATCCTCCTGAGGCCTGCCGGGTTCGAAACCGAGAAATTGGGTGGACTCTCCAGCGCGGACATGTTCTTCGCGGTGATTGATGCCATCCGTCAGCTGCCGAACAACGCAAGCCGTAAAGGCGCCCTCGGCATCATTGATGACGACCTCATGGCCTGCGAGGAGAGGTTGGGCGAGTTCTATGAGGCCTCCCGTCGGATAGTGGCCGGCGAGCGGACCTCCATGGAAGTTGGGCCGGTCGTGATAGAGGCGGGGGATATGCAAGGCCTGATCCCTGAGCCGACGAGCGATAGCGAGCCAGAATCGCCCGAGGAGGTAAATCAGCCTACTCCTAAGGAGGTACTCCGCCACACGGTGGGCAGCGAGCCAGAGGTCGTGGAGATCGGGAAAGCGACCGAGGAGCCGACAGGCCGCAAGGATGACGGTGGCGAGCTCCGCATGGACCTGCTGTTCACCGACATGCCGAATGCCTTGGCCGAGGTCGTCGAGGTTCTCACCCTGGATGCCGTCCAGCACGCGCCGGGAGATTGGCAGCACGCCCCCGATCCTGCACGCCGGTACCAAGCGGAAAGCCTTCGGCATGAGCTGGCGCTGGCGCGTGGGGAGGACCTCGATGCCGAGACACGTCGACACCACCTGGCGCATTCCATTTGCAGTCAGCTGTACCGCCTCGAGCTGGCGCTCAGGGCGTCCGGGGAGGGCCAGGAAGCGGAGGTGTCGGCATGAACATCTTTTTGCGTATTCATGACCGCCTGACGGGCGTGCTGGGGCGGGACTGCGAAGGGAAGGCGGTGAGGAAAGGTGATCTCGTGGAGCCTGCGCCGCATGTTCCGAGGAAGCTAATTGGCCCCGCTGCCAGGTGCCAGATGACAGCCGTCCGATGCCCCAATAAAGCGGACATCGATACGTGTGGCGAATCAGTCGCCCTGATTTGCATCAACCCTGACGGCGTTGACGTCTGGGTTAAGGAGTGGGGAGCCATCCGCAAAGTCCCTAAGAGCGAGCAGGATGCCCGCTGGGAGAACGTCGAGCGTATTACGGGATGGAAGCCCCGCACCGCCGAGCAGCCGAGCGAGGAGGTGGCATGAAACGCACGCCGCTCGAAAGAAAGTCACCGCTCCGCGCCAATGCACCGATGAACCGCAAGCGGGAGAAGCGACAGCCCGCTTTAACAGGCAATCGCCGAGTTAAAAAATCGGGCGCGAAATCTCAACAGCGCTTCCGCAGCGAGCGGTATCTGCGGTTTGTCCGGTCGCTGCCTTGCTGCTGCTGTGGAGGCCCTGCGGATTCGGCCCACCACGTCATTGGTATCTGGCAACTGGGAGGCATGGCCCTGAAAGCACCTGACAGCTTCGCCATGCCGGTCTGCGACGGGCCAGGGAGTTGCCATGAAGCCATCCATGCGCACCCCGAGGCATTGGCTCACCAGCCCCGCTGGCTGCGCCACACGATAGCGCTGGGCATGCAGGAATTCGACGGCGAGATCCGCGAGGCGCTGGTCGAGGCGTTGGCGTTCATCAACAAGCAGGAGGCGGCATGAGCTTGATCGCTTGGATCGCCTGGGGATTGGCAGGTCTCGTCATCCTGGCCGTCTTTGTCCTGGGCAACGTCTGGCTGGTGATGGGTGACATGGACGCCCGGGGAGACGTTCACGATGACGACTGATCGCCGGAGCCTCGCCCAACAGGCCGGCATGCTCTGCAACCTGCCGGCCTTCGGTCTCTACCTCGATGCGCGGGCACGTCGGGACAAGGGGATGACGCGCGAGCAGCTACCCGACGGTACCCACAACGCCGAGGACGCAGCCGACGCCGTGCGCCGGGCATGTGGCGTGGAGAGCCGGGTGGACCTGGATCGAAACGAGCAAGCGGCGGCGATGTACAAGCGGATCGTCGCCGACTTTGGACGCTGGAAGCGGAGATCGGAATCATGAGTGAAGTGACGTCGCAACCAAGAGGAGAGGGCAAGGGGCTTCTCTTTGCGCTGTCCTTGATCGTGCCGCTGTGGGCCTACCCGCTTACCGGTGGAGCCGGGAACCTGGCTGCCTTCCTAGCATGGGGCGCGGGCTTAGCGTGGTTGCTGCTGACGATGATCGCGTTGGTGGGCGTAACGCACATGAAATCACCGTCACGAAAGCCCCCGGCTGCATTCCAGTGGGTTCTTCGCTGGAGTTGGTACGCCGGGATCGCATGGGTGGTATATCACGGGGCCTTCGCACTAGCCGCGCTTCACACTGCGGTTGCCATCTTCCTCTGGATACTCGCCAAGGCACAAAAGGCGGTTCGTGAGGCTGAGGAATGAGCTGGCGCAACTACGGGAAGACGCCGGGCCGCCGCAAGCCCAAGGCCGATGGTAAGCCGCGCCGGAAACCGGTGGATTGGGAAGGCCAGGAGCAGGCCATCCTGATCCGCTGGCTGTATGGCGAAATGATGCGCGGCACGCCGGTAGGCGACCTCTATGCGGCGACCTATCACGTCCCCAATGGTGGCTACCGACTGGGCAAGGAAGCCGGGCGCATGAAGGCCCAGGGCGTGAAAGCCGGGGTGAGTGACTTGCCGGTGATGGAGGCACGCGGGGGATGGTTTGGGCTCTACCTGGAATTCAAGGCAACGCCGCCACGGGATGCCGATCTGGCGCCGAGTCAACGTGAGTGGCTGGAAGAGGCGGAGGGGAGGGGGTATTGCGCGGCGCTGGCGCTTGGCCTCGAGGAAGCCAAGGCCGTCTTGAGGGAGTACGCCAGTTGGGTGAAGACGGCGCACCACCAGGGGAAACGGCTGGCGCTGACGAATGGCACGGAATGGAGAAGGGGGCACGGCGATGGGAATGGCAGCAACGGCAATACAGGGGAGTGACGTGGACTATCAGCGGATCGGTATCTGGACACTGCGGGAGCTGGCGCGGCAGTCGCACGAGGATCATGACCCGGATGCGGCGCGGGTTTTCGTGAGCCGGATTCTCGACATTGAGGTCGAGCGCCGGACGGTACACGACCATCACAACCAGGGCTGGCACAGCCACAGCCCTTGTGCCCCTGGGCTGGCGCCCGGCGGTACCGCGATTGCCCGTGAGCCGTTGGCGGCCCTGTACGACCGAGGCATCTACACGCATGAACAGCATGAGGCCGCGCGCCGCTGGATAGAATCGGCAGGCATCAAACCGCGCCAGCTTCTCGCGGCGCTGATTCAGGCGGCCAAGTTGCATCCCCGAGCGGTGAGCAACACGCCCTGGACCAAGAGCTATGACCATATCGCCGAACACATCGACTGGTACGCCAAGGCATTGGGGTTCGTGGCGGTACCGGGCACGCAGAGCCGGACGGTCGTGCGTGAGGTCCATCGCCAGCATCGCAACAGGCTGCACGTTTGGCCGATGCCGGCCGATCGGGTCGATGCTGAGCTGGCGCGTGTGGAGGCAGCAGGGCAGCCGCGAAAGGTCGAGGAGCAGCAAGAGGAGAGGGTGCCGGTATTCAAGGATGGCAATGCTCTGAAGAGTACAGCCCGCCGGGGACGGGCCGAGTTGATGCTCCTGGCTAGCATTTGAATCCACATCTTGTATGAACGACACGACTGATCTACTATATGTGTAGCTTGGCGATCAGTACGCGCCAGGCGCCAGACATCACAAACGCCCTGCCGATCCGGTGGGGCGTTTTGCGTTCTGAACGCCCGACCATTCGCGGCCTGCCGGATTACCTCGGCGGGCCGCTTGCGTTTGCGAGCATCGCGGCGGCTGATGTCTGGAGCGAACCATAGCCGCCGGAGTGATTGATCGACTGACTGAGAGGTGTTTATGGCAACTGTGCGACAGCCCATCACCAATGTGCTGGTGATCAACAAGAACACTGGTGCGGAATATGCCAAGGCATGCTTGGAGGTATGCCGCCGTAAGGATGGAGCGGTTGAGCTGCTGGTGGCGGAAGCCGTGGTCGAACCTGTTCAGCATCCCAGCGAAGTTTTGCTGATAAGTGACCGCGGGACCTGCTGGCATCGCTTCCATACTGGCGAATGATCATCTTCTCGCCGGGATGTCCCGGTGAGACTTCAGTTTCAAGCGGGCGGGACAGACGGTTAAGTCGCCGGGCTCATAACCCGGAGATACCTGGTTCGACTCCAGGGCTCGCTACCAGTCAAAGCCATTCCCCGGGTGCTCGTCCCCTCGCGCCCATGCCTTGAGGGAGTGGCTTCTTATCGCCGAGGTGCCTATGCAGTGGCTCGATCACGTTGCCGCCATTCCGCATGGCGCCATCCGTCTCGCGTGGGCGGCACATGTCGACGATGCGTTCGCTGAGCGTGTCATCGAGATGTGCGAGGACTTCGGGTGGTCGATGGATCAAGCGGGCCATGTGATGGCCTGTATTGCATTCGAGAGTGGGCGCACGTTCAGCCCTGAGATCCAAAATGCCGCCGGATCTGGCGCGACCGGGCTGATCCAGTTCATGCCAGCCACCGCTCGAGGTCTGGGCACGACCACCGACGAACTGGCCGGCATGACACCGACCCGCCAGCTCGATTACGTGCAGGACTACTTCCAGCCTTACCACCGGCGCATCCGCACCCTGCCTGACATGTACATGGCCATCCTGCTGCCGAAGTACGTCGGCGAGCCGGGAGGCAGCGTGCTGTTCTCCGGCGGTATCGCCTATCGGCAGAACGCCGGCCTGGACGCGAACAGCGACGGCAAGATCACCAAGGACGAGGCGAGCGCCAAGGTCCAGAACATGCTGGTCGAAGGCCAGCGCCCAGCAAACTCTCGGCTTATAGCGCCGTAAACGCAGGCCGCCCAAGAGGTGCGCCATATGACGAAACGCAAACCTGAGAGCCGCTCCATGCCCGGACGAGACCCGCAAAACTGGCAGTGGCTGCTCGACTATTTCCCGCATCTCGGGATGGCAGTCATGACATTCGCCGTCGCGCTCGCGCGTGGAGTGCATGAGGGCAGCCCGATGAAGAAAGCCCTGCTCGGCGCGGTGGTCTGCACCCTGCTGGCCATTGCGCTGTATCCCGTATTCCTGTGGCTCGCCGAGTCACGGGCGTGGCCACAAGAGGTGGCGATTGCCCCCTGCGTGTTCCTCGGCTTTCTGGGCACGGAGTGGATCCGCAACAAGGCGGACGACCTCTATGACGTCCTGATCGGCCGCCGGCGGAAGTGAGGTTACTGATGGACTGGTCCGATGTCGCAGAAACCGTGGGCAAGATCGCGCCAGCTGCTGGCGGGGCTCTATACGGTCCACTTGGCGCTGCTGTTGGTGGTGTCATCGCTGACAAGCTGGGTGTGGAGCAGTCACCGCAAGCGGTCAGCCAGGCGATCAATGCAGACCCCGAGGCGGCGGTAAAGCTGCGGGAGATCGAGGCCACCGCGCAAGCCACTCAAGCACAGGAGCGCACCAAGCGTCTTCAGTCGGTCAACGAGACCATGCGCGCTGAGCTGGATGCCAAAAGCCCACTCAAGAGTGCATGGCGTGGCGTCACCGGCTGGACGTTCGCTCTCTCCTGCGCCGGCATAATGAGCTCAATCGTGTGGGCCATGTTCCAGCCCGGAGCAAATACTGCCGAGCTACTGAGCAACGCTCTGGTCATGTTCGGGATCATGGCTGCGGTGCTGGGTATCGACATCCAGCGGGCTGGCCGTGAGCGCCTGGCGAGCATGGGTCAGCAGTCCATCAGCTTCATGGATGCCGTGAAGACGCGCGTGGCTGGCAAGTGACGCATCGGTGAGCGCCCCATTCTGCCCACGCAGTCTCAACACAGCCCTGAGCGGGGCGCTCAACCCATGCGAGCGCGAGGCCAGCCGCCGCGAGGCCGCTGGCGCGGGTCCTTCCAGCCGATTTCAGCCTGTCCACGGGGGACCGCAGCCGCGGAATTCGACAAATTTTCGGCGCAATAGGGCCTCCACCACCAGCGTGCTCTAACCCGCATGGTTGTGGGATTTCGAGGTGGTGACGGTGGTGAAACAAGGACTGACTGGATGTGGCACAGATCAATCGCCTGGAAGAGGCCTACAACTGGAATATCAGCAGGCTGGCCGATGCGTTTGGTCTGGATCGCGGCACCGTGCGCCGCCGGCTGAAGGAAGGCGGCGTCGTACCGGCAGGCACGCGTAACGGCGTCAACGTCTATGCCCTGAAGGATGCTGGCCCCGCGCTGTTCGGTGACACGATGTCGGCCGGCGGAGTCGGGCCGGATGAGATGCTGCCCTCCGACCGCAAGGCCTGGTACCAGTCTGAAAACGAGCGCATCAAGCTGGAGAAGGATCTCCGCTTGCTGGTGCCGGTCGAGGAAGCGCACCGCGAGATGAGCCTACTGGCCAAGGCAGTGGCCAGCGGCCTGGACAGCCTGGCCGACATGCTCGAGCGCGATGCCGGGCTGCCGCCTGAGGCCATCGAGTTGGTCGAGCAGACGACCGACGCACTCCGCGAGCAGATGTACCAGGCGATCATCGTCGACGACGAGGATGAGGAGGCGAGCAGTGGGTAATACCGCCAGTGCCGCCGCGATTCGTCGAGACGTTGCCGAGTTGATTCGACCGCCGCGCCGCATTCGGGCCAGCCAGGCCGCCGGCGAGGTCATGAAGGTGGTTGGAGGTGACGGCACAGTCCGAGACTGGAATGCCGATGCCACGCCCTACATGGTCGAGCCCCTCGATTGCATGGGGAGCCGACGCTATGACGCGGTGATCTTCGTCGGCCCGGCGCGCACGGGCAAGACCAATGCGCTGGTCGATGGTTATGTGGCCTACAAGATCGACTGCGACCCTGGCGACGGGTTGATCATCCAGATCAGTGAGGACAAGGCTCGCGAGTTCAGCAAGAAGCGCATCGACCGCATGCTGCAGCACTCGCCGCGTCTGATTCCTCGGCTGAGTCCGCGTGGCCACGACAACAACGTCCATGACAAGACATTCCGAGCCGGCAACTACCTGGGTATCAAGTGGCCGTCTAAGAACGTCATGGCCAGCTCGGACTATCAGTTCGTGCTGATTACCGACTTCGACCGCCTGGATGATGACGTCGACGGCGAGGGCGATCCCTTCACCCTGGCCAGCAAGCGGACCCAGACATTCGGCTCCACTGGCATGACGCTGGCCGAGAGCTCGCCGGGGCGTGAGATCACCGACCCGGACTGGCAGCAACCGGCGGATGCGCCGCACATGGCGCCGCCGACGACGGGCATCCTCGATCTGTTCAACCAGGGCGACCGTCGCCGCTGGTACTGGCAATGCCCCGAACGGGCGTGCCGACGCTGGTTCCAGCCGATCAGGGACCACTTTCAACTGAGCAGTCGCCGGGTGTGTTGCCCGCATTGCGGTACCGAGGTCGACCCGAAGGCCAAGCGCGGCCTGAACCTCAACGGGCGCTGGGTACCGGAAGGCTGCGAACTGACCCTCGAGGGCGAGCTGATCGGCACGCCCCGGCAGACCCGCATCGCCTCTTTCTGGATGGAGGGCCCGGCAGCGGCCTTTCAGAGCTGGGTCAGCCTGGCCGAGAAGTTGGAGCGTGCCGAGGAAACCTTCGAGCAGACCGGCAGCCAGGAGACGCTCAAGACCGTCATCAACACCGACTGGGGGCGTCCCTACCAGCATCGCCGCGGCGATGTGCAGCGTTCCAGCGCCCGGCTGATGGATCGGGCCGAGCAGGTCGAGCGCCGCACCGTGCCGCACGGTGTGCGTTTCCTGACGGCCGGCGTCGATGTCCAGGGCGGCAAGAACCGGCGCTTCGTCGTGCAGGTGCATGGCTGGGGGCCCAACCGAGAAACCTGGGTCGTCGATCGCTTCAACATCAAGGAAGACCGAGGACCGGACAACGATCAACCGCCTCGGCAGATCAACCCGGCCACTCAGCCAGAGGACTGGGACCTGCTGACGCGGGACGTCCTTCAGCGCTCCTATCGGCTAGGCGATGGTTCTGGCCGCCGCATGCCGATTGCCTGCGTGGCGGTCGACACCGGGGGCGAGGGCGACGGCGAGGAGTCGGTGACCTCCCAGGCCTATGAGTGGTTCCGGCGGTTGCGCAAGGATGGGCTGCAGAGCCGGGCGTATCTGGTGAAGGGCGGCAGTGGCAAGACCGACAGCCGGGTTCGACGCACCTGGCCCGACAACACCGGCCGCAAGACACGACGCAGCAAGGCGCGCGGGGATGTGCCGCTGTACATCCTGGGCACGGATCTGCTCAAGGACGTCATCGCCGGGATGATGGATCGCGATCATCCCGGGGCGGGCTACATGCACCTGCCGTCCTGGCTGGGTCGCTGGTGGTACGACGAGCTGACCTATGAGGTCCGCGACCCGGCCACCGGCAAATGGAGCAAGCCGGGCAAGCGGCCCAATGAGGCATTCGACCTGTGCGTCTACAACCTGGCGCTGTTCATCCTGCTCAAGGGCGAGGTGATCGACTGGAGTGCGCCCCCGATCTGGGCCAACGACTGGGATACCAATGCGTTGATCTTCGATCCCAATGAGTCCGAGCAGGATCGTGCTGCCCCCAAATGGAAAGAGTCACCTGCACCGTCGAAGCGACGGCGCCGGGTCGCTAAACCCCGGATATAGGAGTTTGCCCGATGGCCTACACCGAAGACGATCTCGCCGAGGTGCGCCGGGGCATCCTGGACCTTGCCACTGGCAAGCGGGTGGCGCGGATCACCTACAACGGCCGCACCGTCGAGTACTCGGGGAGTGGCGATCTGGACAAGCTGCGTGAGGTGGAACGGCAGATTATTGCCTACCTCGCCACGAACAAGCGCCGTACCCGCACCCGATCCGTTCGAACCAGCAAGGGCCTGTGATGACCGCCATGACCAAGAAACCGCGCCTCCGGATGACGATGCGCGGCGGACAGCTCGTGCTGACACGCGCCCAGGCACCTTACGAGGGAGCGTCGACGGGCCGACGTATGGCGGGAAAGGGCAACGCAGCCACCGGCCCCAATGGGCCGATCTCGCGGTCGCTGCCGACGCTGTGGGCGCGCAGCCATAACGCGATCCGCAACAACGCCTATGCCCAGAGCGCCAAGGAGAAGTATGTCTCCAACCTCGTCGGCACCGGGATTCGCCCGCAATGGAACGAGCCCGAGATTCAAGCGCTCTGGGATCGCTGGGCCAGTGAATGTGATGCTGATGGCGTCGACAACTTCTATGGCCTGCAGGCGCTAGCGGCCGGTTCCCAATTCGAGGCCGGTGAAGCACTGGCCCGCATCCGGTATCGCCGCCCGAGTGATGGCCTCTCGGTACCGATGCAGCTGCAGCTGATCGAAGCCGAGCATTTGGATCCGGGCTATTCCAGTGCCTTCGGGGATCGCCTGATCAAGATTGGCATCGAGTTCGATGCCATCGGCCGACGTCGGGCCTTTCATCTCTGGCGGTTCCATCCGCACGAGCAACTGACCTCCAGGCTCAATGAGCGGGTGCCGGTACCGGCCGACAACGTCGTGCACATGTTCAGGCGCACACGGCCGGGGCAACTGCGGGGCGTGCCGGAGCTGACCTCCGTACTGGTGCGCCTCTACGAGATCGACGAGATGCAGGACGCCACGCTGGCTCGGCAGAAGCTGGCTCAGCTGTTCGGCGCCTTCGTGAAGCGCAAGACCGGCCATGATCCCGAGGACGACGGCCCGCCCTTCGGCAACATGGTCAGTATGCCGGGTGAAGTGGAACCGCTCGAGGAGTTCACGCCGGGGGGCATCCACTACCTCGAGGATGACGAGGAGGTCTCGTTTTCCAACCCGCCGGACATCGGCGGCAACTACACCGAGTGGCTGCGCTCCGAGCTGCTGGCCGTGGCGGCTGGGGCCGGGATCACCTACGAGCAGCTGACCGGCGATCTCAAGGGCGTGAACTACTCCAGCATCCGCGCCGGTGTCATCGAGTTCCGCCGCCGCGTCGAGGCGCTGCAGGGCGTGCTGCTGGTCCATCAATGGTGCCGGCGCATTGCCGCCAAGTGGCTCGACGTTGCCGTGACCTCCGGTGCACTGCGACTCCCCGACTACTGGGCCAACCGGTCCCGCTACCTGGCCATCGATTGGATTGCGCCGAAGTGGGCCTGGGTGGATCCGCTCAAGGAAGTCTCGGCCGACCTGTTGGAGGTGCGGGCCGGTTTCAAACCGCGCAGCGAGGCCGCCGGCGAGCGGGGCTGGGCGCTCGATCAACTCGACGCCGAAATCGCCAAGGGCAACCAGAGTGCCGACACCAATGGCCTGGTGTTCGACTCCGACCCGCGCCGCGTCAACAAGAGTGGCGCGCTCCACCAGGCGCTGCAGGCCCTGGCCGACACCGAAGAAGAGGACTAAACCCATGCCTTGGTTTTCCATTCAGGCGCGGGACGACAACCCGCGTCACGCTCATGTCGTGATCGACAAGCCCATCGGCTCGGATTGGGCGCCCGACTGGATCAACGACTTCCTGGGATTGCAGCCGGCCCGCGAGTTCATTGCCGCTGTCGATGAACTCGGCGAGCTCGACGAGATCACCGTCGAGATCAATAGCCCCGGTGGTGACGTTGCCAGCGGTGTGCGCATTTACCACTACCTGCGTGGGCACTCGGCCAAGGTGAACACCCGGGTGACCGGCATGGCCGCCAGCATCGCCACGGTGATCATGATGGCCGGTGACACCCGGTCCATGGCCATTGGCAGCAACATGATGACGCACCGGGCCAGCGCCCTGATCTGTGGCGCCTTCAATGTGGCCGATATGGAAGAGATCGCGCGGAACCTGAAGAAGGTCGATGCCTCGCTGGTCGAGATCTATACCGCCACCACAGGCAAGAGCGCCGATGAAATCAATGCGCTGCTGGACCAGGGCGACACCTACCTCGATGCCGAAGAGGCAATGGAGTGGGGCTTCGCCACCGACGCCGATGAGTCGCTCCGCGCCGTGGCCAGTGCCGACATCCAGCCCTTCATGAAGCAGCTCGAGCAGCAGGGCGAGATCGCCAAGCTGAAAGCCCAGCTCAAGGGGCAGGGTGATAACGCC
This sequence comes from Halomonas caseinilytica, assembly GCF_001662285.1. Lineage (NCBI taxonomy): Bacteria > Pseudomonadati > Pseudomonadota > Gammaproteobacteria > Oceanospirillales > Halomonadaceae > Halomonas > Halomonas caseinilytica. The sequence continues at coordinate 266,751 of NZ_BDEO01000006.1, forward strand.
ACCATGACCGCCGCCGATGCGCTGGCGCTGGCCTTCGACCTCACCCCCGAGCAGGCCGAGGCCCAGGCTGCCGATCTGGGTGACCGGATCATCGCCCTACGCCAGGCGCAGCCTGGTGCGGTAGAGAGTTTCGAGATTACGGCGGAATCCCTGCAGAACACCCATCCCGACGTGGTGGCGGCCATCAAGGCTGCCGCTTTGGCAGAGGCGGGCCCTGCTCCGAATGCTGACGAGGTCATCGCCGCCGAGCGCACGCGCGTTACGGCCATCGTCAAAGCCTGCCAGACCACCGGCCAGACGCAGCTGCTCGACAAGCTGATCGACAACGGCATGCCGGAGGATCAGGCCAGCGATTACATCTATGACGTCGCCGCGGCCAGTGGCAATCGCCACGCCATCCACAACAGTCATTCGCCCGAAGGCGGGCACCGAGCCGGCATCGATTACCAGAAGATCTATGACCGGCAGAACCGCAAGACCCAGGCCTGATCGGGCCTCGGCATCCTGACCCCAGCCATCGAGGAGACTGAATCATGGCAACCACCAATTTCACCGAGCCCCGTCATACCGGGGAGCATGTGGTATCCGAGGCCAACGGAGCCCGCTCGCGTGAGCAGGGCACCTTGGCGGCCGGCAATCTGCCTGCCGGCGCCGTGCTGGCGCTGGACGCCAATGGCGATTATGTCCAGTTGGCCCCTGCTGCGACTGACGGCACCGAGGTCGCCAAGGCGGTGCTGTACGCCGCCGTGGATGCCAGCGACTCGCCTCAGCCGTGTGTGGTCCACGTGCGGGCCTGCGAGATCGAGCAGGCGGCGCTGACCTTCCCGGACGGCATTACCCAGGCTCAGACCGATACGGCCGTCAACGACCTGATCGGCCGCGGCATCATCCTGCGCTGACGGCAGCGCGACTCCGACAGCCCATCGCGGGCGACTGATCATTCATGAAAGAGGAAGGAGCCAACCATGGGCATCTTCGATTCGGACATCTTTTCGCTGTCGTCCCTGACCGCGGCGATCAACGAGGTCCAATACGTGCCGAGCCAGATCGGCCAGGCCGGCCTGTTCGAGGCCGAAGGTATCTCTACCACTAGCCTAGTCATCGAGAAGGACGGCGACACCTTGGGCCTGGTTGAGAACAAGCCGCGCGGTGCGCCCGGTACAGTGGTCGGTGCCGACAAGCGTACTGGCGTGAGCTTCCATACTGCTCATCTGCCGACCACAGCCACTATCAATGCCGATGAAGTTCAGAACGTTCGCGCCTTTGGTAGCGAAGACCAAGAGCAAGCGGTGCAGACCGTGGTCAACCGTCGTCTGGCTAAGATGGCCCGCCGTATCGACATGACCCACGAGCACCACAAGCTGGGCGCGATCATGGGCAAGGTGCTGGACTCCGACGGTAGCACGGTCATCTACGACCTGTTCCAGACGTTTGGCATGACTCAACAGACTGTTGAGATGGCCCTCGACACCGCCAGCACCGACGTCAAGGGGAAGTCCCTCGACATCCACGAGAAGGTGGAAAATGCGCTTGGCGGGTTGTCCTACACCGGTATCACCGTGCGCTGCGGCAAGTCGTTCTGGCGTAAGTTGATCAGCCACAAGGCGGTGAAGGAGGCTTACGAGCGTTACCAAGCGGGCGCCCAGCTTCGTGAGGATCCTCGTGACGGTTTCATGTTCGGCGGCATTTTCTGGGAGCGCTATCGCGGTGGCGGTCCGATCAAGATCGCCGACACCGAAGCCTACGCATCGCCTGAGGGCGTGATGGACCTGTTCATCTCTCGCTTCGCCCCCGGTGATTACATGGACACCGTCAACACCCTGGGCCTGCCGTTCTACGCCAGCTCCGAACCGCTGGACCACAACAAAGGGGTCAGCCTTGAGGCGCAGTCCAACCCGGCGCACCTCTGCACACGGCCGAAGGTCAACATCAAACTCTACGAGAACACTGCCCCGTAAGGGGTGGTAAATCTCCATGAGCTTTCAGGACCACCTCGACCGCCTCGATGAGGCGGTCATGACCCATCTGTCCGACGGCACGTGTGACTACCAGGGATCGGCATCCAGTGCCACCGGCATCCCGTACATGCTCGATCATGACTTCGAGGTCGATGACGAGAACCAGGTGCCCATGCACGTCACCACCGTGAGTGTGCAGGTGTCGGATGTGGCCACCAGCCGACAGGGTGACCAGATCGTCACGCCATCGCGCACCTGGGATGTCCAGCAGATCCTCGAGGACGACGGCCATATGCGTCGCCTCTGGGTGTCCTGACGGAGAAGCCCCATGTTCGACGTTCGTTTCGACATTCGCGACCTGGAGAAGCTGCGGAAGCGCTTTGACCCGCGAGACGTGGAAAAGGCGCTGCAGCGTGCGGTGGATGCCACCAGTCGGAAGGCGGCGACCCACATCTCGCGGGACATTCGCGGCACCTACACGCTCAAAGCACGGGACATCAAGAAGCGCTTGAAGATCGAGCGCGTGCGCCGCGATGCCACCCGGGCGCTGCTCTACACCGGGCGCCGCTTGCCGCTCGAGCAGTTCTCGCCGAAGCGCAAGTGGGTGTCGGTATCGCCGCGCCGCAAGGTGCGGTCGGGGCCGCGCAAGGGCAAGCTGGCGCGACGGCAGGGCGTCACGGTGCGCGTCCGCAAGGACAAGGGGCGGCAGCTGGTACCGGGCGGGTGGTACGCCAAGGATCGCATCCTTCGGCGTGCCGACCAGGACGACAACGCCAGTCAGCCGCGCATGCAGTTCGGTCCCTCGGTACCGGGCATGGTGGCCTATCCCGAGACCATCGAAGGCGCGCAGGACCTGGTGAGGCGCGATCTCCCGCAGGAGTTCAGCGACCGCCTCGAGCACATCCTCAGTGAAAAGGCAGGGCAGGTATGACGGACCCCGACATCATCGACGCCATGATCCAACAGGTGCGCGACCAGTGCCCTGGGCTGGCCATCGTCGACGAGGCGTGGTTCGCCGCGCCGATCGACAATTTCGATGACCAAACGCCAGCCGCACTGATCTATCTAGCGGAGGACAGCGCCTCTGGTGACATGGAGACCATCCGACCAACGCAGCGCATCACTCTCAGTTATGGCATCTGGCTGGTGTGCAAGCGCCCCGACTTTCGCCCGCAGCGGCATGCCATCCGCCAGGCGTTGTTCGGCCATGTATTCACCGAGCGGCATGATGCCACGGCCTATCGTGGTGGCCAGACAACCGACATCCGCGGCGAGCTGATCTGGTGGCGCGAGTTCTGGAACGTCGACACCTGGCTGCGCGGTACCCAGTAAGAGGAACCACCCCATGAATACCCAGAACGGCGGACGCTACGTGGTCCGCGATGGCGAGCCTGTGCGTGTCGAATACACCGAGGACGCCCTACCAACAAGCGCGCAACTGACGCCGGACGACGCTGTCGAGCAGGAGGCGCCGGCGGAGCCGAGCGACGAGCAAGAGGAGGTCGACGATGCTGACGCGTAAACAGATGGTCCTGGTGAAGGTGGAGTCGACCTACGGCCAGGATTCCACCCCCGATGGTTCTGATCGCATCTACGTCGCCGAGATGGAGGTGACACCTTATGAGGGGGATCGTCAGGCGCTCAACCGGTTGCGCGAGCAACTGGGCGCTCAGCCCGAGCGAAATGTTGCACCTTATGTGACGGCCAATATCACGGTGGGCCTGGCGGGCAGCGGTACCGTTGGCACCCCGCCGGCCTTTGATGCGCTGCTGCGAGCATGTGGGATGTCGGTTACCGAGTCGACGAGTGACGTTCTCTATCAACCGGTACAGGGCCAGTGGGAGAGCTGCACGATTTACTATCGCCAGGATGGCCAAGTACAGAAAATCACCGGTGCGATGGGCACGCCCGATTTCGACGTGACGTCCGGTCAGGACCCGACCATCCAGTTCCAGATGACGGGGCTCTACAACAAACCGGAGGTCTCCTCTCCAGTGACGATCTCCGAGCTGACCCAGGCCGACGAAATCCCGGTCAATGCTGAAAACACGTCGATCCAGGTGCATGGCCACGCGGCGTGTACGGAGTCTCTGTCGCTCTCGCTGGGTAATACCGTCAACCACCGCAACCTGATCAACTGCGAGAAGGTGCGGATCACGGATCGCGAATCGACGGGCTCACTCAATATCGAGGCACCGGCCATTACGACGAAGGACTACTTCACTGCTGTTGAGAGTCATAGCGGCCACACCACCGGCCCAGTGACGCTTACACATGGGAAGACACCCGGCAATATCGTCGAGCTCGCTGGGACCGCTGTTCAATTGAGCAACATCACCTACCAGGACAGTGACGGCGTGGTGCACTACCAATTGGATACACGCTGGCTGCCGGGTGCTGGTGGTGCCCCCGAACTCACTCTCAAGTTCACATAAGGAGCGAATCGATGCCCTACGTAGTCAAGGAAGTGCCGGACATCTGGGTAGATGTCGAGATTCACACACCGGGCATGGACGAACCTGAATCCCTGCACGCGCGGTGGCGACTGTACCCGTACCCCGAGGCTCGTGCCCGCGTGGAGGCCATCCAGGCCGGCGAGATTGAGGATGAACAGCTGGTCGAAGAAGACCTTCTCGAGCTTTCCGGCGCATTGACGGCGGACGGCAAACCACTGCCACATTGCCAGGAACTGGTGGATGACGTGATGCACAAGACCTACGCACGCCGTGCTCTCATCCTCAGCTGGTACCGTGCGCAGGAGGGAAGGGCAGCCGCCGCAGAAAAAAACTGATCGAGGCCGGCCGGCATTGGGCCGCTGCCGGTCGGCCTTCCCAGATCGTAGAGGACGCTGAGGCATGGGGGCTGGAAGTCGATGACAACATGCGCCGGTCGCAATATTGCGAAGTGTGGCGAGAGCACCAGGTGGCGTATGATGTTTTCCTGGCCTGCTCGCGGCAATGGCGCATCGTGGCCGGCCTTGCCGGCACATTTCACCAAGGCATAGATGCCACGGCCCTGCACTCGACCATGCAGATGATGGGGGTACAAGACATGCGTACCACCCTGCTGCAGGTCCAGTGTATCGAGACGGGAGCAAAGGAGAAGCTGAATTCGTGAAGCGCCGTGCGGCTCCGTATAGCTTGCGATACGCTATGGGTGCAATCCGCCCGGTAGAGGCGGCTATATCATAAGGGGATCTGAATGAAAAACGTCGCTTTTGTCGCCGTGCTGTTACTGACGGGCTTGCTGTCGGGCTGTGCGGCGAATCGTATCGATTATAATCAGGCTTCCATGAATCTGGCCCTGGGGATGAGCAAACAGCAGGTGCAGTCTGTGCTGGGTGATCCGCGGCGGACAGATGTCAACGCATCTCGTGAGCGCTGGATCTACTGGAACCCCGTGATGGTAGGCTTTACCCCAGTCGACAATGAATCATTGGCTCAAGATCGGCTGGTGGTGACATTCGAAGATGGCGAGGTTGCCCGGTGGGGCAAGCAGACACTTGCTGACGATATGCTTGAAGCTAGCCAGAAGATGATGGGTGAAACTTACAATGCTCGCCCTAACGACTCTGGTGGAAATCCTTGATATATAGCGGTCGTACGAAAAATTCGTCGTTTATTTGGGCAGACAACCGGAAAGGCACCGCATGAAGGGCTTCATTATCCTGGTAGCTTCCATTGCAGTAGCAGCAATCTTTGCATCGCAGTTTCTCGAGTCACCGCAAGAACGCGAATGTGGCAGCCGGGATGCAGCTTATGCAGCTATCAAGGAGTCTATAGAAGGCAGGTTGAAAGCACCATCTACGGCGGACTGGCCGAGCAGGAATGATAGCAAAGTTCTGGTGGCTAAGTCTGACTCGGGAGAGTGCTCCTATGAGGCATGGGGATATGTGGATGCCGAGAATGGTTTTGGAGCTATGATCCGTAGCGAGTACTACGCAGAGATCTGGTATTCCAAGGACGACATGCGCTGGATAACTACCAGGATAGACATGTAATCGCCACTACATAATACCGTCACCGCGCGGAACTCTCATTTTCAGGCTCGCTTCGGCGGGCTTTTTTTGTGCCCGAATATAGGTAAGCCATGGCCAAGAACTTCAGGACCGGGCTGATTATCACCGGGGATTCCAAGGGTGGTGTCAGGGCTGTGCGGGCGACGTCGTCTGAGTTGCGTCGGCTGAACCAGGATTTCGAGACAGGGTCCAAGCGCGCCCGTACGTACGGCAACGAGACTCGAGAAACGGCTCGTGAGCTGGAATTCCTAAAACAGAATGCGCTTGGTATTGGCGCCGCCCTGGCCGGCGCATTCGCCGCCAACAACCTGGCCCAGCAAGCGGCAATGGTGCGCGATACGGATGCGTTGGCGCAATCTCTGCAGGTCAGCACCCGGACGCTCCAGCAGTGGCAGTTCGCAGGCAAGCAAGTAGGTCTCGAAGCCGACAAGGTCGGGGACATCTTCAAGGATGTCAGCGACAAGGTGGGGGATTTCGCTGCCACCGGTGGCGGCGAGGCCGCCGATCTGTTCGAGAATCTCAATCTCAACATTCGCGAGCTGCAATCACTGAGCCCGGACCAGCAGATCCTCCGCATTGCCGAGGCTATCAATCAGGTCGAGGATCCCAGCCAGCGTGCGTTCTACTTTGAAAGCCTCGCTGACGAGATGGTGCGCCTGCAGCCCTTGCTGGCCAACGGTGCTCAGGGGCTTCGCGAAGCGGCGGACATGGCTGATGCCCTGGGCGTGGCCATGGATGACATTGAAGTTCGGCGCGCTGTTGAAGCCGCCGAGGCCATGGATCAACTGCAGGGCGTTGCCCAAGGCCTGTCGAATACATTAATTGCTGATCTTGGCCCAGGGCTGGCGAGCAATGTGCGTAGCCTGACAGAGTTCATTGATCAGGTGGGTGGGGCTGACGAAGTGCTCGAGAGCATCGGTCAGACCGTCACGACGCTGGGTAGCGTTTATCTCGCTGTGCGCCTGCGGGATCCTCTCTCCAAGATTGGCCCGTTGGGGCTTGCAGCTGGCCGCAATATTGCGACAGGTTTTGCGATGGCCGTCGGGGCAAGCGGTCGTCTCAATCAGGCACTGGTGATCACCCAAGGCCGCATTGCTGCCACAGCAGCAGCGGGGCGTGCGCTGCGAGCGAGCCTGGCACTCATTGGCGGACCAGCTGGTGCAGCCTTGCTGGCGGCTGGCGCGCTATATACCTATCGCGATGAATTAGGCCTGACTCAAGACAAGATCGGGTTGACCGAAGAACAGTTGGCAAGTTTTCGAGATGAGCTTGCTGATATGTCCCAGGACGATCTTGGCCAATCCCTAACCTCCCTAAATGCTGAACTGGATCAAGCCACACTAAAGGCAGCTCGTGCTCGGGAAGAGCTGGCGTCGCTCCGCTCTGAAAGTTCCGGATCTGGCTTCTTGGGGTTCGAAGGTGGAGAGGTTGGCGAGAGAATTCGAGGCATTCGTGCTGTCGCGGACGCTGAAGCGGACATCGCCAAGATAGAACAAAAACGTGACGCTGCGCTGGCCGAGCGCGGCAGCCGGATTTACAAGCCACTGACCGGCTGGTTGTTCGAGACCAAGAGGGCAACTGACAGCAATACTGAGTCGATCACTCGGCAGTCCCAGGCTGCCAAAGAAGCCGCCCGCCGGGCCCAGCAATTCACCAGTTCGCTAGCTTCGCTCGAGGATCGCCTGTTTCCAGTTGAGGCTGCCCAGCGCAGTTTCCGTGAGGAACAGATCCTACTGCAGACAGCCTTGCTCAAGGGTGAGATGAGCATGGCGCGCTATCTGGAGGCGTGGAAGCGACTGCAGGAATCAATGCGCAGTGACCAGTCGCCTTCTGATGCCTATGGCCAAGGGGCTGGCGTGCCGGGCGGTATTCAGGGTGGCTTTGGCGGACAGATCGGCCAGGGGGGAATGGGTGGGCAGGGAACGCAAGATGGCTCTGCCTGGGATCGCTGGCTCAAGAGTGCCGAGACAGCGTTCACGGATTTCGACGCCATGGCAGCGAACACTGCCGAGTCGTTCCAAAGAGGGTTTGGCAGCGCCTTCGAGTCGATGATCTTCGACAGTCAGAACTTTGGCGATGCGATGCACAATCTGTTCGATGGTATCGCGCGCACACTCGTACGTTCCCTGGGCGAGATGGCAGCGCAATGGTTGGCCTACCAGGCCATTCAGATGGCGACACAATCCATGGCAGATTCAGCACAAACCGAAGCTGTGGGGAAAGCGACGGCGACTGGCTCCTCTATCGCATCGGCCTATGCCCCCGCCGCGGCCATGGCGTCCCTTGCCTCGTTCGGCAGCAACGCCGCTCCCGCTTCAGCCGCCATCATTGGCACTACCGCCCTGGCGCAGGGGATGTCATTTGTTGGGCAGGGTCACGACGGTATCGACAGCGTTCCCAACTCGGGGACATGGAATGTTGAGAAAGGCGAGCGCATTACTGGGGCTGCACTCAACCAGGACCTGACGCGCTTTCTTGATCGAGAAAACCGGGCGGCTGCCGCCGCCCAGGGGCGCGGGCGGAATGCTCAACCCTATGGTGGTGACGTCGAGTTCCATATCCACAATAACGGCCAGCCTGTCCAGGTAGAGAGCACACGTGAACGCCAAGAGGGAGATAAGCGAATCATCGACGTCGTGGTCTCCAACGTTATCGGTGGCGGTGACATCCCGAAAGCGATGGAAACTCGCTACCCCCTCAAGAGCCAAGGGTGGAAATAATGGCGGTCCCATATCCCAGCGATGAACTGCCACCGCCGAGCCTGGACGGCTACCAGCTGAACCCCGGCCAGACCTTCGAGCGTTCGGATCTGGCCAGTGGCCGCGCGATTCAGCGCGAGGGATTCGGCAGCGTGCCGACCAGGGCGCCGGTGCAGTGGATGTTGAATCAGGCGGAGCTGATGCGGTTCGAAGGCTGGTTCTTCCATGAGATCCGTAAGGGCGTGTCCTGGTTCGAAGGGCCAATGAAGACCGGTATCGGTATCCGCGATTACAAGCTTCGCTTCAGGAGTATGTACCAGGTGGTCCCATCGGGGCCGTATTACTGGATTGTCTCGGCGGAGCTCGAGATCCGTGAACACCCCGTCATCGAACGCGACTGGATCCTCTACGCCCCCGCGTACGTGCGTTGGGCATCGATCTTCGATGTCGCCATGAACCGGGAATGGCCGCCTGATCAGTAACCGCCCCGACACCCGAGAGACCACAGCCGCCCACGAGGCGGCTTTTTTGTGCCCGGATGCAGGACAACGAGATGACCCAACATCGCTTCAACACCGGCAATCCCCTTGAGTCGCCTGATCCACGCGATTTGATGGACAACGCCCATAACTACGATCGGGCGATCAACGACCTGGACAACGAGACCTGGACAGATCGACTGGGTCGGACACGGAAGACCTACAGTGCGGTCGAGAAAGAGGTCGAGGGGCTCCTGGTGGCCGGCGGCAAGATCTTCCCGGATGAGCCAACTGGCCGCGCTGCCGTGGAGGACGGGCAGTATTTCTTTGCCGAGAGTGTCGACCCCGACATCTCCCGGGTGCTCTGGCAGCGCATCGATGCCAACTCCTCACGCCGGGTCGCAGAGGATCCCGATGTCGAGATGGTCCGCGCCATCGCAGAGTCGTTCGATGTCGGGGATTCGCCGGAGGCACATACCTATTTCACGGACCTGGTCGGGCAGATTGTCGCCACCCTGTTTGCCGACGGGAAGTTGACGTCGCACGGCTATGAGCTCGGGACCTCGCTGGTGAACGGCCTGAGGCTCTTCGATACGAACGGGTTCTTCCCTGTCGATATAGGGCTGTCGGGGGCGAGTCTCTACGGCGTCGATATTGAGGCGACGCCGAATGATGATACGGCCCTGGTCGACAAGTACGGTTTCCTGCTGGCGGGCGTGTACGGCGGTGAGACCGTTCAGGGGCCTGCTGTCGGGCATGGGGTTGCGAGAAAGAAGACGCCCGCCCTCGAGGCGGCTATCCGCACGGCCATTCAGCACATCATCCTCTATGGCCAGTCCCTGTCGATCGGCAGCAACGGTGAGCCGCCGATCAGCACGTCGCAGCCCTACCAGAACGTGATGCTGTCCAGTGGTGTGCGTATCGGCCAGTACGGCAACGGCTACAACGCCTCGTCGCTCGCGCCCCTGATCGAGCAGCTCAACGATACCCGCTTCGGTGAAACGCCCGCTTCCGGCGCGGCCAACGGCATTACGCGCCGCGGCCTGGAGAACGGCGGACTCGAAGAGCAGTACAAGTTTTTGGTGACCTCCAGTGGCCGGGGCGGGCGCCGTGTCGACGAACTGGTACCTGGGCAGCCGAACGGCGACTGGGAGTTGACGGTGCGCGCCATCCAGGACGCCAAGGCGCTGTGCGATGCCCAGGGCATCAGCTATAGCGTCCCCTGCATGCTCTGGCTCCAGGGCAACGCCAACGTCTGGCATCAGGCCGAGGACAGCCTGCCCGAGGATTACATCGAGCGCTGGTTGGGGCAGATGTGGACGCCGATGAAAGACGAGATCTACCGGATCACGGGGCAGAGCAACATCCCCTACATGTTCACCTACCAGGCGGCCCTCAATCCGGAGAACACCGACGTTCCCTACATTGGCCCGCAGACGGCCCAGTGGCGGGCGTCGATGACGTATGACGACGTGGTGATGTTCGCTCCCTCGTATTTCTTCCCGCGCAATCCTGACGATGTCCATGCCTCCAACGAGGGCTACTGGCTCATCGGCGAGTACGCCGCCCGGGCCATGTACCAGACGCTCTATCAACGCAAAAAGTTTCGCCCGCTGGAGCCGGTATCCGTGGTGTGGGGCACGAGCTCCATCGTCCTGAAATTCCATGTCCCCATGGGGACTGTCGCGATCGACGACGCGCTGTTTCCGACGCTGCCCAACGCCGGCTTCGAGATTCGCGAGTCGTACCGTTCCACCAACCTGGTGACCGGCGCCATTACCGGTGCCGCAGTGACGGGCGATGACGAGGTCACCCTGACGCTCGACACCAACGTGACGATTCCGGATACGGCCGTTCTCCAGTACCCCCAGGGCAATGTCCGGGACACCGCTGGCCTGTGGGACAAGGCCACGTCCCCGCTGGGCAACGAGTTCGCCTTGCACAACGCGCTCGTCACTTTCCACTACTCACGCAAATTCGGATTCTGAGGACCTCGACCATGGGCATGATCCTCCGCGCCAACATCGACGCTTCGAACTACGCCAAGAAGGCGGCCAGCAACGTATCGAATGGGCTGAAGCTGATGGGCTTCTTCGATACCTCGATCGATAAAGCCACCCGCGATTTCTCCACCCAGTCCGATGCCAATCTGTCCGAGTCCGGGGATGTCACAGTGGCCAACGATCGTTGCGGTCTCCACGTCTATGACGGCTACCTGCAGACCGACGTGGCCGCCCCGGACAACCTGACCTTGTTCATGGTGATGCGTTTCCCCAACGCCGGGGCGACCACCACGTCCCCCTCGCAACGGGGTGCGCTGTTCTCCAACTGGGAGGGCACCTCGGCGAGCGAGGGTGGCATGCATTTCGGCTATCAACTCAACGACACCATCAACGTAGGGATTGTTCTCGACGGCAACATGCTCAGCATTTTCGGCAATTTCGCCGACCACACACTGTGGCGCCTGGTCGTGGTCACCTATGACAACACGAGCAAGACGCTCCGCCTGCGCTCGCCCACCGACGGTCTCGACGTGAACAACACCGGGACTGGTGAGCCCACAGACAGCGGCAAGCCATTTCGCATCGGCTCCCACTACGCCGGCATTTCGCAAGAAGGGCCCAGCGAGGTATCCCAGTTGCGATTCTACGACCGGGTGCTCACCGAGGACGAGATCACCGAGGTCATCGGTGAGATGCGCCGGTACGAATCCGTGCATAACAACCGCACGGTGTAAGCCATGGAAGACCTGCTCGAAACCGTCTATGCCTCAGCGCTGGAGGGGCATGCCCGCCTCCAGACGTTGGAGATCATCTCGCCCTCGCAGACCAAGCGGATCTGCAGTGGCTACGATGATGTGGTGCTGGGGCTCGAGACCGGCGAGACCGTCGGGTTCCTGGCGTCCGGCATGCAGGTGGCGCTGCCCGATCTCAACGAGAGCGGCCAGCAGCTCCTGACATTTGCCGTCGAGAACCTGACCGGCGAGGTGCAGCAGGGAGTCGATACCGCCTTGGCGGATGGGGTACCGGTCGATGTCATCTACCGCGAGTATCTATCCTCCGACCTCACGGCGCCGGCCAAGCCACCAAACCGGTTCGTGCTCTATGACGCGGATTTCAAGGACGGCCGTGCCGAGCTGACTGCCAGTTTCTTCGACATCATCGCCACCGCGTATCCCCGCGAGCGTTACACCGTCTCGCGTTTCCCGGCCATGAAACACATCGGGTGAGCCATGCATCCTCTGCAACGCTACATGCAGACCCGCTACGAGTATGGCGGGCGAGGCCCCGATGCGTATGACTGCTACGGCCTGGTCCGCGCGGTACGCGCCGAGATCTTCGGCCTGCCGTGGATGCCGCATTACCGATTTGCCGGTGACGACGACAAGCGGGCGATGACCATCGCTGCCCGCCACGCCAATCGCCACCTTACCCCCGGACCACCGGAGCCGGGTGCCATCGCCGAATGCTGGCGCGGTGAGCTCTGCACCCATGTTGCTGTTGTCGTCGAGCTCGACGGTCGGCTGGCCGTGCTCGAGACCGACAAGGGCTCCGGCCCGCGTTGGGATTACCTCGAGGATTTCGAGGCCTGTCACCTCCGCGTGATCTACTACCACTGATGGACCTGATATGGCACTGATTCGCCTCTACCCGTCGGCGCTCCCCGGGGCGCCGATCCGTGAGCAGCAGGTCACGGGAATGACGCTGGACGCCTGGCTGCGCGAGTGCTCGCAGAGCTATCGGCGTTACGACGCCGATCATCATCCCCTGATCGCCGCCGTCAACGACCGGCTGGTGCCGCCGGCACAATGGGGCGAGGTCTGGCTGGGCGCGGATACCACCGTCGAGTTGCGGCCTCAGGCGGCAGGCGGTTCGGCGACCCTGATCGCCGCCGTGGTGGCCGCAGTCGTGTCCGCCGCGGCGGCATTGATGCTCACCCCGTCACTGCCGAGCCAACGCAATAGCTCGACGAAGGGAAGCAAGTTGCTCGAGGTATCCGCCGAGGGCAACCAGGTACGGCTGGGGGATCTGATCCCCGACATCGCCGGCCGGGTCAAAGCCAACCCGGACTACATCGCCGCGACCCGGCGGTATTTCATCGAGCCCAAGAAACAGGCCCTGGACATGCTGTTGTGCGTGGGACTGGGCGAGTACGACATTCAGCCGGATGACATCAAGATCGGCGCGACCCCGGTGACCTCGCTGGGTACGTCAGTGGATCTCAGCGTGTTCGGCCCGGGCGAGGACGTGACCGGCCACGTCGCCCACCAGAACTGGTACAACGCCCCCGAAGTAGGGCCCAGCACGAGTGGCAGCGGCCTGCGCCTCAAGAGCTCGCGGGATCTCCAGAAAACCTGGACCGGCACGCACACCTTCGACGGCACCTCGATCACCACCCCGGAGGGCCCGCCGGATAGCTGGGCTGTGGGAACTCAGTTGACCATCGAGTTGCCCATCGATTTCGACGTGACCGGGGGTGGGACCGAGCCGAATGTGTTTCATGGCTCATTCGCGCATTTCGAGCCTGAGGTCGGCGCGATCATCTATATCCACCAGCCCGGCGACGAGTCTGGTACCGGGCTGCGCGTAACGTCCTACACGCCGGGCTCGCCCGATCAGATGACGCTCGAGGACGGCCTGACCAATGAGCCCATCTCCGATTGGTCTCCGGGTAGCTACAATCGCGTCATTCGCCGCCCCAACTACGCTGATCCCCGCGCGCTGCATGTCATCGAGTCGATCGATTCGGGCGGCGTCACGGTGCGCTACGAGATCGATGGCACGCCGGTCAGCAACTGGGCCGGGTTCCCGGTGGTGACCACCAGCAGCGCCCTGGTCGAGGTGGATGACCAGGAATACACCGGAATCTGGTCGAGCATTTTCCTTGCCTGTCCGGAGGGCGAGACGACCGACACCCTGGAATTCGATCTCTATGCGCCCCAGGGCTTGGGCCACATCGACGGCAGTGATGTGGATCGCGTGCAACGTACGGTCGAGTTCCGCTACCGCGAGCAAGGCACCACGACCTGGACGACAGTGAGCCGGACCGTCGAGGGCGCGACCCGCGATCAGCTCGGCTGGACATTCCGCGAGTCGATCCCGGCGATGACGCCCGAGGTGCAGATGCGCCGCGTCAGCGCGGAAAGCAACGCTACCGATGACATGGACCGGCTCGAGTGGTATGGCCTGCGTTCGCGCCACCCGCATGCCACCAGTTACCCAGGCGTGACCGTGATCGCGCTGACCATCACCGGCAGCGATACCATCGCCAGCCAGACGGAGAACCAGGTCGCGGCGTGGGTGACCCGCAAGTTGCCGCTACGCGAAAACGGTGCTTGGACCTCGCCGCAGCCCACACGCTCGCCGGCGGCGTATGCCATGCACGTGGCCAAAGCGGTGGGCTACACCGACGACAAGCTGCATCTGAGCGAATTCGAGCGCCTGGCGGACCTCTGGGAGAGCCGGGGCGATACCTACAACGCGATGCATCGTGACGACTCGACGGTCAAGGAGGTCATCAACGCGGCGCTCCGCGTCGGGTTCGCCGAGCTGACCATTGACCGGGGACGGATCCGCCCGGTGCGCGACGAGCCGCGTGGCAACTTGCCGCTTCACGGCTACAGTGCCCAGACCATGATCGGTTCACTGGGCCGGCAGACGTCGATGCCGAAACCCGACGACAACGATGGCATTGATGTCACGTACATCGACGAGGGCACCTGGACCGAAGCGACGGTGCCATGCCGCCTGCAGGGCGACCAGGGGATCCGGACGAAGAAGGTGAAGTTCGATGCGGCGATGACCCGGACCCAGGCTTGGCGCCTGGGGATGCGCGAGCGGGCCCGTCTGGAATATCGGCGGACGCGCTTCCAGTTCCAGACCGAGCTGGCGGGACTCAACTCAAGCTACATGAGCCGCTGTGCGATCGCCACGGATGTGCCCGGCTATGGCCAGAGTGCCTGGGTGATGGTGGCCAGGCTGGACGAGCAGGCCGGCACGGTGACGCTCGAGGTGAGTGAAGAATTCGACTGGGTGGACGGCGCGTCGCACGTGATCGCGTGGCGCGAGCCGAATGGCAAGCTCACGTCGCCGTTCCCCGCACAGCCGGGTGCGACGCCGTTCGAGGTGGTGGCCACCACCACCCAGGTGCCGACCGTCCGTGACGACATGGAGCCGCCGTTCGTGCATTTCGGGACGACCGAGAACTGGTCCTGGCAGGCCCTGGTGAAGGAGATCTCGCCGGAGGGCAACCAGGTCAGTATCTCGGCCGTGATCGATGACCCGCGTGTCTACGATCACGACGATGCGGTGCCGCCGTGAACCAGCAGGTCAGGTGGACACTCTGATGCAAATGTCCTATTGGTGATAGGGTTCTCATCGCAAAGGGTGTTCCACGTATGCTCCAACCGAAGATGGTTAAAGAGATTCTGGAGGAAATTGGCAAAGGGGAGTATGTCGGCACTCCGCTTGGCGACCTCTATCGAAAGTTCGTTGGTGAAGATGTTCAGGGAGCTGACGAAAACACCTATAGAAAATTTCTCTACCACATGGATGAGATGTTTGATGCTGGTTTGTTCAAGTGTCGTGACTTGAACGAAAGGCATAGGTGGGGTAAATCAAATGGAATTGGGAATGGGCGAAGTTACACCAATGTCAATTTGCTGCTTACTCCATTAGGTGCTGAGGCTTTGCAAGAACTGAGCAAGCCAAAGGGATTTGAAAAGTTGGTAGAAGGAATGAGAACAGCAGGAACCATGGCTGGGCAGGAGGCACTGAAATATGCCATTAAGTTCATGTTTAATTCTGCCCTGTAGTTTTTTGCTCACAAGGGAGCTGCATAAAACGTGATTGGGACGTGATACGAGAGGTGCTTCTTGTGGTTGAGCTGATCGATCCGGGGGCCGGAGGCCGTCATTCGTATTGCCTTGATCCCGATAAACCTTATGCTGATCAAGTAGAGTCATGCCATTTTTTCATGCTTTAAGACGATGGCATGATAGACGGTATTGACGCTGAATCTGATGACGGCAGGTCCGTGTTGGAGCCTAATCTGACTCTAGCAGGAAGGGATCTGCTCGATTCTATGCGGTAAGAACACCCATCCCATTTCGCTTCCATCGCGAGGTGTGACGGTGATCTCTTACATGCCCTGGGGTGGATCGCTGATAGCAGCTCTCGATAGTCGGGCTATGCTGTTTTGGGTGACGCCCACAGCACGCGACGCACAGGAGTGCGCCGCCGCCAAGGACGGCATGTCGCGTCACCTCCATTCTGCGCTACGCTCCATGCATGTGTGGAAGATTTGCCATCTACTCCCAACCGCCGGAGATCTCCCGTCGTCTCGGGTTGCCTGAGCCCGATGCTGGCTGGGCGGCCCGCTACAACGTCACGCCTGGCACGTGGATTCCCGGCGCGTATCGACCTGACTCGGAGAGCGACCTGGCCCTGGGTCAGCTCTGGTGGGGGTATCGACCGCACTGGGCCACCGGCAATGCGCCCGAGCCCATCAACGCCAAGGTCGAGGGCGTAGCTACCAGCCGCTACTTCAAAGGCGCATTTGCTCGCCACCGCTGCCTGATTCCTGCCGATGGCTGGTATGAATGGCTCTCCGGTCCAGCCGGCAAGCAACCGCACTTCATCTGTCGCGAGGATCGCGAGGTGCTGTGGCTGGCTGGGATCTGGTCAGAGAGGGCGGACGGCGCCCCTGGCTGTGCGATTCTCACCGAACCGGCCAGGGGCCTGGCCGCCGAGGTGCATGATCGCATGCCGCTGGCGCTGGATGACGACAGCATCGAACCCTGGCTCGATCCCGATCTCACGGATCGGGAGGCGATTCGGCATGTCGTTCGACACATCGATGCTGACTCCATCACCCATTGGCCGGTCAGCACGCGGGTCAATCGCCCGGGCAATGATGATGCGACGTTGCTACACCCTGTGTTTCCCTAACGCACTACGCGTATCATTCCAGGAATGCCTTCCTCGGCACCATGAATCGTGAGCAAATTACTCATTTTGTCGACGACTTCTGGTTTGTGAGTTGCAATCCATTTTGCCCATTCTCTTCCAGCTTCAATCATGTCTTCACAAAATTTGTCTATTTGAAGCTGTAGAGTATTGTCGTCTATTCGGTTGTTATGACATTCCCCCCAGCTTGGTGGGATTGTGAAGTGGAATCGTTCAAGCGAGTGCTTGGCCTTATCCTCTAGTTCGCCACCACCCTCGTGGAGGTAGCTGCATCTGAGTCCATAACAATCTTCGTCCGTCAGAAAGGTGTGAACCATTTTTCTAGGGCCGACCTGAGCTGTATACTTATGTGCCAGCCATTCGTTGTACCATCTTTTATATCGGGGACCGACTTTTAGCTCCGGGTGTTCCAGCTTTCCGCATATATCAGGAATTGTTAGGGAGGTTGATAAAGCTCCATACCAGTCTTGGTTTTCCAAGGCTTTCTCGATGGAATTGAAGAATCTT
Organism: Halomonas caseinilytica; assembly: GCF_001662285.1. Lineage (NCBI taxonomy): Bacteria > Pseudomonadati > Pseudomonadota > Gammaproteobacteria > Oceanospirillales > Halomonadaceae > Halomonas > Halomonas caseinilytica. The sequence continues at coordinate 284,379 of NZ_BDEO01000006.1, forward strand.
TCCATGGTTCTGCCTGCGCGTTCAAGGGTGGATGTTGATCAAGATGAAATGGCTTTAAAGCATTGGCGCCTACTCACCATCAATCAGTGTAGATTACGCGCGGGCTTCGGGCAGCTCATCCCACCTGGTCGTGTAGCGTGGCGTTCGGTGCTGGCAGCGCAGGTGCCAGGCTGCGTTGGGCCGCGACACGCCGACGGTGACGGTCCCCTTGCCGTGCTCACGATTCAGGCGGTCCAGGGTGGCCATCAGGTTATCCCGTCGCTGGCGCTGGTGGTCGTCCTCCGGCGGGGCCATCAGGTCCAGCTGTTCGGTGCCTTTGTCGCACAGGTCCATCAGCATCACGCCTGCCTTCTGGTACCGGTATCCCTCCCGATAGACCGCGTCGAGCCCGCGTGAGGCTGCCTGCACGATCACTCGACTGTCGTCCGTCGCGCCCGGCAGGGCCACAACGACACCATCCTTGTGCTGGGGCAGGTCGTCACGGAAAGGGTTGGTCCTTAGGAACACCATGACCGCCCGCGCCAGGCTTCCCTGCCTGCGTAGCTTCTCCGCGCCCCGGCTGGCATGGGTCCGCACCGCCTCACGCAGGTCACCCATCTTGCCGGTCAGCCGACCGAAACTGCGGCTCGTCATGATCTCCCGTTTCGGGGTGCTCATGTCGTCGAGCTCGATGCAGTCCCGCCCCCGCAGCTCCCACACGATCCTCTCCATCACGACCGATGTTCTCCCCCGTATCCGCTTCGGGTCGGTCGCCCGCAGATCCCAAGCCGTCTCGATGCCCATCTCGTAGAGCCGGATAGCCATCCGCCCGGCGACGCCCCATACCTCTGTCACGGGCAACTGCTGCAGCAATTCCCGCGTGCTTGGTGCGTCAGGCGGTAGGGTGGCCACACCCTCGGCCCCGGGCGATTTCTTGGCGACGTGGTTGGCCAGCTTGGCCAGCACTTTGCTCGAGCTGAGGCCGACACTCACCGGGATGCCGGTGTCACGGTAGACCTGCTGGCGCATTACCCGGCACCGCTCCTCGAGCGTGTTCTCCGGGAAACCGTGGAACCCCAGGAAAGACTCATCAATCGAGTAGACCTCGACGTCCGGCGTGTGCTGCCCATAGACGGCCGTCACGCGCCGGCTCATATCGCCGTATAGCGCATAGTTGCTCGACAGCAGCACGCACTGGCGTCGGCTCGCTGACGGGATCTCGTGCGCTGGCTGGCCCATGCTGACGCCCAGGTCCTTGATCTCTTGCGACCTGGCGACGACACAGCCATCGTTGTTCGACAGCACGCCGACCGGGCGGCCGCGCAGCCGCGGATCGAAGACACGCTCGCAGCTGACGTAGAAATTGTTGCAGTCGGCGAGGGCGATCACCGTCCGACTCCTGGCGCCAGGGCATGCACGTTGTGCGTCACCACGCCCCAGACCTCGCAGTCGTGCCCGTCCAGGGGCAGGGGAGGGAACGCATCATTGGCTGCGAGCAGATAGGGGCGGTTGCCAATCAGGCCGTAGCGTTTGCACGTCAGCTCGCCGTCGACGCTGGCGATCAGCACCGCCCCGTGGCGTGGCTCGAGCGAGCGATCGACGATCAGCAGGTCGCCATCGTAGATGCCCTGGCCCTGCATGCTGTCGCCCTTGGCGCGCAGGTAGTAGGTCGAGCTGGGGTGGGGGATCAGGTGGGCGACCAGGTCGAGCTCGCCCTCGAGGTAGTCATCGGCGGGCGAGGGGAACCCCGCCCGGACCTCGCCGGCGGCCAACGGCAGGGGCGTGGCCGGTGCCGATTCATCGACCCGGCCCACGATCTCGAGGTGCAGGGTCATGATACGGCCTCCTCCGGATTCCAGCGCAGCCGGATCTGCCCGTCCTCGAGCGGGATCATCGTCAGTTCCTCGACGGTCTCCAGCTCCTCGATCAGACGCTCCCAGTCGTCCTCGCGTTCGTCGTCCTGGCGGGCAATCACCGTGGTTTTCTCGGACTGCGCCGCCGGCGCATTGATCTGGCGCTGGATGCGCATGCCCAGCAGCTCGTAGGAGGAGGGCGGCTGGGGTGCTTGCTGCTTCTTGCCTTTCTTCGCCATGAGATAGTCTCCCTGTCGATGCCTGTGTATATATACAGTATCAACAGAGAGGGCGGGGATGGCAAATGGTAGTGGCGAATTGCGCGGCGGGTTGACGCGACGCCCTGGTTGTTCGATATTGGCAGTGTGCCCGCTGAAAAGCGGCTGGCTGCCGAACAGGCAGCTCAGAAATATCATCCCACGCTATGGATGTCGCTGCTGAATAAGCAGCTGAAAGCCCGCTCAGAAAAGCGGGCTTTCTTTGTTACTGCTCGTCGGCTGGCTTGTAAAGATGAAGGGCCTCGCTGGCGTCCCGCCAGGCGCTTGTCCCGCGCTCTGTAGGAAGCCCCTGTTGCTTGACCCATTCTGGGTAGTCTTCCGCAATCGCCGCGACGCGACGGCGCTCAGCAGCTTTGATGTAGACCCCCTTCGACACCATTGTTTTGACGCGGAGAACAAAGGCTTTGTCTTCTGCCGGAGGTTCGCGCATCACGACGGTGGGCCGTTGGTGCGGGATGCGCTCTATCTCGGGCTGGGCCATGCGGTCGGCCAGCTCGGCACTGGCCTTCTGTATCAGATCGACAAGCTCGGGCTGTGTTAGCTCTGATAGATTCATGACAGGCCCTCCGGTAGGCGCTGGACGCCGAGTCGATGCAGAAGCAGATGCCACATTGCGAAGCTCATGTTCTGCCGATTCTTGCTGTTTTCGCTTGCGGTGTACTTGCGAAACGATGAAGCGTTGACGCCGACCAGGGTGGCAGCTTTCGCTCCGCTGATACCGATGAAGCTGCCGGCGCCGACGATGTGTCGGATCTCCCAAGCCGTGGGCGATCGCCACTCGCTGTCGTCATGCGTCAGCACTTCATCAGGTAGCAGGTCGGCGATCCAGGCGTTGCGTGGCAACTCCTCACGCGCTCGGATCTGAGCATACTCGCTCAATGTAACCGGGGCTGAGTAGAGCCCATCTTCGCTCCGCAGCCAGTAGTCGAAGCGGTCATCAACGAGCCCTGCTGTCATGCCGCCGACGACGCTAGATCCGGCGCGGAATGCGGCTAGCCGTTCGCCGTCACTGTTCACCAGGTCGATGCGGTGGCTGGCCTCGTGGTCTTCGCAAAGTTCAACGACGATCTTTGAGAGCGCGTCGCCCAGCTGCTCAATCACCTGTGACTGGGTGCCTGGGGTAGCCGGCACGCGCTCAACCATCAGGCTAGATCCGTAGTAGATGTCGAACAGTTGCTCGCCCTGGATCCGCCCCGAAGGGCGGATGGTGAAGGGGCCTGTGGTGAACTCTTGCGTCAGCATCGCTCTCACTCCTCGTCGTAGATGATCTGTTCTTCGATGTCGCAGTAGAAGCGTTGCATCTTCTCACCCTTCATCGGGTCGCCCGCTGTGAACTCTTTACCCTTGCCGGTGACGGTATAGGTGCGGATCTTCTTGCCGGACGGGTGCCCCTCGAGGCCGATGCGCTTCATCTTCTTTGTTTGCTCCCGAGCGTCGAAGCGGATCTCTTTTGTGTATGTGAAGCCAATTTCAATAGAGCCGGCTTCGGCTTCGATGTAGCGAGTGCCGTTCTGAGCGATGCCGGTTTCGAATTCGGTAGTCATGTCGTCTTCTCCTTGGAGGTTCAGGACTGGCCCTGTGCCGTCCTGGTGATTCTTATACTAGCTCCATTGGAGCTAGTATGCAAGAAAAAATTTCTGGCACCTGCTACGGGGCACCATATTTCAGCCACTCTGGGGGATGCAGAGCTGCGGGCAGGACGCTACCTTGACACAACCCAACGAGCGCGAGCACTATGGCGGCATGAACGTACCAGATCAGACACTCAGTCCCATGAAGTGGTGGCGCTCCTAAAGCGGGGCGGCACGCTTGCGACTGTAGAAAATGCCGCCGCCAGGGCGGCATTTTTGTGTCTATAGTCCCTGCACGGCTGGCCACCCATTAAGAACGACCTGGGTAATATCCTGGGTAACAAATTGCGACGCACAACGTTCAAGCCAATTGGAACAGGAAGTTACAGCCATGTCTGTGCTGATGATCGATAACTACGACAGCTTCACCTTCAACATCGTCCAGTATCTTGGCGAGCTGGGGGCGGAGGTGGTCACCCATCGTAACGATGCCATCAGCGTGGCGGAGATCGAGGCGCTGTCACCCAGTCATCTGGTGATCTCGCCCGGCCCCTGCACACCCAATGAGGCGGGAATCTCCATGGAAGCCGTTCGCCACTTTGCCGGCCGACTGCCGATCCTTGGCATCTGCCTGGGGCATCAGGCCATCGGCCAGGTGTATGGCGGCGAGGTGCGGCGCGCGCCCCAGGTCATGCATGGCAAGACGTCGCGCATCCGTCACGATGGCCGTGGCGTGTTTGCCGGGCTCGAGGATCCTCTGGAGGTTACCCGCTATCATTCCCTGGTGGTGGCGCGAGAGGGACTGCCGGAGTGCCTGGAGGTGACCGCCTGGACCGATGAGGATGATGTCACGCCGGGATTGATCATGGGGCTTCGTCACCGGGAGCTCGACATCGAAGGGGTGCAATTCCATCCCGAATCCATCCTGACGCGCCAGGGCCACGAGCTTCTGGCCAACTTTCTCGAGCGTCGCTGAATGCTGCCACAGCCAAAGGAGAAGACGGCCATGCAGATGCGGGAAGCCCTCGGTGCCCTGATGCGCCACGAGAGCCTGAGCTTCGACCAGACCCATGCGTTGATGCGCGATATCATGACGGGAGAGGCCAGCGATGCCCAGATCGCCGCTTTCCTGATGGGCATGGCGATGAAGGGCGAGTCTGCCGAGGAGATCAGCGCTGCCGCCCAGGTGATGCGCGAGCTGATGAAGCCGGTGACGCTGAATGCCGAGAACGTGGTGGATATCGTCGGTACCGGAGGCGATGGTGCCAACCTGTTCAACGTTTCCACTGCCTCCAGCTTCGTGGCCGCCGCTGCTGGCGCCCATGTCGCCAAGCACGGCAACCGAGGCGTTTCCTCGTCCTCGGGCAGTGCCGACCTGTTCTCCGTGGCAGGCATTGGGCTGGATCTCTCTCCCGACCAGGTCGGACGGTGTATCGAAGAGGTGGGCGTCGGCTTCATGTTCGCGCCGAACCATCATCCGGCCATGCGCCATGCCGTCGGGCCGCGTCGCGAGATGGGGGTGCGCACTCTGTTCAATATTCTCGGGCCGCTGACCAACCCGGCCGGAGCGCCCAATCAACTGCTGGGCGTCTACGATCCCTCCCTGGTGCCGCTGATGGCGGACGTCATGCGGCGTTTGGGCAGCGAGCACGTGATGGTCGTGTGGGCCGAGGACGGGCTCGATGAAATATCCCTTGCCGCCCCGACGCAGGTGGCTGAACTCAAGGACGGCGAGATCAGGGAGTACACCATTGCCCCCGAGGACTTCGGTATCGAGCGTCAGTCGCTCGAGGCGCTGAAGGTTCAGACGGCCGAAGACAGCCTGCGCCTGGTCGAGCAGTCCCTGGTAGGCGATGGTCCGGCGGCGGACATCGTGGCGCTGAACGCCGGCGCGGCGCTTTATGCTGCCGGCGTGTCCGACACGCTCAAGGAGGGCGTGGCCATGGCGCAGGATGCCCAGGCGTCCAAGCTGCCTCTGGAGAAACTCAAGGAACTGGCCAACTTCACGCGCGTCTTCGCCCAGTAGGGTCATTGTCCCGGAGCATGTTATGACCACACCGACCATTCTGACTCGCATCCTGGCTCGCAAGGCTGAGGAAGTGACCGAGCGTCGCCGGGCCGTGCCCGAATCCGAACTGTTGGCCCGAGCGAAGGAGATGAGCGAGCCTCGCGGTTTCATCACCGCTCTGGAGGCTCGCATGCGAGATGGCGATCCGGCCGTGATTGCCGAAATCAAGAAAGCCTCGCCCTCGCGAGGCGTGATCCGTGAGGACTTCCGTCCCGCCGAGATTGCCAAGCGTTACGCCGCTGGAGGTGCGGCCTGTTTGTCGGTGCTCACCGACGCCGACTTCTTCCAGGGTCACGAGGACGATCTCATCGCGGCCCGCGAGGCCTGTTCGCTACCGGTGATTCGCAAGGATTTCATCACTCATGGCTATCAGGTCAGCGAGGCCCGCGCCATCGGTGCCGACTGCATCCTGCTGATCGTGGCCGCCCTGGACGATGCGCGTCTGGCCGATCTGCATCGCCAGGCCAGCGAGCTCGGCATGGACGTGCTCGTCGAGGTGCACGATGCCCATGAGCTGGAGCGGGCACTGGCCCTAGAGCTCTCCCTGGTGGGCATCAATAACCGCGACCTGCACACCTTCGAGACCCGTCTGGAGACGACCCTGGATCTGCTCGACCGCCTGCCGGCCGGCGTGACGGTGGTCACGGAATCGGGTATCCATACCCGCGACGATGTTCTGCGCATGCGGGAGCACGACGTCCACGGTTTCCTGGTGGGCGAGGCCTTCATGCGCGAGGAAGACCCGGGGGAGTCGCTGCGCCGGCTGTTCTTCTAGGCGCTTGGCTACCGGACGAGCCGACCCGCCTCCGTGGTCGGCTCGTCCGGCTCAGGACATCAAGGGGGTGTCGAACGCCGGGGAATCGGCGAACACCAGGCTGACCAGTGTATCGCCGCGTTTGGGCGCCAGCCCGTTTTCCGCGGTGGCCAGGCGTAGCCGACCGGATTGGCTGATGCTGAGCAAGGGCAGCCAGCGCCCGTCATGTCGACGGCGCTGTCCCTCCAGGCGAGTCTTTTCGTCGAAGCGCACGCGCTGCAGCTCGCCGCCTTCGGCGACCAGGCGCGAGAGCCGGGCATAGGTCACGTCGCGGCCGAACAGTAGCGGCAGATGGCTCAGGGCCTGTCCATGGGGACGATTGGCGCTGCGGCCTTCATCCACGGCCAGCCGGAATACCCGGTCGCGTCCCAGCAGATGCTCGAAATGCAGCGCCGCCAGGTCGTTGAGTTCACGATAGGGCGAAAGGGGCAGCAGATAGCCGATGTTGCTGAGCTCCAGATGCTGGGCGGCGTGCTCCGATAGAGGATCGCCGTAGTAGGTGGTCAGCCCCAGTGCCTTGGCTTCCTGGATCGCGTCCCAGTTACTGTCCGTCAGCACCACGCTGACTCCCGCGGAACGCAATTGCTGGCCGATCTGTCGCGCTACCGGATTGGCACCGATGATCAGCACGCCGTCCGGCGAGGGGCGACGTACGCCCAGCCAGCCTGCCAGGGGGCGCGACAGCAGGCTCTGACCCACCACCGTGCTGATGATGACCAGGAAGGTCACCGGCACCAGCATCTCGGCCCCGGGCATGCCGATCTCCTCCAGGCGAATCGAGAACAGCGACGCCGTGGCGGCGGCCACGATGCCGCGTGGCGAGATGAAGGCGAGCAAGGCCTTTTCGCGGATATCCAGCTGACTGCCCAGGGTGCAGACCCAGACCATCAGCGGGCGTGCGACGCCCAGCAGCACGAACAGGAAGGCCCAGGCCGGCCAGCCCAGCAGGGCCAGCTGGTCCACGGTGAGTCGTGCGGCCAGCAGAATGAACAGGCCCGAGATCAGCAGCACCGAGAGGGTTTCCTTGAACTCGATGATGGGACGGGTCGGCACGCCGCGCATATTGGCCAGCCAGGCGCCCATGACCGTGACCGTCAGCAGCCCCGACTCGTGAAACAGCAGGTTGGAGATCGAGAACAGCGTCAGCATCATCATCAGGGTGCCGAAGCTGTGCAGCTGGCGAGGCAACCAGTGTCGGCGCAGTATCAGCCCCCAGAGGTAGCCGCCGCCAATTCCCAGACCGAAGCCGATCAGGGCCGTCTTGCCGAACAGCACCAGGGTGTGGGTGGCAGCGCCCGTCGCGCCTGAGCCCAGGGCGACGTATTCATAGACCAGCACGGCGCCGATGGCACCGACTGGATCGATCAGGATGCCTTCCCAGCGCAGTATCTGGGTCAGGTGCTGACGGGCCCCTAGGGTCTGGAGCATGGGCAGGATCACGGTCGGACCGGTGACCACCAGCAACGCGCCCAGTACGCTGGCCATCTCCCACGACAGCGACAGCAGCAGGTGAGCGGCGACGGTGCCGATCACGGCGGTGATCAAGGCACCCCAGGTGACCAGGCGTCGCACCGTGCGGCCATGGCCGCCCAGTTCGCGGAAATCCAGTGTCAGGCTACCCTCGAAGAGGATGACCGCCACGGCCAGCGAGACCAGCGGAAACAGCAGCTCGCCGAACATGGCGTCGGGGTCGAGCAGCCCTGTGACAGGGCCGGCGGCAATGCCGGCGACCAACAGCATCAGAATGGCTGGCAGCTTCAGCTGCCAGGCAAGCCATTGGCAGATCAGCGCCAGCAGGCCGATCATCGCCAGGTCGAAGCCGGCATGCTCCATGAGGGTGCGCTCCATCGGTTCGAGGTTCATCGAAGGGCGCGCAGCCTAGCGTCGGAAACTCGTACATGCAATCCATTGACGCGATGAAGTGCCTCAATGTCGATCAACGATGGAACCACCAGAGCACGAAGGAAAGCACCAGGCTGATCAACAGCATGGTGGTGATCGGGAAATACAGGGTCAGATTTTCACGCCGGATCACGATATCTCCCGGCAATTGCCCCAGTGGTAACTTGCCGAGCCAGGGCCAGAACACCCCGGCGACGACCAGCAGTAACCCGATGATGATCAGTGTCCGAGACATCGCTCTCCTTCACTCCCGGGTGGCCTGTTGCAATGCCGCCAGCAGCCCCTGGAG